>JAZNRO010000080.1:0-11509 GCA_045590715.1 Eubacteriales bacterium | reverse complement strand
AGATCAAAAAAATGCCGGAGAGAGAGGAGGAAGAATTATGACAAAGCTTGTTTTGATCCTCTTTTCCGCTCTTTTTGCCGAAAATTACGTTTTGGTAAAATTCTACGGACTTTGTCCCTTTATAGGCACTTCCAAAAACGTGCGCACTTCCTTGGGCATGGCCCTTTCCGTCATTGGAATTACCACGCTTTCCGGGGCACTGGTCTGGCCCATATACCGCTTTGTTCTTTGGCCTTTTGATCTGACCTTTTTAACCACCCCCGTTTTTCTTCTGGTCATCGCATTTCTGGTTCAGATTTTGGAAATTCTACTGGAAAAATACCGCCCGGCCCTCTTTAACGCCCTGGGGGTATACCTGCCTCTTGTTTGTGTAAACTGCGCTATTATTACCACCTTAAGAACGGTATTTTCCGATTTTTCCGCTTCCTTTACCCACTTTTTCTCCGCTGTTTTTTACTGCTTTGCCGCTTCTCTCGGCTTTGCCTTTGCCCTTCTTTTATTTGCAGGCGTAAGAAAGCGGATCCAGGAAGAGGATATTTCCCCTCATTTCAGAGGCGTTCCTATGGTGCTTGTAAGCGCGGGACTTGTAGCCATCGCCTTTTACGCTTTTTCTCTAATGCACTTTTAAGGAGATCCGTATGGAAAAAATACTATTGACCCTCCTTTTGTTTTTGGTGCTGGGCGCGCTTTTCGGCCTTCTGCTCTCCCTGATGGAAAAGAAGGCTTCTCTGACCCGGGACACCAAAAAGAAAAAGATCTATGCCCTGCTTCCCGGTGCCAACTGCGGCGGGTGCGGATTTGCCGGCTGTTCGGAATTTGCCGACGGCATTTTAAAAGAAGGTGTTCGCCCTGTAAGGTGCACCGCCATTACCCGGGAAAGCATTATGAAAATTGAAAAACTCTGCCACATGACCCTGAAAAATGAGGACAGACTGATCGCCCACGTGATGTGCGCCGGCGGATCCGGTGCCAAGGATAAATACATATACGAAGGCATAAGGGATTGCCGGATCGCGGCAAAGCTTGCCGGCGGTACCAAATTCTGCCCCGACGGTTGCACGGGCCTTGGCAACTGTGAAAAGGTCTGCGCCTTTGATGCCATTCACGTTCTGGACGGAGTGGCGGTGGTAGACCCGGATAAATGCCACAGCTGTTCCCTTTGCGTTTCGGCTTGTCCCAAGGGACTGATCCGTATGGTACCCCATTCTTCTCATTTCGGGGTGCACTGCACTGCAAAATTAAAGGGTGCGGACGTTCTCCGCTCCTGCAATGCCGGTTGCATCGGCTGTAAAAAGTGCGAGAAGGTTTGCACGGTGGGAGCAATTTTAGTGGAAAACAACTGTGCAAGAATTGATGAAAATCTTTGCACCGGCTGCGGAGAATGCGTAAACGTTTGTCCCCGCGGCATTATCCGTCCCTTCTTTGAGAAAAAATAGAAAAAAAAGAAAAACCGATTGAAATTTCAATCGGTTTTTTTCTTTTGCTTTTTTATACTACGTGGGGAATAGCCGCAATATCAAGGGTGTTTAAGAAATCGGTATTTACCTTAAATTCCTTGTCTACGTCGGACACCAGCGCGTATTTTTTCACTTCCTCCAGCTCCGTGCGGATGCTTTGTTTGGCGCTGTCAAAGAAATCGGTGTTTAATGCCTTCCGGCAAAGGATGTAAACGCCGCCATCCGTATCCACCCGGGCAATTTCTCCGGTCTTCATCTGGAAGACCTTTTCTTCTGCCTTGCTATTGACAAAACCGCCCTGACGGAAGGTGTAGCCCTTTTCGGCAGTTTCCCCGTCAGATCCGGTATCGGAATAAGCCGTTACAAGAGAAGCAAAATCTTCTCCGGCCAGCGCTTTTTGATAAACGGTTTCTGCCAACGAAAGCTTTGCTTCTTTTTCGTCCTGAGGCAGACCTACGACCTTTCCGTTAGGATAGGTCTTATCCTTGGTATTGATAAAAATACAAAGGGTGGTAGCGTAATGATCCTTAAAATACTTTTCTACGGACTCATCGGTAATGCGGCGGCTGCCGTTTTCCCCGAAGAGCAGTTCCAGGCCCTGATAAGCCAGTGTCTGGAAGTAATTGTACGCCAGCATCTGATCGTAATTGATGCCGTACCGCTTCATTTCCCGGTTAAAGCTTTTTTTATCGCCGTAATTGGAAACAGCCTTGTCAAACTGCTGCTTTACCAGCTTCTTTTCCTTGTCGCCCAGAGTAAAGCCCTGGTCCTTGGCGTATTTTGCCATATAGAGGAAAAGCTTTACCTCATCCAAAACTTCGCTCTTTAAAGTATCTGCTACCGTAGAGCCGTCCTCTGCCTTGGCCGTCCAGATAGCCCCATTATCCTGCAGTTCAGAAGAAGAAACCGAGCCTTCACTGACGCCGTAGGCCTCGTAAAGATAACTGGTCTTTTTCAGAGAGCAAAGATACTGAAAGGTCGCGCAGTTGATTTCTTCTCCCTGAAAGCTTACCGCCGCTTTTTTGTTCACTCCGGCGCAAGAGGTGACAAGCGGGAGAGCCATCACCAGTACCAGGAGAAATGAAAGAATTCGCATTTTTCTCTGTTTCATCATTTTTCTTCCTTTCCGTTTTCTAAATCCCTTATAAACCCTTCCAGATGACAAAGAAGGTCAGCGCATTGGGTCAAAACGCTTTCTTTTTCTTTTAAGTTTAAGGTAACACCGCTCTTTCCCGAAAAAGAAAGGGAAAGACGGGAGGCGTAAAGAGCCGACAAAAGAAGCAGGGCTTCGTGAGGAACCTGGGAAAAGACGAAAGTCACTTTTCCCTTTTGCTCCTTGATGCTCTCGCAAAGAAGCCTTTCCGCGTGACTGCGAAGAAGGGCCACCGAGAAAAGATTCTGCACGCTTTTCGGAATATCCCCAAAGCGGTCCAAAAGCTCGTCCGTCAGATCGTCTGCATCTTCTTTCGTCCGGATGGATGCGATCTTCCGGTACAGATCAAGACGCTGGGCAGGGTAAGGAACGTATTTTTCGGGGATATAGCCGTCCAGACTTAAGTCCACCACGCACTCGCTTCTCTCTACTACCTTTTCGCCCTTTTCAGCAAGCACCGCATCCGAAAGGATCTTCATATACATATCATAACCGATGCTGTCAAGATGGCCGGACTGCTCCGCGCCCAAAAGATTTCCCGCGCCCCGGATCTCAAGGTCACGAAGGGCGATCTGGAAGCCTGCGCCGAACTGGGTATATTCCCGAATGGCCTCCAGGCGCTTTACGGATACTTCCGAAAGCACCTTGCCCCGACGGTAGGTCAGATAAGCGTAGGCCTTTCGGTCGGAACGGCCCACTCGTCCTCTGATCTGATGAAGCTGAGAAAGACCGAAACGGTCTGCATTTTCCACGATGAGGGTATTGGCGTCGGGCAGGTCGATACCCGTTTCAATAATGGTGGTACAAAGAAGGATATCCTTCTCCTTATCCATCATCTCTTTCCACACGTCGGAAAGGGCATCTTTATCCATTTTTCCGTGGGCGATTCCGATGCTGGCTTCAGGAAACTCTCTTTCCAGAAGAGGTCTTAAGGACAAAAGCTCGTCAATATTGTTATTTAAATAAAACACCTGGCCTCCCCGCCGCAGTTCCCGGCGGATCGCTTCCAGCAAAATTCCCCGATCGTATTCCAAAACGTAGGTCTGCACCGGGAATCGGTCCTCCGGTGCTTCCTCTAACAAGCTCATATCCCGGATACCGGAAAGGGCCATATTTAAGGTGCGGGGAATGGGGGTGGCGGTCAGGGTCAAAACGTCTACCCCGCGGGAAATTTCTTTCAGTCTTTCCTTATGACCAACGCCGAATCTCTGCTCCTCGTCAATGACCAAAAAGCCAAGGTCGGGGAAGGAGATATCCTTCTGCAAAAGGCGGTGAGTTCCCACCAAAACGTCAATTTTACCCTGGGCCAGATCCTTTAAGATCTTCGTCTGTTCTTTTTTGGTGCGGAAGCGGGACAGCATCTCGATTTTTACCGGATACCCCTTGAAGCGGGATAAAATGGTCTGATAGTGCTGCCAGGCAAGAATAGTAGTAGGCACCAGGATCGCTGCCTGCTTGCCTTCCATCACGCATTTAAACACGCCCCGAAGGGCAACTTCCGTTTTACCAAAGCCTACGTCACCGCAAAGAAGGCGGTCCATGGGTACTTTCTTTTCCATATCCGCCTTGATCTCGGCGGTGGCGCGAAGCTGACTTTCCGTTTCTCCGTAGGGGAAGGAATCTTCAAACTCCTTCTGCCAGGTGGTATCGGGAGAAAAGGCAAAGCCCGGCATTTTCTGTCTTTCGGCGTATAGGGCAATGAGGTTTTTCGCAATGCTCTTGGCGCTGGCCTTTGCCCGCGAGGTGGCTTTCTGCCACTCTCCGCCGCCCATTTTGGAAAGCTTTAAGGTACCGGAATCACTTTTCGGTCCGATATATTTGGACACCGCGTCCAGATTGGCGCAAGGCACGTACAAAACGTCCTTGCCTGCATAAGCAATTTTAATAAAGTCTTTGATACTGCCGTCCCCGGAGCGCATCTTTTCCACGCCCTGGAAAATACCGATACCGTGGCTCTGATGCACCACGTAATCGCCGACGGTCAGATCCTGGTAAGATAAAAGCTTTTTCTTGGCGCTTTGTTTCACGCCGCTGCGGTCTTTTTTCTTACCCGTTTTTTTCATCTGGTCCGAATCCGTATCCCGAAGCAGTACCACCCGGGAATCGGAAAGTTCAAAGCCGGAAAGGATAAGATCTCCCCCGGGGAAACTGCGAAGAACAAGGGTCACCCCGTCAGAAAAATTCTCTTCCCCTCTTTCCTCCGCCTTGTCATAAGGGATATCCCTTTCCTTCAAAGCGGAAATAAGATTTTCCCGGGAAAGGGAATTTTCACAGAGAACAAGGGTTTTGTACCCTTCTTCCCGCAGGGAAAAAATATCTTCCACAAGTCCCGAAAGATCCCGGAAAGCCCGGGGAGAGGTACGGGTCACAAAGGAGAAGATACCGCTGGGGGCGATAGGGCTTTTCCCGGCAAAAAAGTTTTCCATCAATAAAACCGGACGCCGGGACAGATCTTCCGAAAGATCGTCAAAATCCAAAAGAAGCTTTAGATCCTCTTTCGGCAGTAAAGTTTTATTTTCTTCCAGCAGAAGACTGATCTCTTCCTCCAGCAAACGGTTTGAACGGGAAAGAGCTTCCTTGCAATCCGTTTGTCCGTAGAGAAAGACCGTTTCCTTCTGAAAATAATCAAATAAAGTAGCAAAGCGGTAGATCAAAGGGAGGAAAAGATCTTTAGGGAATTCCAGTCCCCCTTCCATCCGGTCAAGAAGAGAGCGGATAAAGACCCGCTTTTCCTTTTCTTCGGGACGGGTCTTTTCCTTTTCTTCCCGGAGATACTGGCAGATGATCTCCTTTTCGCTTTGGGTATAAGTGATCTCCTGGGCGGGAAACAAGGTGATAGAAGAAATATTTTCCATTCTTCTTTGGGTGGTAATATCAAAACTGCCCATGCAGTCGATTTCGTCCCCAAAGAGCTCGATTCTCACCGGATACTCTGCTCCGGTAAGAAAAATATCAATAATATCACCCCGGGTAGCGTACTGACCGACACCTTCCACCCGATGGGAGGATTCGTAGCCGTTTTCCTGCATGGCCCGGATCAGATCTTCTTTGGAGATCTCCTGGCCCACGGAAATTTCCATTTGAAGATTTTTCATTCTCTCCGGAGGAACCGTAGCCTGAGAGGCGGCGGCAGCAGTGGTGACCACGCAAGTATAATCACCCTTTACAATACGGGTAAGTACCGCCAGTCTTTCGCCGGAAAAATCACGGCTGGAAGAGTCTACCCGAACCAAAGAAAAATCCCGCTCGGGAAAAAAGAGCGCGCCGGGAAATACCGAAGAAAGAGCCTTGTGCATCCGCACCGCCTCTGCCTCATCGGGCAAAAGGATCAAGGCTTTTTTTCCGGTATGGGAAAGAACTGCGCCGGGAAACAGGTGCTTTAGGCTACTGGAAATGCCCGTCACCAAAACCGGCTTATTCTCTTTTTCCAGGGCTCCCATCAAAGGAGCAAAGGACTTTTCCTTTTGGATCAGATGATTTAACAGCATTCTACTTGCTACGCTTTCTCATCGATTAAATGAATCTGCTCTGTATGAATACATTTTCCGCTATCGGGGTCAATATCAAAAAGAGCGCCCCAGGCTTCGCACTTGCCCTCGGCTACTTGATAATAAGTGGGCATATGGGTCAAAAACTTTTGGATCGCGATTTCTTTTTTCATTCCCAAAACGGAATCCACACCGCCTACCATACCAAGGTCCGTAATGTACCCGGTACCGCCGGGCAGGATCTGAAGGTCTGCGGTGGGAATATGGGTATGGGTGCCGAATACGGCGGAAAAACGGGAATCAAAATAGCAGGCAAAGGCTTTTTTCTCGCTGGTAGCTTCCCCGTGGAAATCACAGAGTGCAAAATCGTAATTTCCCGCTTCTCTTTCTAGGATCTTCTCCACCGTTTCAAAGGGAGAAGCAAGGGCTTCCATAAAGAGAGTACCCTGCACGTTTACCACAAGGACCCGAAGACCGGAAAGCTTTACGATCTCGTAGCCCTTGCCGGGGCAAGAAGAGGGGAAATTACAAGGACGGAGCAGGGATCCTGCTCCGTCCAGAAAATCATAAATGCTTCTTTGCCTGAAAACGTGATTTCCCGTCGTGACCAGATCCACTCCTGCGCTGTAAAGCTGCTGCAGCGATTCCGGATCTATCCCGCCTTTTTTGGCGGAATTCTCTCCGTTGGCGATGACAAAGTCCGCGCCCATCTCTTTTCTTATACCGGGCAAGACCCTGCGAAGATAAAGACTTGCGTTTTCTCCTACTACGTCACCGAAACAAAGGATACGAAAGGCTTTTGTTTTCATTTTTGTATCATTTCTAATATTTTTATTTGGCGTATTCTACCGCACGGGATTCACGGATCACGTGGATCTTGATCTGTCCGGGATACTCCATTTCCGCTTCGATCTTGCGGGCAATATCGTGGGCGATGAATGCCATATTCTCATCGTTTACCACTTCAGGTTTTACCATGAGGCGCAGTTCTCTGCCGGCCTGGATGGCAAAGGATTTTTCCACTCCGTTATAGGAGTTTGCAATTTCTTCCAGTTTCTGGAGGCGCTTGATGTAAGACTCCAGATTTTCTCTGCGGGCACCGGGACGGGCCGCGGAAACCGCGTCAGCCGCCTGAACGATGACAGCCACCAGGGTCTGGGGCTCAATATCGTTGTGGTGGGCTTCAATGGCGTGGATCACGTCCTTATTCTCGCGGTACTTCTTGGCAATGTCAGCACCGATCTGGGTGTGACTGCCTTCCACTTCGTGGTTTAATGCCTTACCGATATCGTGAAGCAGACCGGCTCTTCTTGCCAGAGCGGGGTCAACGCCCAGTTCATCGGCGATCATACCGGCAATGAAGGATACTTCTACAGAGTGCTTCAATACGTTCTGTCCGTAACTGGTACGGTATTTCAGTCTACCAAGCAGACGGATCAGCTCGGAGTTCATACTGTGGATACCGCAGGAGAGAACGGCCTGTTCGCCTTCGCTCTTAATGGTAGCTTCCACTTCCTTCTGAGCCTTCTCCACCGTTTCCTCAATGCGGGCGGGA
Organism: Eubacteriales bacterium; assembly: GCA_045590715.1. GTDB lineage: Bacteria > Bacillota > Clostridia > Oscillospirales > SIG627 > RGIG5579. The sequence continues at coordinate 3,856 of JAZNRO010000080.1, read as the reverse complement.
TGGATACGGCCGTCGGTAATGAGCTTTTCAATGGTCAGACGGGCAATTTCCCTTCTCATAGGATCAAAGCTTGACAGGGTAATGGCCTCGGGGGTATCGTCAATGATCAGATCTACGCCGGTTAAGGTTTCGATGGTGCGGATATTTCTACCTTCTCTACCAATCAGTCTTCCCTTCATATCGTCGTTGGGAAGGGCAACAACGGAAACGGTAGCTTCCGTTACGTGGTTTGCGGCGATGCGCTGGATGGCGCCGGTGATCAGATCTTTTGCTTTGTTCTCCGCATTTTCCTTCAGTTCTGCCTCGATCTCGGCAAAACGAATGGAAGCGGCGTGCTTGGCTTCATCTTCATAGCGCTGGAACAAAATGTTCTTTGCTTCTTCACCGGTAATGCCGGCACACTTTTCCAAAATGGCAATTTCTTCTGCCTTCAGCCGTTCCAATTCTTCCTTCTTTTCGTCGGCTTCTTTCAGCTTGCGCTCCAGGTTTTCTTCCTTGCGCTCCAAATTTTCCATTTTGCGATCCAGATTTTCTTCTTTCTGGATAGCTCTCTTTTCCAGTCTGGAAACTTCGTTTCTTCTCTCTTTGATCTCGCGATCGGCTTCGTTCTTATTGCGAAGCGCTTCTTCTTTTGCTTCCAAAAGAAGTTCTTTTTTTCTCTGTTCACCCGTTTTGCGGGCTTCTTCTACGATTCTGGCTGCCTGGCCTTCTGCCGTGCCGATCTTCTTTTCCGCGATGTGTTTGCGATAAACGATACCGCATACAAAACCGAGGATTAAGGTCAGAACTGCAGCCGCAGCACAGATTGCGATCCACATAGGTTCCATTATGTAACTTGCACACCTCCTTCTTTTTTTCATTACGATTTTCATCGGAACAAGATTTCATAATGTCGCATATATTCAATACGCCCTTTTATTGTACATTAAAAGGGCGCTTTTTGTCAAGGGAAACAGCCTAAAAAAACTTTGAAATCAAGGGCTTTTTGCCATCTCGATCTGACGCTTTAATTCCGTCAAGGCATCGTGGAAAGTACCCAGGGAGTCAATAAGTCCCGTGCGCACTGCCTCTTCCCCCTCTAAAATGGTGCCGATATCCGTTGCCATATCGTGACGGCCGGCCATCAGCTCATCCAGTTTTTCCGCTGAAATTTCAGAATGGGAAATAATAAAATCACAAATTCTGTCCTGCATCCGTTTTAAATATTCAAAGCTTTGTGGCACCCCCAAAACAAGGCCGGTCATACGAACCGGGTGAACGGTCATGGTAGCGCTTCCTGCAATAAAAGATTTTTTAGCCGCCACCGCCAGGGGGATGCCGATGGAGTGACCGCCGCCCAGCACCAGGGAAACGGTGGGCTTTGACATACCGGCGATCATTTCCGCCATAGCAAGGCCCGCTTCCACATCACCTCCTACGGTGTTAATAAGAAACAGTACCCCTTCGATTTCCGGGGATTCCTCCGCCAAAACAAGCTGGGGCAAAATATGCTCGTAGCAGGTGGTCTTGGCAGGGGGGCCAAGGATCGCGTGTCCCTCGATCTGCCCTGCGATCACAAGGGTCTGCACCGCCGCAGAGCCTTTCGTTACGATCTTGCCGAATTCTAAAATATCCCGCTGTTTCTGATCCTTTTCGCAGGCGTTTTCTGCCGGGTTCTGATCTCTTTCTTCTGATTCCATTTTTTCTTCTCCTTTGAAATTCACAAATTCTTAACCATATTTTCCGCAGATATGCTATTCTTGATACATACTACTTGTGAGGTTTTTTCTATGAAAAAGATCTTATCGCTCATTCTTGTGATCCTCTGTCTTTTCTCCCTTATTTCCTGCGGAGAAAAAACAAAAAATGAAAATAAAAAAGATGCCTTTACGCCTCTTTTCCGCTTTACCGTAAAAGACGGCAGTTTTGCGGATACCAGGCTTTTTTATCTAAAAGAAAGCGACGGTTTTCTCTACCTTCATAAAGGGGAAAACGGCGGATTTACCGGCGGTTTCGTATCGCCCTCCCGCTCCGTTTCCGTGGAAAACCTGGTAAAAGGCGCAGGGGATCTTTCTTCTCTTACCCTTTGGGAAAAAGAAAAGGATCTGGCCTATCTCTTAACGGAAAATGAGCTGATCCTTCTGGCGCTGAAAAATGGCGGCGCCCACGCCACCGCCCTTCCCGATATTGTAAAATCCTCTACCGCCCTTCCCTATAACGCCCTCTCCTTCCTGTCCCAGTCCGAAAGCCTGGTACTCCTGCACCCGGTAGATTTTGCCCAGACCTACGTGCTCTGCGATAAATCGGGTCTTCCCGATTTCGGCACTCTTTTAGCCACAACAAACGAGGGCAAAAAGATCTGGTACACCAAGAAAAACACCGCCGGAAACTACACCGGTATCGGCTTTTTTGAATACGGAAACAATCTCCCCCTGGGAAATCGGGATTTTGCCTTTGATTCCTATGAAAAAATCGGATCTAACGCCGTTCTTTTCACTTCCGCCGAAGATGACCGCACCACCTACCGCTATCTGAATCTTGCCACCGGAGAAGAAAAGACTTACTTTGCAAATACCCCCTTTGGCACCGTTACCTGCGATGAAAGCGGCACGATCCTTTGCGGTACCACCGCAAAAGGCGAAGGCGGCCTTATCACCGTCATTGACCTTGATACAGGCAAAGAGAAAGGCAGTCACACCATTGACTACGGCACCCCCGGAAGCCTGGCCCTAAACAAAGACGCCTCTACCCTTCTTATCTCCTTCGGCAAAGGCAAAGACCAGATCCTTGCCACATTGGATTTAACAAGATTTTAAAAAGAAAACAAAATAAGCAAAAATAAAAAGCCGTGAAATCCACAGCTTTTTTCTGTGTTATTAATTCTTGTCGGCCCAATCCATAAAATCATCAAAGTACTGTTTTTCAGCGGCTGACCAATTATCAGGAACCTTATTTACCCAAGAACCAAACTCTTTTCCAGCTCTTTCATATTCGGTATCTTCTAAACAGCCGCCCAAAAGCCCTAAAATCAACACAAATATTACAACAAACCAAATCCATGTTTTCTTTTTCATCATTTTCTCCTTTTCTATCCCAAATCGGGATATTTTTATTATACCGATATGGGATAATAATGTCAAGAGGTGATTTTATGAGATTGAAGGAGATCCGAAAGAAAAAAGGCATTTCCCAATTAAAACTTGCCCTTGACCTAAATACCAATCAAAATACCATCAGTCGGTATGAAACCGGAGAGCGAGAGCCAGGCATCAAAGAGCTTATTAAAATTGCCGATTATTTCGGCATCTCTCTCGACTACCTTTTAGAACGAACCGACAATCCCAATATGCAAAAATAAAAAGCCGTGAATTTCACGGCTTTTTTATTGCATATTTTGTTTTGTGGTATTGATGGAGGCAATGAGCATAGCACGGAGTGCGGTACACTTTTGGTCAAGTACCTTAAATTCATCTTCTGAAATATAGTTCGTTTCTACAAGAAGCTCGAGCCAATAGCCCGTTTCGTTAGCCTCTTTAAGAGCAATCTGCAGCTTGGAAATAAAGTCTGCTTTTCCGTGAGCATATTGAGCTTCGCGGATATTGGCGCCGATGCTGGTGCCGCTTCTGCCGATTTGACCAGAAATAATAGATTCTTTCTTCCCTTTTAGATCACGCACAAGTCGAATAATGGCGACAGCAAATTCTTTAGATTGAAAGGATAGTTTATCGTTTTTCATATTTTCTCCTTTTGAATGAAGCATTTGCTTCGCAAATATGAAGCATAAGGCTCCGCCTTGCATGAAGCAGGGGCTTCGCCGCTATGAAGCAAAGCGCACACAAATTTCAAAAAGGGCCGCAAGGCGGGCTTCATAGCCCTA
>JAZNRO010000079.1:0-28120 GCA_045590715.1 Eubacteriales bacterium | reverse complement strand
AGAACCGATGCTTTTGTCATAGGCTGAACTACAAAACGGGTACCGGGTAAAATGCAAGATAGGGCACGTTCTAAAATTCCGGAAATGGTTTCTCCCCCCATGCCGGCAATCACAAATACGTCCGGTTTCCGGGTCAGCACTTCTTCGATTCCGTCCGTTAAGACAAACGTAGCAAAGTCTGAAAGCCCGGAATCGTTTATATTTTTCTTCGCGCGTGAAAGTGGTAACGGGTTTAAATCCGTTACAATAACACGCGGTGATTTTTTCGTTTGCAATAAGTAAAGCGGCAAATCGCCGTGATCGGAACCTACATCACAGACAACTGCACCCTCCGGTAGGCTTTCCGCGATAGCAGAAAGCCTATCCGAGAGAACAACAGCCTTACTCTTGCCCTTATTTGGTAGCAAGGTATGCATTGATCTTCTCTACGAGAGCGTCAGCATCAGTTCCGTGAACGGCGCAGGCCTGCTCGATAGATTCACCGCGGGAAGCGGGACAACCAAGGCAGTGCATACCGATCTCAAAAAAGAACTGAGCGGTTCCCTGATCAGCATCCAGAATATCACCGATGATGCTTTGTTTGGTTACAGAAGTCATAACTGTTCTCCTTTCTCATTTTTATAATCGCGTGATTTCGCGGAATCATTAATTTTTAACAGTTTCATTGCCTCCAAAGTAAAGGCAGAAAACAAAGATAGAATTATCGCAAAAAGGAAGGGCCAAAATCCCAGCATTTTTGCGGGATTTGCAAAAAGCCAATGAACGCCAAGCGGTGTAAAGGCAAAAAAGGATGATACCAGAAGAGCAATAACAAACACTGTCACATCCGATCTTCCCAGCTGCTTATAACTGCGCGTAATAGGATCGCCAAACTTGAAAGAAATAGACGAAAAACAAAGTGACATCGTAAAGGCCACCAATGCGGCACCAGCGGCGATACCGGAATTGCCGGTAGCGTAAAAGGCGATCTGCCGTGCCAGCATAACAGAAATGGCCTGGATCGCGCCGGCTAAAAAAGGCAGAATAATAAGTGCTCTAAGTGAAAATACACGCTCGTCTTTCAATGCATACCTATTATCTTCAAGTCTTGGACCGGGCGTCTGCCGGAATAAATTGATGCCGCAGGGAATGGATACTAAGATTCCGGAAAGAAGCATCGGCAAAACGGGAAAAGGGACTTCCCTATTTGCTGTCATTCCAATAAATGCAGAAAATCCCAAGGTTACCTGAACCAAAAGAACGTACTGCATAATATGAACCACGTTGCGATAAAAAATACGGGCCCAATTAATGCAAAGAGGAATTAATTCAAAGCGCTTTTCTTTCAGCATCAGATCGGCATTGAGTCTGACGGCGTTCAGTTTTTCCTCTGCGCCAACGATTGAAATATCCGCTTCCATCTGGGGAAGCGTATCCAAAACGCCGGACGTAAGCGCGACGGTAATATTTCCGTTATTCTTATGATACTTAACAATATTTTGCTTTTCATCTACCGGGAAAGCACAAAATGCTTTATATCTTTCCAGATCCGCCAAAAATACCCCTCGGTCCATTCTTTCATAAGTACCGTAGGATAAAGCGTTTTGATAATCGTCCTTTCCAATAATGGAAACACTTTTCGATAAAGCGGAAACAGTTTCCGGGAAATCATCCGTTAAAAGATAGGACTGAACACCGGCCTTCTGACAAATACTCACTGCATTGGCAGAAGCCGCACTAATGGGCGTAGAAAGACCAAACATACCAAGGTACGTCATGCCACGACATAATGCGCGTTGATCGCCGGTAGAAGGTGAGGAAAGGTTTAAAGTGGCAACCGCCACAAGGCGTTCGCACATACCGGCAAGGTGTCTGGTCTGACCGCGAATGGCGGTGCGCAGGGACTCGTTCATCGGAACGCTTACACCGTCACGGTAAAACTCATCGCAAGCGGCAAGTACAGAACTGGGATTGCCTCGAATAATCAGACGGTACGTCTTATCCTGCATCACTAGTGAACAAGAATATCCATAGCGGGGTTCAAAATCGTAGTGATTGATATGAAGCACCTTTTTATCCAGTTTTGTTTTTTGTATACCAAGTGACGCTGCGGCAGAAAGAATGGCTCTTTCCGATTTCCATTCATCCGGCCTACCTGCAAAATACGCTTTGTGACTTTGAGCCAAAAGAAGTGCTTCCAAAAGAGGCGCCGCTTTTTCCGGCTTTTCCTTAAAATCATAAAAGCTCTGGCCAAGGTAAAAGGCCTTGGGCAGGGGGTGGGAATGGAACAAATATTCACTGGAATTGATGAATACACAGTTTGCGTCACAAAGGCGGTCAATTGCTCCGGGATTTCTTAAAACAATGCCTTCGGAAAAGAGCCTTCTGGTCATATGAGAAAGGGCCAAGTCGCACAAATGCTCAATAGAATCCGGGAAAGCGGCAATAATCATAGCCGACACGAAATAGAAGGTGTGAAAAACCTCCAGTCCGTAAAAAACGCCCCAAGCCAAAATGAAAAGGGATGCCACTACCCAAACAAGTGAAATTTGCTTTTTCAGTTCCATAGCAGTTTGATAAATGGTAGGAACCGAGGTATTTTGTCTGGATACCGTTGCATTCTCATTATCAAAAATGTTTTTACCGGTATTACAAACAAAAAGTTTTACCGAGCCCTGCAGGATAACACTGCCGGCAAACAAAATACATTCGAAATACGGAAGGCCGCTATTCTCGCCACTTACTTCTTCGTGGCTTCTTTTAAATACCGGCACTCTTCTGCCGGTAACACTTGCCTCTAAAATTTTAAGAGAGCTGTGTCGAAGAATAATACCGTCACAAGGGACAACGTCCCCCTTCTCCAAAACTAAAATATCACCGGGAACGATCTCACTTTTTTGAACTTTTTTGATCCCGCCGTTTCTTCTGACATGAAATTTACTTTTTGAATATTTTTCAAGGAGCTTTTTGGTTTTGGTTACGTAAACAAAAGTTCCCAAAACAAAAATGCCATACAAAATTACCGTAACAAGAAGTGCGATCAGCGAAGAAGATTCTCCGGTTTCCATATAATCGAAAAAGGCAACCAGAAGAAACAGTATCATCATCACGTCGCCGAAAATTTTTCGAACAAGTTCCGACACTGTATTCTTTTTTTCAAAGAGAACGTTTTCGCCGAATTCTTGTCTGTTTTGTAAGACTTGTTCCCCTGTCAGTCCCAGTTCCGGATCGGTCCCTAAAATTTCACGGAGCCGATCCAGTCCAACTTCCAATAAGTTCATTATACCTCTTTTTCCAAATCAAGCTTCAATTTATCTTCTTCCACCGCAAGCCGAATTGACCTGATCCTATTTTCTCGGTCAAAAAGAATGCGATCGGAAATGGAATCTTCAATTTCCGTCTGAATAAAGCGCGCCATATTTCTCGCGCCGAATTTTTCACTAAAGGAATGTTCTGCTACATAAGAAAGTACAGTTTCATCGTACAAAAGATCAATTCCCTTTTCAGCGATGGCCTCTTTCAATTCGCCAAGGCGAAGTCCGGCAATCTTTGCAAAATCTTCTTTTGTTAATTTTGCAAAGGTAATGATCTCATCCACACGGATAAGAAATTCCGGTTTCAAAAAGCTTTCCAATCCCTTTAACGTTTTAGACTCTTCCGCCTCATCCATACGATGACCGAATCCGGAAAGGCCGGCACCGGCTTTGCTACCGGCGTTCGTAGTCATAATGATAACGGTATTTTCAAAATTGATGACTTTGCCGTGAGAATCCGTAACTTTTCCGTCATCCAAAATCTGAAGCAAAATATTTAACACATCGGGATGCGCTTTTTCAATTTCATCAAACAATACCACAGAATAGGGCTTGCGACGGATTTTTTCGGATAACTGACCGGCATCGTCGTAGCCCACGTAACCGGGAGGAGATCCGACGATTCTGGAAACCGAATGCTTCTCCATATATTCCGACATATCAAGTCGGATCAAAGACTCGGTAGAATCGAACAGTTCCGAAGCAAGACGCTTCACAAGTTCCGTCTTACCCACGCCGGTAGGACCTGCAAAGATAAAGCTGGCCGGTTTCTTTTTTGCGCTGATACCGGCGCGGTGCCTTTTGATAGCGCGGCAAACGGCATCAACTGCCTTTTCCTGCCCAATGATATAAGAAGACAGCTTATCCCGAAGAGCGGTGATCTTCTCAAATTCATTTTCGGAAATACTGGATGCGGGAATACCGGTCCAGGATTCGATGACACCGGCGATATCATCAAGATTTAACTGAATCTCATCACGCTTTTTAGAGAGGGAGTCAAACTCTTCCCTTTTTCTCAGTTCACTAACCTTCAATTCCGCAATGCGGGCGTAAGTAGAATCGTCGGCATCGCCTTGAGATTCCAAGTTTTCCCGTTCTTCCGCCAGAAGTTTTAGTTCATTTGCAAGGCGATCAATAGAATTGATCACGTCACTTTCAATGGCTTTCTTTGCGCAGGCTTCATCTAAAATATCAATGGCTTTATCCGGCAAAAAACGATCGGTAATATACCGTTCGGAAAGATTTACCGTGGTTCTCAAAATAGATTCAGGAACCGAAAGGCCGTGATAGGTTTCGTAATGCTTTTTGATCCCCTTGAGGATTTCAATGGTCTTTTGCACGGTAGGTTCATCTACCATTACAGGCTGAAAACGGCGTTCCAGCGCCTGATCCTTTTCGATATACTTACGATATTCGGAAAGGGTGGTAGCACCAATGATCTGAATCTCACCGCGGGACAGAGCAGGTTTTAAAATGTTGGCACAACTCATTCCGCCTTCGGAATCTCCTGCACCGACAATGGTATGGATCTCATCAATAACCAAAATAATGTTTTTCAGTTTCTTGATCTCTTCCACAAGGCTTTTTACCCTACTCTCAAACTGACCTCTGAAATGAGTGCCGGCAACAAGCGCGGTTAAATCAAGTAAAAAGACTTCTTTATCCTGCATACGAACAGGAACGTTTTTATCGGCAATACTTTGCGCCAAAAGTTCCGCAATGGCGGTTTTACCAACGCCCGGCTCACCGATGAGGCAAGGGTTATTCTTTTGTCTGCGACAAAGGATCTGAATCACACGCTTTAATTCTTCCTCACGTCCGATGACCGGATCCAATTCGCCAAGCCTTGCTTTTTTCGTCAGATCAATGCAGAAGCCGTCCAGCATTTTGCCGTGCTTCTTTTGCTTTTTATTTTCCTTCCCGTCCTTATGATCTTCTTCCTTTTCAGCAGGTACGGGGGGCATAGAACCACCAAAGATAGAACCAAGATCCAAAGAAGGCATTCCGCCTTCCATATCATCCATGCCTTCCATCATCTGACCCATTTGCTGCTCGATCATTTCCATATCCGCTTCACCGATGCCCATTTTTTCAATGTAATCGGAAAAAGGCTTGATATTGAGTTCTTTGGCACAATGAAAGCAAAGGCCCTTGGACGTTACCTTTTCGCCTTTGATTTCATTGATATATATCACTGCCGGGCGCTTATTACAGCGGGAACATAATTTCATTACTAAACCTGACCTTCTATCAAAATTTATCCGTTTTTCTTATCCTTTAAAATAGCATCCTTCGTGCTTTCTATCTGAGATGCGTAATTAAATACGTACATAGCAAAAGCCATAATCATAACCAAAATCAAAACGATACAGAGAATATAGCAAAGCGATGCATTGGATGTGGTAGCATTGGGGAAAAAGTGTACCACACAAAGAAGGACGTACCAAACGATGGTAGCAAGCTTTCCGCACCAAACGGAAGATACGTACACACTGCTCTTTGACATAATCAAATAAGCCCCCACGATCATAATCACTTCTTTTGTGATGATGATAGCCGCGAGAATGGTAAAGGGGCCGCCGAATTTAATAGATAGACACAGGGCAACTACAAGTTCTAAAAGTTTATCCGCCAAGGGATCGAGAAGTTTGCCCACGTTGGTGATCCAGCCGTTTTTTCTGGCTAAATACCCGTCAATGGCATCGGAAAGACCCGCCAGAATAAAAACGTAGCCGGCGGCAGTAATGGGGGTAATATTTTTCGGAATAATGACGCCAAAGAAAAACAAAGCGTAAAAAGGAATCAATACAATCCGAAATACGGAAATATAATTAGGAATTTGAGATTTTTTGAATTGAAGTTTCTTCATATTTTTTCCTCAACGAATCAAAAACTGAAAAACGTCAGCTGTTGACAGCCACCTTACAAGATACGTTTTTTCCATATTGAAATTACGAAGTAAATCAAATTTAGAATCAAAAAACATTGGCTCTACAAGGGCCAGGAGATTGGAAACAAGGAATGCAATAAACAAGCCCCAAAGAATTCCCACCAAAAGACCTAGAAAATGGTTGGAAAAATGAATAATGGGAAGTTTATCCACCAAATTAAACACCTTAACTAGGATCCTGATTGCAAAGGACAGTAAAATAAAAAGGAGAATGTAGGAAAGTGCATATCCTAAGGATTCCGCAACGGGAGTTAAGACCGAATCCGCCATTTTTTCAGCGGCAGAAAGAATGGTATCTTCTGCATTTACGGAAAAAGCATCCAGCTTCTCCTCCGAAATCTGAAAACGAAGAAGAAGTTCTCGAGAAGACTCAGACAAGGAATAAAAATCAAATTTTTGCATTTCTTCCCCGGCCTTCTCGGTGAACACGGTAATAAAATACTTTTTCAATACAGGAAGAATCGCTTTTTCGCTCAAAAAAAGTCCCAAAGGTCTTGCAAAAACCGAAGCTAAAACAAAACTGATAACGCTACCGAAAAAAGAAAAGAAAGTTTTTACAAAGCCGCGGATCTTTCCGATAAAAGCAAATAAAACGATAATTCCTATTAAGATAAGATCCCAAATAATGTTCATCATAACCTCAATCTAAAAGTTTGATATGCGCTTCCGTTTCACCGCAAAGAATAAGGCAATCTTTAGAAAGAACACCCAAATCCGTAAATTCCCCTTCGACGGGAATCTTTCGGGTTTCCTCCCCGTTTTTAATTACATAAAGCTCTGTATGGGTCAAAACGAAGACAGTATCTCTGTAAATTTCAATATCAAGAACCGAAACGGAAAATTGCTGGGAAATGATCTCTTCCCCTTTCCGATTGAAGATACTGAGTTTATAGTTTACGCCAACAGATAATTCATCCTGCAGAACGGCACAGTATTTTTCACCGAAAACGAATTTCTTAAGGCTTCCCTCTGCGAATGATTTAGAGGCCTCTTCCTTGCCTTTTTTAATGAATTTAATGCTTCTGTCTGTCATTAAAACCGTACCGGTACGGTCATTCATATGAGAAAGCGGGAGTTCCGACTTCATCACAAAATTTGAAACGGGCTTGTTATTTCCCAGTTTCAATTCGATCAGATCACTGACAAGTTCTCCCCCTTCCGAATGAACGGTAGAAACAGTCAGTATATTGCGATCAGAGAAAGTTGCCCCGGTAGCATATTTATCCGATGATAACCATTTATAGACCTGTTTAAACTCACGGTCAAAAACAAAAACGGCACTTCGATAATTCTTTTCTGCTGTCACAACGGAAAAGGCGCCGTCGGAATTGATGGAGACGGACTGAACGGTATAAGGAAAACTGTTTTCGTATAAAAGGGCAAAGGAATTATAAATACGAACCTGGTGCCCGCCAAGATCATATACGGCAAGATACTTATCAGACAAAACGCAGGTGGGCTGGGACATATTGAAGGAATCGGTCATAACCGCACTGCCACGGCGGTCAAAAAGCGTGATGCCGCCGGGATTTACCAAAGCAAGATCGCCACGGAATACGTAAAATTCATTACCGGAATCCGCGTTATAGTAAATAACCGATTCTTCCGAGAATGCACCGGAAGAGGAAAAGTCGAAATATTTAATTAAATAGCGGAGATTTTCTACGGTAATATCGTTTTCAAAAAGAATTGCTCCGCCCAAAAGAAATAGAACAAGAAGAGAGATCGTCAGAAATTTATACAGACGAAACTTCTTTTCTCTCTTTTCCGATGGAATATCAGTCTTTTGATTCTTCTGACTCATATTCATTCCCTTTCATCAATATTATAGAGGCTTTTTTCTTCTTTAATCATAAAACGGCATTTCTAAATACAAGCCCTCGGGCGGTACTGTAATACCCGCAAGGGTGCGATCCTTCGATTCGATAATCATAGTTACACTGCGATCAAGCTTACCAAGGTCTGCATAGATCAGTGTGCCAACCATGATTCGCACCATATTGTAGAGAAATCCGTTACCGGAGACGCGAAACGTTATCATATTTCCTTCTGACGAAACGTCAAACGAATAGATTTCGCGGACGGTATCCTTCACCTGGGAGCCGGTAGCCATAAAAGCGGCAAAATCGTGTTTGCCCACAAATTCCTTGGCAACCCGATCCATATTTTCTGCATTTAAAGGAACGGGCCAGAAACCGGCACGTTTCTCTTCGAAAGCATTTCTGATACGGGCGTTCCAAAGACGGTAAACGTAGGTTTTTCCCTTGCAGGAGAACCTTGCGTGAAAATCCTCCGGTACTTGCTCTGCCCTCATAACCGCAATACTGCGGGGTAAAAGCGCGTTGAGAGCAAAGGGCAATTTATCAAGTGGAAAAGCAGAAGGGAGATCTGCATGGCACACAAAATTTTTTGCGTGAACACCGGCGTCGGTACGGCTACAGCCCTGAAGAGCAATTTCCTTTTTAAAAAGCTCAAAAAAAGCTTTTTCCAGCTCTCCCTGCACCGTTACCGCATTGTCCTGAATCTGCCAACCGTGAAAATCGGAACCGTCATAAGACAGTAAAATTTTAATTCTCATTACAATACTCCGCCAAACGAGAAAGAAATCATGCCGAAAACGGGCACCAAAGCAAAGATTATCAAAATCAGTGCGAAAACGAGAAAATCGCGAACGGTATACCGCATCACCTTCATTCTTGTTCTGCCTTCCCCGCCACTGTAACAGCGGCACTCCATGGCAACGGCAAGATCGGTTGCTCTGGAGAAGGAAGAGATAAACAAAGGAATCAAGATGGGAACCAAAGCTTTTGCTCTGGCAATCAGGTTCCCGGATTCAAAGTCAGCACCCCTTGCTTTTTGGGCGTTGATGATCTTTTCCGTTTCTTCGATCAAGGTGGGCACAAAGCGAAGAGCAAGGCTCATCATCATAGCAAACTCGTGCACGGGTACGTGCAGCTTTTTCAGCGGGGATAAAACATTCTCCATAGCATCCGTAAGATCCATGGGGCTTGTGGTATACGTTAAAAGTACACTGGTTCCCGCCACAAGACTGATGATGCGAACGATCATATAAAGCGCACGCCAAATACCCTCTTCATAAATGCGGATAAAATAAAACTGGAAAACAGGTTCATCACCGGCGGTAAAGAAAAGGTTGATAAGAGCTGTAAACAGCGAAATAAATACAATGGGCTTAAGTCCCCCAAGCACTACCTTAAAAGGAAGGCGGGAAAGGGCGATCAAAATCAGCACCGCTACGAAAAGATAGGCAAAAGACAACAGGTTCTTTGCAAAGAACACAAAGACTACAAAAAAGACCATCAGTAAGAGCTTCAGTCTTGCATCCAAGCGGTGCAATATGCTGTTGCCGGGGAAAAACTGGCCGAGAGTAATGTCTTTGAGCATATTACATCCCTCCTTTCAGGAGAGATTTTAGTTCAAATACGGCATCGTCAACCGTATGAATAGAGCCGGAAACCGCAAGTCCGCTATCTTTCAGTTTTCTCATAAAACGGGTGATCTGGGGCAAGGCAAGACCAGCCTCTTCCAGGTTTACCTCATCCGAAAAGACGCGGTCTACTGTATCGTGAATGAAAACGGAGCCGTTTTTCAAAACCAGAAGCTCGTCCGCAAAGCGGGCAACATCTTCCATACTGTGAGAAATCAAAATAACAGTTTTATTTTTCGCTCTCTGATAAGCGCGCAGTCTTCCCAGTATCTCTTCCCTGCCGCTGGGATCAAGTCCAGCGGCCGGTTCGTCCAAAACGATCACTTCCGGATCCATAGCCAAGATGCCGGCAATGGCAACACGGCGCTTCTGGCCTCCGGAAAGTTCAAAGGGCGACTGATTCATAAGTTCATCGGAAATGCCCGTAAAGTGAGCTGCTTCCAGCACCATCTGACGGATTTCTTCCGGGGACTTTTTCATATTCTTGGGGCCGTAAGCAATATCCTCATAAACCGTCTCTTCAAAAAGCTGATATTCCGGATACTGAAACACAAGACCAATACGGAAGCGGTTCAGAACACGATTTTTTGCATCAGTAGATAGATCTACGCCATCCAAAAGCACACGACCCTCAGTGGGTTTTAAAATACCGTTTAATAATTGCGCCAGTGTACTTTTACCACTGCCGGTATGACCGATGATACCGGTAATACGGCCGGGGGTAAAGGTAATATTGATATCGCTTAATGCTTTCTTTTCAAATGGGGTGCCGCCACTATATAAATACGACACGTTTTCCAATCTGATTTCTGCCATTTTACTCTTTTCCAAACAATGATATGATAAAATTACTAGCCTCTTCTTCCGACAAAATCCCCTTGGGAAATTGCTTTATTCCCGCAAAAACGGGATCTTCCGAAAGCAGATGTACAAGCTCCACGATCTGCGGAGCGTCAAGACCGGAAGCGTGAAGGAGCGGTACGTCGGAGAAGATGTCATCCGGAGTTCCGTCACGAACGATTCTGCCACTATCCATTACGATCACGCGATCTGCCTGAACGGCCTCGTCCATGTGATGGGTGATCAGTACCACGGTCATATTCTCCTCCCGATTCAGGCGAAGAATGGTTTCCATAATCTCCCGTCTGCCCTGGGGATCCAGCATAGCAGTGGATTCATCAAACAAGATACAGTCCGGCTTCATGGCAAGAACGCCGGCGATGGCAACTCTCTGCTTCTGACCGCCGGAAAGTTTATGGGGAGAATGCTGGGAAAATTCCGTCATACCAACGGTTTCAAGGGCTTCATCCACTCTTTTCCGGATCACATCCGGCGCAAGACCAAGATTTTCCGGACCAAAGGCTACGTCTTCTTCCACAAGGCTGGAAACCAGCTGATTATCCGGGTTCTGAAAAACCATCCCGATCTTTCGGCGGATGGAAGTTAAGTCCTCTTCATTGGAGGTTTTATAATCCATAACGGAGACTGTTCCGCTATCGGGAAGCAGAATTCCGTTCATCAGTTTTGCCAGGGTACTTTTGCCGCTACCGTTTCTTCCCAGGATCGCAACAAAAGAGCCTTTTTCTATTTCAAGAGAAACATTTTTCACTGCCTTCGACTGCTCGTCGCAAATCTCTTTGTCGTAGCAAAAAGAAACGTCTTGGCAGGAAATGATAGTATCAGATTTCAACTTTTACTCCTTTTCCCAACGGGTCGCAAACCCGCAGGGTAAACATTTGCCGGTGCTTTTTACCAAAAGTCCCACTTCATCCGAGGTAACGCGTCCGCCGAAGCGACTGCAGACCTCTTCATTCACTAAATACGAAACCGCACTGCCGGAAAGACCAGTGGTGTAGGAATTCACAAGATAAAACAAGGGATCGGGGCTTAAAATAGCACTGGTTTCCCGAATCAGGTCGTGAATACTGTCTTCCAGATGCCACATTTCACCCTTGGGGCCTCTTCCGTAGGAAGGGGGATCCATTACGATACCGTCGTAAACGTTGCCACGTCTTTTTTCACGCTGAACGAATTTCAATGCATCGTCTACAAGATAACGGCAAGGCGCCGAAGAAAAGCCGGACAAAGCGGCGTTTTCCTTTGCCATAGAAACCATATTTTTAGCCGCATCCACGTGACACACAGAAGCGCCGCCCTTCATTGCCGCAAGGCTGGCACCGCCGGTATAGGCAAAGAGATTCAAAACACGAACCTCTTTTCCCTCTTCTCTGCGTTTTCTGCAAAGACCTTCGATCCACTTCCAGTTGCTGGCCTGCTCGGGAAAAACGCCGGTATGTTTAAAGCCCATAGGCTTTACGTGAAAATCAAGGTCGGCAATATTGCACTGCCACACATCGGGAAGCTTATGCTGATTCCAGGCACCGCCGCCGGATTTGGAACGGGAATATACTGCATCCGCCTTTTTCCAGGCTTCGTGACGGCGAACACCTTTCCATACTACCTGGGGATCGGGACGGATGAGAATAAACTTTCCCCATCTTTCCAGTCTTTGACCGTCAGAACAATCAAGCAGTTCGTAATCGCCAAGATCATCAAGATACCACATATTTAGTCCTCCAATCCACTCATGGTCATCTGTCCGCCTTGAGTAGGCAGAGGAATATTTAAGTGCTTATATGCATGAGGCGTTACACATCTGCCTCTGGGAGTACGGGACAAAAAGCCGATCTGCATCAGATAGGGTTCGTATACGTCTTCAATGGTGATCGGTTCTTCACCAACGGTGGCAGAAAGAGTTTCAAGACCAACGGGGCCACCGGAGAAATTGCGGATAATGGCCGTTAAGATCTTGCGGTCGATCTGATCCAGACCCAGATCATCTACTTCCAATCGATCCAAAGCAAGCTTTGCAATTTCGTGGGTAATCGTGCCATCTCCTTTGACCATAGCAAAATCGCGGACGCGCTTTAAAAGCCGGTTTGCAATACGGGGAGTTCCACGGCTGCGGGATGCAATCTCAAGAGCTCCTTCCGGATCCGTGGGAATCCCCAAAATTCCCGCACTTCTGGAGACGATGGATGCAAGTTCAGAATTGGTATAAAGTTCAAGACGCATCAGCATACCGAAACGGTCGCGGAGAGGGGCAGAAAGACTGCCTGCTCTGGTAGTAGCGCCAATTAAAGTGAACTTTTCCAAAGGAATACGAATACTTCTGGCCGCAGGACCCTGTCCCATAATGATATCCAGAGCAAAATCCTCCATCGCGGGGTAAAGAATTTCTTCTACCGCGCGGGAAAGTCTATGAATCTCATCGATAAAAAGAACGTCGCCGGCGGAAAGAGAAGATAAAATAGCCGCCAGATCACCGGGCTTTTCAATGGCAGGACCGGAGGTGATCTTAATGCCTACGTTCATTTCGTTAGCAATAATATGAGAAAGCGTAGTCTTACCAAGACCGGGAGGGCCGTAAAGCAAAATATGATCAAGAGGTTCCCCTCTCAGTTTTGCCGCCTCAATAAACACTTTTAAATTTTCTTTAACCTTTTCCTGACCAACGTAGTCGGAAAGAGATTTGGGACGAAGAGAATTTTCCTCACCAAATTCTTCTGCCGCGTCAGCAGGGGTAAAACTGGCGGAAACGATTCTGTTTTCAAAATCGGTTTCAAATTCAAGTGACATAATTTTTTATTCTCCTATGGATTTCAGTGCGAGGCGGATCAGATCCTGCAGATCTTTTGCCTGGCCGGAAACTTTACGAACAACCTGGGCGGCAATATGAGGCTGATAGCCAAGCACCACAAGGGCATTAACTGCCTCAGATACAAGAGAAGACGCCGCAGATTGAGAATTTGCGGTGGTCAACGGTGCAGAGCCGCTGGTCTTTGCAATTTTATCTTTCAGTTCCAGAATGATTTTCTGTGCACCTTTCATACCAACACCTTGTGCGGCGGTCAGTGCTTTGGCATCACCGGAAAGCACGCACATGGCAAGTTCCTCCGGATCAAGAGCAGATAAAATCGCCATTGCGGCTCTGGGGCCGATGCCGGAAACGGAAATGAGCATAATGAAAAAGTCGCGCTCCTTTATAGTAGCAAAGCCAAAAAGCTCCATGGTGGCTCTGTCAGCAGAGCCCATATTTAAGTAGGTGTAAAGCTTACCCTCTTTCTGACCGGAAAGCTTTGCGGCGCTTTTGGTAGAAATAATAAGACTCCAGCCAATGCCGTGAGTATCAATAACGCAAAGGTTCTGGCCGATAGCGGAAATGGTACCTGAAATATAATCAAACATTTATTTACCTCCGGTTTTTTTGGAGTTTTCAATGGTATGCATACGGGCGATTTTGGAAGAAGAGCGATATCCGTGGGTCAGGGCGATGGCAAGGGCGTCGGCGGCATCGTCAGGTTTAGGAACGCCGGGCAAGGAAAATAAAATACGAACCATTTCCATCACTTGCCGTTTTTCTGCTCTGCCGTAACCTACAACCGACTGCTTTACCTGAAGAGGGGTATATTCAAAAATGGGGATCCCTCTCTCCTGTGCGGCAAGAAGGATTACACCGCGGGCCTGGGCTACGTTTATGACGGTCTTTTGGTTATTAGCAAAGAACAGCTCTTCTATGGCCAGTGCATCGGGGTGATAGGTTTCGATCAGTTTCACGACGCTGTCGTGCACGTGTCTGATTCGAACCTCTACCGGTTGGCCTTTTGCCGTTTCAATAACACCGCAATCAAGATAACGAAAACGGTCTTTTTCCTTGGCGCAAACGCCGTAACCGGTGGTTGCGATACCGGGATCAATTCCGAGAATAATCATACCTTCCAAATCCTTCCAAGGAATTTCTAAAAAATCCCAATCTTATCAAATTATTCTATCACAACAGTACCTCAAAGTCAATTGAAAACGACAAAAATATTTTTATATTATATTATAAATATAAAACTTGATTTCTTGCTGTGGCTTATGGTAAAATATGCAAAACAACAAGCGGAGGTTTTTATGAAATTAAACTTAAAGCGAACCATATTGATTGGGCTTCCCTTTATGTCGATTCTTGCCTTTTGGCAGATGTACGATCAGGTCATTCCCTATCTTTTGGAAAATACCTTTTCCCTCTCTACTTTAACCGCCAACGCGGTCATGTCCATTGATAATATCCTTGCAATTTTCATGCTTCCTCTTTTCGGAGCGCTATCCGATAAAACCAGTACAAAACTGGGTAAAAGAACGCCATACATACTGATTGGTACGATGATAGCATCTACTCTTTTAATCTTACTTGGTATTTTCACGGGATCCGCCAGTTTCTGGCCCTTTATGATCACGCTCTTTCTCCTTCTTTTTACCATGTCTACCTACCGCACACCGGCGGTGGCTTATATGCCGGACGTGACCCCAAAGCCCCTTCGCTCCAAAGGTAACGCTATCATCAATCTGGTAGGATACATCGGCGGTATTTTTTCCACGGTTTTAATGATGTTTTTACTAAAAAGTGAAACAGGTGAAAACGGAGAAAAGATCTACGCCGGCAGTCAGTCCTTTATGCCACTTTTCATTATCATTTCCGTGTTTATGCTCCTTTGTGTTTTAATCCTTGTTTTCACTACAAATGAAAATAAGCTGGTGAAAAAAGTAGCCCCTGAAATGGCGGGAGAAAAGGACGAGGCCGAAGATGAAAAAGCACAATCTTCCTCCGAGAAACTTCCCCGTGACGTGCTGAAAAGCTTAATTTTAATTCTCCTTTCCGTTTTCCTTTGGTTTATGGCTTATAACGCCGTTACCACCGCATTCTCCCGTTACTGTGTTGAAATCCTTGGCGCCGATCTGGGCACCAGTTCCGGATATCTTTTAACCGCTACCGTTGCGGCTATTATCGCCTTTGTTCCTTTGGGATATATATCCGGTCTTTTGGGAAGAAAAAAGACGGTCCTTCTTGGTATCACGCTGATGACAGTATGCTATGCCATCGCGATGTTTTTATCTTCCCCCACCCCTGCCATTTATCTGCTGTTTGCCATTGTGGGCATCGGCTGGGCAGCCATCAACGTCAATTCTTTCCCCATGGTTGTAGAAATGGCAAAGGGCTCTGACGTAGGAAAGTATACCGGATTTTATTATACCTTTTCTATGGCGGCGCAGATCACCACGCCCCTGCTTTCCGGATTTTTAATTGATCTTTTATCCCCCGGTTATCGGATTCTTTTCCCTTATGCCGTAATCTTCTCTGCCCTTTCATTTCTTACGATGAGCCTGGTTCGTCACGGTGATTCAAAACCGGAAAAGAAAGTGAAAAAGGTGGCGTAAATGCTTATTTTTCTTAACATTCTGGCGATTTTCGCACTACTGTTTTTACTCTTCATTTTTCTATGTGCTCCGGCCACTCGGAAACACCCGGATCGGAGTATATTAAAGGGTGCATACATCGCCCACCGCGGCCTTCATAACATAAAAGAAGGCGTACCGGAAAACTCCCTTCCTGCTTTCAAAAAGGCCATTGAAAAATGCCACGCCATTGAAATTGATATTCACTTAACAAAAGACGGCGAAATCGTTGTTTTTCACGACGACGATTTAAAGAGAGTTTGTTCCGATCCGAGAAAAATTGAAGAAATGACCCTTTCGGAGTTAAAAGAACTGAAATTAAGCGGTACGGAAAATCGGATACCGACTTTGAAAGAGTGCCTTGATCTGGTAGACGGAAAAGTTTTCCTTCTCATTGAATTTAAAGTGGTAAAAGGCAACACAAAAAAGCTTTGCGAAACCGCTGACAAGATCCTTAAAAGCTACGAAGGAAAATACTTTATTCAGTCCTTCTATCCCCAAGTTTTAAACTGGTATAAAAAACATCGACCGGACATTTGCAGAGGTCAGCTTTCCGCAACTTTTAAAGGAGAAAGTCTTGCAAAAGTGCTACTGGGAAAACAGGTTTTAAACTTTTTAGGAAGACCGGATTTTGCCTCTTTCAAGCACGAAGATTCCCGCTCTCCCTTTTACCGATTCGTCCTCCTTCTTGGGGCGGAACCTGTGGGCTGGACCTTCCGGTCAAAAGAAGATCTTTGGAAGAAAAAAGAAACGTTCAGCGCCTTTATTTACGAAGATTTTATTTTATAATTTCATTTTTGTGGAAAAGGGACAAAAAGGTGGTTTTTCGTCCACATTCTCCCTTGACATTGATTTTACCCCGTGATAAAATAAATTGATTTTTATTAAAAATAAAAGGAGATCAAAATTATGGCACTTGTAACAACCAAAGAAATGTTTGAAAAAGCCTATAACGGCGGCTACGCCATCGGCGCTTTCAACGTTAACAATATGGAGATGGTTCAGGCTATCACCGAAGCCTGCAAAGAGGAAAAGTCCCCTGTTATTCTCCAGGTTTCCAAGGGCGCAAGAGCTTATGCAAACCACACTTACCTTGTAAAACTCGTTGAAGCTGCTGTTCAGGAATGCCCCGAAATTCCGATCGCTCTTCACCTTGACCACGGCGATAGCTTTGAAACCTGCAAATCCTGCATTGACGGCGGTTTCACCTCCGTAATGATCGATGCTTCCTCCAAGCCCTTTGAAGAAAACATCGAAATCACCAAGAAGGTAGTTGAATACGCTCACGCTCACGGCGTTGTAGTAGAAGCTGAACTTGGTAGCCTTGCCGGTATCGAAGACGAAGTAAACGTTTCTGCTGAAGCTGCTTCCTACACCCGTCCTGAAGAAGTAGAAGAATTTGTATCCAAGACCGGTTGTGACTCTCTGGCAATTGCCATCGGTACCAGCCACGGCGCTTTCAAATTCACTGCCGAGCAGTGCACCGTAAACGAACAGGGCATCCTGGTTCCCCCCGCACTTCGCTTTGACGTATTGGAAGAAGTAACCAAGAGACTTCCCGGCTTCCCCATCGTTCTCCACGGTTCTTCCTCCGTTCCCCAGGACTACGTTAAGATGGTAAACGAAAACGGCGGTAAAATGCCCAACGCAATCGGCGTTCCCGAAGATCAGCTCCGCAAGGCTGCTTCTCTCTCCGTTTGTAAGATCAACATCGACTCCGACCTTCGTCTTGCCATGACCGGTACCATCCGTAAGTTCTTCAACGAAGAGCCCTCTAAGTTTGACCCCAGAGAATATCTCAAGCCCGCAAGAGCAAACATCAAAGAGATCGTTCGTCACAAGCTGATCAACGTTCTGGGCTGCGCTGGCAAAGCTGAATAATTCAAAATTAAAACAAAAAAACGCCGAAAATTCGGCGTTTTTTTATTTTGCTTATTTCACTTTATAATTCTGACAAAATTCTTTCTTATCACAGTGACTGCAGTTACAGGTTTTTTTCCCTTTCTTCTTATTTCGCATTTGAAAAAAGAGAATAAGACCAACCAGTAATCCTATAATCACAAGCACAATTACATCACCTAATGTCATTTATTTTTCCCTTTAGCGGAACTTTCTCCGGCACCTTTTCTGAAAATCAAATAGAGGAATAAAAGAAGGGTCAGAACAGCAAAAACCGTAAGGATTCCGAACGTTGCTTCACCGGTGAAAAGCCCGGCAAATTGGTATACCATAAAAGAAATTCCATAGGCAAAAGCGCACATATATCCTATCGTGAGAAAGGTCCACTTGGCAGTACCCATTTCTCTTTTAATTGCTCCGATCGCAGCAAAACAAGGCGCGCATAGGAGATTAAAGATCATAAAGCTATAGGCTCTGACAGCACCGAAATCCAGCGCGATCTTGTCCCAGATCTCATTTCCGGCTTCTCCCAGTTCTCCGGCAAAATTATACAAAGTACCAAAGGTCATAACGACCTCTTCCTTGGCAATTAAACCGGTGATGGTGGCAACTGCTGCCTTCCAGGCCATATCACCCATCCAGCCGATGGGATAAAAGATCCAGGCAATCAGTTTTCCGAAAAATGCTAAAATTGACTGGTTACTGTCTTCAACAGCGGTAAAGGCACCATCTACAAAACCGTATGTATTCATAAACCAAAGAACGATTGAACTAATCAGTACGATGGTCGTTGCACGCTTAACGAAATCCCATCCGCGGTCTACGGTGGTACGGATTACATTGCGGAAAGAAGGAAGATGATAACTGGGCAGTTCCATCACAAAGGGCGCGGGTTTTCCGGCAAAACTTTTGAATTTCTTTAAAATAACACCCGAAAATACAACAGCCAATATACCAATAAAGAAGGCGGAAACCGCTACCAAAGGAGAATTTCCGAACACTGCTCCGGCAAAAAGTCCGATAATCGGCATCTTCGCGCCGCAAGGAATAAATCCCGTCGTCATAACAGTAATTTTCCGGTCATTTTCCTGCTCGATGGTACGGCTTGCCAAAATACCGGGTACACTGCATCCGGTGGCTACCAGCATAGGAATGATAGACTTACCGGAAAGTCCGAACTTTCTTAAAACACGGTCCATAATAAAGGCAACTCGGGACATATATCCGACATCCTCAAGGATAGAAAGGAGCAGAGATAACACCAAGATTTGAGGTACAAATCCTAAAACCGCGCCAACACCTGCTAAAATTCCATCCATCACAAGACCATAGACCCAACCGCTTACGCCAAGTGTACTCAAAGCACGATCAAAAAGCGTAGGGATCCACTGGCCAAAAAACACGTCGTTTGCCCAATCGGTACCCAAGGTTCCGATAGAAAACGGGAAAGAACCCATTGCGATGGCATACATAAAAAACATTACGAAAGCAAAAATCGGAATGGCGAGAACCCGATTCGTTACGATACGGTCCACCTGATCGGAAAAAGAAAGCTTCATGGGGTTTCTCTTTTTCATAATGCGGGACGTAATATTCGTAATAAACACGTAGCGATCGTTTGTGACAATACTCTCCGCATCATCATCAAGGACCTTCTCCACGTGCAAAATATCATTTTCAATATGAGAAACCAAATCGTCAGATAAACCAAGCTGATCTATCACCTGTTTATCTCTTTCAAATATCTTTACGGCGTACCAACGCTGTTTTTCATCGGGAAGATGATGCAGAGCTGCTTCTTCAATATGCGCCAAGGCGTGTTCAACTTCACCGGAAAAAATATGCATATGACTGGGCTTTGGATTTTTGGCAGCTTCAATTGCTGCTTTAGACACTTCCTCCATTCCCTCGCCTTTCAAGGCCGAAATTTCATATACCGGGCAAGAAAGAGCACGGGATAATCCTTCAATGTCGATCTTGCCGCCGTTTTTCCGAACAATATCCATCATATTGACAGCGATCACCACGGGAATTCCAAGTTCCATCAGCTGTGTGGTAAGATAAAGATTTCGTTCCAAATTCGTACCGTCCACAATATTTAAGATCACATCAGGACGACTGTCTACGAGAAAATTGCGAGCTACCACTTCCTCCATGGTATAAGGAGAAAGCGAATAGATACCGGGCAGATCAACCACCACTGCATCTTTGAATTTTTTCATTTTACCGCTCTTTTTTTCTACGGTAACACCGGGCCAGTTTCCTACGTATTGATTAGAACCGGTCAAGGCATTAAAGAGCGTAGTTTTACCGCAATTGGGGTTGCCGGCAAGTGCAATTTGTATTTCCATTTAAGTTTCCTTTCATTGCAGTTAGCGAAGGCTAACTAATCGGTAAAAAAATTATATGTGCTCAATTTCGATCATCTGTGCATCTTGCTTTCGAAGGCTCAGTTCATAGCCCCGGACACAGATTTCAATAGGGTCGCCGAGAGGAGCTACTTTACGAACAAAAACTTCTACACCGCGGGTAATTCCCATATCCATAATACGGCGTTTTACTGCGCCTTCCACGTGAAGTTTTACTACTTTGGCTCTCTTCCCAACCTTTACATCTTTCAGCGTATTCACTTTCTTCTCCTTTCCAAAAAGGAGTTAGCATATGCTAACCAACAAGGAGTATCATACACAAAAAAACATTTTTTGTCAAGATAAAATTTTAAATTTTTCGCTCTTTTTTCATGGGCGTCCCAATCAATTCGTCCCGAATTTCCCGCGGCCCTTGCACTTTATAGCCTTGCTTTTCATAAAAAGGCAATCCGGTATCTGACGCACGCAGCGTAATAACGTTTTCCGTGCAGAAATTTTCCAAAAACAAAAGCAAATCTCTACCGATTCCCTGCCCTTGATATTCCGGTAAAACGTATAGCATCAAGATATGCTTTTTCTCTTTAACGGCGCCAACCGCAACGAGAAGGTCTTCTTTAAAATAACCGAAATATTCTGCTGAACCGTCATATTCACTGATAGAAAGGGATACGGGCGTAGTAAGGTCCCGAAAGGTTTCCATTCCCTTCACAGAATGAATATTTTTTTCAGCATGGTAAAAGCTTTTCCAAAGCACCAGAGATGCATTTTCATAGTCTTTAAACTCAAGACGGCGTATCAATTCCTCACCTCATAAGAAAAGAGCCAACTGAAAACAGCCGGCTCTTTTGTTTTAAACGTTCGTTTTTATTTCTCGTTCTTGTAGATTTCCTTGAAGTACTTGTAAGTATCGACCTTCAGTTCACCGCAGGCGGCTTCATCGCAAGCGATGATGCCGTCTTCATGAAGCTGGAGAGCACTGATGGTCCAAGCGTGGTCAACGCCACCTTCTACGCAGTGACGGAGAGCTCTGGCCTTGTTGTGGCCGCTGATGAGCAAAAGAACCTGCTTGGAATCACAAACGGTACCAACACCAACGGAAAGAGCGGTGTGAGGAACCTTTTCGGGATCGTTATCAAAGAAACGGGAGTTTGCGATAAGAGTATCTTCAGTCAAAGCGCGAATACCGGTGCGGGAAACCAGAGAGGTAAAGGGCTCGTTAAAAGCAATGTGGCCGTCAACGCCGCTACCGCCCAGGAACAGATCAATACCGCCGTAAGAAGCGATCTTATCTTCATAGCGCTTGCATTCACCTTCAAGATCCTCTGCCATACCGTTGAGAATGTTTACGTTTTCAGCGGGGATATCGATGTGATTGAAGAAGTTATCGTGCATAAAGTACCAGTAGCTCTGCTCATGGTCACGGGGCAGGCCTACGTATTCGTCCATATTGAAAGTAACAACGTTTTTGAAAGTTACTTTGCCTTCGCGATTCATTTCGATCAGACGCTTATATACACCCAAGGGAGAAGAACCGGTGGGAAGTCCCAGAACAAAAGGACGGTCTTCCTTGTGATTGTTGATGGCGTTTGCAATATGCTCTGCAGCCCAAGCGCTCATCTGATCGTAGTCGTTTTTAATAATCAGTTTCATAACATCTACACTCCTATTACTATTTCAAGGGATTTCCCCCTTGTCTACCTAAAATGTTAAACGTTTTTTTTCTTTTGTCAACATATTCCTGTTTACAATAAGACATTATACACTTTTTTTCCTTTTTTGTCCATACGAATTAAGGAATTTTTTCTCAAAAAAGGGCTTTTGACAGAAGTGATTTTTGTTCAGATGAAAAAAATGCGAGAAATTAAAAATTTTCTCTTGCAAGTCGAAAAAAAATACAGTATACTATTTTTTATCAAAATTTGAATTTTATCGGGAGGAAAATATATGAATTCCAACGTTCGTCCTGAATCTATGGCAAGAATCACCACCAAAGAACTTGCCGACGCATTCATTGAAGAACAGGTTAAAGAGATCCGCGCCCAGGTAGGCGATAAAAAGGTTCTGCTTGCCCTTTCCGGCGGTGTTGACTCCTCTGTCGTTGCCGGACTTCTCATCAAAGCCATTGGCAAACAGCTGGTTTGCGTACACGTAAACCACGGTCTTATGAGAAAAGGCGAAAGCGAACAGGTAATCGAAGTATTCGGCAAAGAACTGGATGCCAACCTGATCTACGTAGACGCTACCGACCGTTTCCTTGATCTTTTGAAAGACGTTGCCGAACCGGAAAAGAAGCGCAAGATCATCGGCGGTGAATTTATCCGCGTATTTGATGAGGAAGCTTCCAAGCTTTCCGGCATTTCTTTCCTGGCACAGGGTACCATCTACCCCGACATTCTGGAAAGTGACGGTGTCAAAGCACACCACAACGTTGGCGGTCTTCCCGAAGATATGCAGTTTGAACTGGTAGAACCCGTAAAACTCCTTTATAAAGACGAAGTACGCGTTGTCGGTGACGCCCTGGGTCTTCCCCACAACATGGTATACCGTCAGCCCTTCCCCGGTCCCGGACTTGGTGTTCGTTGCCTCGGTGCTATCACCCGCGACAGACTTCACGCTCTCCGGGAAGCCGATGCCATCCTGCGTGAAGAATTTGATAAGAACGGTCTTGCCGGCAAAGTATGGCAGTACTTTATTGCAGTGCCTGACTTTAAGAGCGTTGGTGTAAAGGATGACAAGAGATACGAAGGTTGGCCCGCTATCATCCGCGCTGTCAATACCACCGATGCTATGACCGCTACCATCGAGGAGATCCCCTATGCCCTCCTCCATCACATTACCGACCGCATCACCCACGAAGTAGACGGTATCAACCGCGTTCTTCTGGACCTCACTCCCAAGCCCATCGGCACCATTGAGTGGGAATAAATCATATCACTAAAAAAGTGGCTTGAAACCTTTTTGTTTCAAGCCACTTTTTTATAACAATAACGCCTTCTTCAAAATTTGGGAAGGCGTTACTGTTTTTACAAAAATATTCAAATAGCAAAAAAGTCAAAAAGCTTTCATACTTTATCGGTTTTGGTTGTTATTGCGGTTATTCTGATTGTTCTGATTGCTCTGGTTGTTGCGATTGTTCTGGTTATTCTGGTTATTCTGGTTATTCTGGTTATTCTGGTTATTCTGGTTATTCTGGTTATTCTGGTTGTTCTGGCTGTTCTGGTTGTTGCGATTGTTCTGGTTGTTCTTGTTATAGTTATCCATGAGAAAATCCTTTCTTTTTTATATTTGCTTGTTTGTATAGTTTTTGCCGCGGACAAGCAAACTATACATGAAAAAATATTTGGGAGGATTTCATTTGCTTTTAATACAAAACGGACTTACTTTTACAATGGAGACCGATAAAGATCAGCTTTTGGATTTGCTGATTGACAAGGGAAAAATTATCAAAATTTCAAAAAAAATCATACCGTCGGAACGGATGGAAGTAATTGATGCCACCGGCCTAAAGATTTATCCCGGTTTTATTGATGCTCATAGCCATATCGGAATCTCGGAAGAAAAGAAAACGAGCCAAGGCGATGAATGTAACGAAGGAACGAATCCCATCACACCGGCTATCCGTGCCATTGATGCCATCAATCCCATGGACAGTGCTTTCCACAATGCTCTGGCATCCGGTATCACAAGCGTTATGGTAGGCCCCGGAAGTTCCAATCCCATCGGCGGTCAATTTGCATTGATTAAAACCTTTGGCAGAAGAATTGATGATATGATCGTACTTTCTCCTTCCGCCATCAAATTTGCTTTTGGGGAAAACCCTATGACAAATTACGGAACAAACGGAAACATTCCTTCCACCCGTATGGGGATCGCATCATTAATACGGGAAGAATTGGCTCTCGCCAGAAATTATTTTGAAAGCGGTGACCAATCTCAAAAAATCTTTACCATGGAGTGCTATCGGGATCTGTTTGAAGGAAAGATCCCCATGAAAGCCCACGTCCACCGGGCAGATGATATTTTCACTGCTATTCGCATCGCAGATGAATTCGGTCTCGGTCTTACCCTGGATCACTGTACCGAAGGTCATCTGATCGCGGATGCCATTGCGGAAAGTGGTTATCCAGCTATTGTAGGGCCGTCTCTTGCATCCCGTAGCAAAGATGAAGTAAGCCTTTCGGATTTTAAGACGCCGGGTGAACTTCAGAAAGCCGGCGTTTTGGTGGCGCTGACCACCGATCATCCGGTTTCCAGGATCCAATACCTCCCCCTTTGCGCAGGGCTTGCGGTAAAAGAAGGAATGAGTAAATGGGGGGCGCTGCGTGCCATTACCATTGATGCCGCACGCATCTGCCGTGCGGATCACCGAATTGGGAGTTTAAAAGAAGGAAAAGATGCCGATATCGCTATTTTCAACGGCGATCCCCTGGAAATTCAATCCTCCGTAAAATACACCATTGTCAACGGACAGATTGCCTGGGAATCAAAGGAGAAAAGTCATAATTTAAATTAAAAAATTGTAACAGTATCGTTTCACTTAACGTTATTGTTTGCTAAATCTAAAATAATGATATAAAAAAGCCTACTGCAAAAGCAGTAGACTTTTTCTTTGTTATGTATTTTCTTCATCCATATAAAAATGCAGAAACCAAGCTTTACTAAACGCAAAATTAAAACTCTCATGAGTGCCGTCGATCAGAACTCCATAGATTTTGATACACTGGGAAAAATACTTTGCGCAAAGGATGAAAAACAGCAAAAAACCAAGGAGAAAAGCAGCGATATACGCCATCACCGAGAAATCAAAAACATAAGCGATACTCAAACCAAAGATTAAAGAAGTAATAAAAGAATGAATGAAGAAGTAAAGGGTTTCAGAACTGAAAATATTTTCCTTCACATATTTTCCCTTACTAAAGATTTTTGAAACAATGGCGTTTCCTTTTTCATCTGTTTTTTTGGTCTTTTTATCAAGCAAATACTTTTTACCCTTTTTATAGATCGTTTCCCGATAGCACTGCTGAATGACTGATTTCCTCAAATACTCCGGCTTGATGGCGAACAAAACGGTAATGGTCTGACAGCATAACCAATAGGCTTCTTTATAGATTCGATACCGAATAATAATACTTGCAAATAAAACACCAATAATGGCAGCGGCGAAGAAGATCAGGCCTTTCCCAAATCCGGATAAATTTTTTAGAGAAATGGCAAACGGGGTCAAAAAAGTAAATATTCCCAAATAAATGGTTATGATCTGATCCCGCTTGCTTTGTTGCAGACCAAGTTCAGAATCCGCACGCTCATAAAGTTTATTTAAATCAATATCAAGTTCCTTTTTCTTTGCTTCAGACGGAATCTCCACTACTTGAAACAAATCAGATTGTTCGCTTTTTTTCCTTTTATTTTGATTTTTCATCCCACAATCTCCTTTTTTTCTTACATGACCTCTTTATTATATCACAAGAAAATTTTTAGAGCAATAAAAGAAATTGCATAAAATTCAAGTCTTCATCTTCTTTATCATAACTTTAGTCTTACCGGAATAGAATTTTATAGGAAAATAAAAATCCGTTCAAAAATGTCATATTTTTTTATATTTTATGAACAAAATGTGAAAAATCCCTTGCAATATATAAGAAAATATGATAGAATATATAAAAGAAGCGAAGATGAAGGTGGAAATATGAGATTTAGTTAGCAATAAACACGTAAAAATCTGCCACCCTCTCTGCGAAGATTTTTAGTATTCATATACTGATATAGATATTTATAAGCTTCAGCACAAGGCGGCAGAATTTGCCTACCCTTGTGCGCTTTTTATTTTAAAATAAAAAATCGACTGAATATGATAAGGAGTACATAAATTATGATGAAAAAAGAATGCATCGCAATGTTACTGGCCGGTGGCCAAGGAAGCCGACTGGGCGCTTTGACCAAACACATCGCAAAGCCCGGCGTATCCTTCGGCGGAAAATACCGCATTATTGACTTTGCCCTGAGCAACTGTATGAATTCGGGCATTGACACCGTAGGTATTATGACCCAGTACCGTCCCCTTCTTTTGAATTCATATATCGGAACCGGTGCGGCCTGGGATATGGATATTCCCAACGGCGGTATTACGGTTCTGCCTCCTTATGCTACCAGTTCATCCTTCAAATGGTATCAAGGCACTGCCGATGCCGTGTATCAGAATATCGACTATATCAATCAGTATAACCCGGAGTACGTACTGATCCTTTCCGGCGACCACCTATACCGTATGGACTATTCTGCTATGCTGGAAGAACATAAAAAAAACAAGGCGGATCTAACCATTTCGGTCATTGAAGTTCCGTGGGAAGAAGCTAGCAGATTCGGTATTATGACCGCAAACGAAGAAGGCAGAGTAGTAAAATTTTCCGAAAAGCCCGCCAATCCCGATAGCAATCTTGCTTCTATGGGCATTTATATCTTTAATTGGGATGTTCTGAAAAAGGCTCTCATTGAGGATCACAGCGCGGAACAAACTGCTCACGATTTTGGTAAAAACGTGATACCGAAACTACTGGATGAAGGCAAAAACCTTTTCACCTATGAATTTAACGGTTACTGGAAAGACATCGGTACCATTGATAGTTACTACGACGCGTGCCTAGAACTTTTGGATCCTTCCTCTGATCTGGGACTTTTCAATCCTTATGAAGGAAGAATTATGAGTAACCTGACGAACCACGCACCCGCCTATATCGGACCCAAGGCAAAAGTAACAGATTCGATCGTCTGCACCGGATCTGAAGTTTTCGGCGAGATTGAACATTCTATTATCAGTATTGACGTGGTCATCGGCGAGGGGGCTAAAGTCAAAAATTCTATTGTTCTGCCCGGCGTTAGAATCGGAAAAAATGCTAGTATTGAAAACGCCATCGTTGCCGAAAACGTAAAAATCGGTGAAAACGTGAAATTCGGTAACAAAAAAGAAATCTCCGTTGCCGGCGACGATTTGGAAGAAGAGAAATAAAAAGGAGCGCATTATGGAAAAAATGATTGGCATTATTGCGGCAAACTATTCAAACAGCAGAATGGAAGGCCTTACCGATAACAGAAGTATCGCTTCCCTTCCCTTTGGCGCACAGTACCGTATGATCGACTTTGCCCTCTCCAATTTTGTAAACTCCGGTATCACCTCTGTCGGTACCATTATTCCGGCCCAGTCCCGTTCTCTTTTGGACCATATCAGCTTCGGCAAAAACTGGCGTCTTGACCGAAAAGCAGGCGGGCTTTTCTTCCTGCCGGAATCCGGTTATCGCAAAGATCGGTCTAAAATCAACTATATTTTGCACGATCTGAGTAAAAATAAAGAATTTTTATTAAGAAGTATGGCAAAGTATGTTGCATATAGCTGTACTCATATGGTATATAATATTGACTACGATAAAATTGCAGACTATATGAAAGAGACCGGAGCTGATCTTTGCCTCATCGGTGCAAAGAATTTTCGGAATTACGAGTACTGCTTAAAACTGTCTACGGACAGAAGCGGAAGAATCAAAAGCATTACCAAAAACCCCCAGGAAAACGACTTTGCTTTCGTAGCAAGTTTCGTCATGCGTCGCGAGCTTCTCTTATCTCTTGTAGAGGCCTGTGACGTGACCGATAACCGAACCTTCCTTGATATTGTGATCGGCAATTTGAAAAACTGGGACGTGCGCTTATACGAACATACCGGATACGTTGGTCATATCGGCTCTGTCAGCGATTATTACCGTTGCAGCCTTGATCTTCTGAAGGAAACCGTTCACCGCGAACAGTTCTTTTCCGACCGTCATATTATGACCAAGATCCACGACAACGTACCCACCCGTTATTATAAGACCGCAAAGGTGAAAAATTCGCTGAT
>JAZNRO010000078.1:0-3531 GCA_045590715.1 Eubacteriales bacterium | reverse complement strand
ACGTCCGCTCCCCGCTTTTTGGCGGCGGCCGCGGCGTCAAATACAACGGCGGCAGGGTCTGCCCCGTCCCCTTGGGCGGTCATAACCACGCCGATCCTGTCTGCCCAGATCCCAAGCTGTTCTCTGGCGGCGGCGCGGAAGGTATCTCCCGCGGCAAGAAGAACTTTCTTGCCGGAAAGGGTCAAAAAGTTTGCGATTTTAGCAATGGACGTGGTCTTTCCTACCCCGTTGACACCGATCATCAAAACAGCGGAAGGGGTGGTGGAAAGGTTCAGATCAAGCCCCTCTTTTTCCAAAAGAGAGACCAAAATGCTCTTTAATGCATTTTTGGCTTCTTCTCCGGTCATAATGCGGTCTTCTACGACCTTATCCCGCAAGAGATCAATGATCTCCATGGCAGTTTCGGCACCGAAGTCCGCCAAGATCAAAATTTCTTCCAGTTCCTCGTAGAAATCCTCATCAATTTCACCGGAAAGAGAACGAAACAAGGCATCGCTACGGTGAACGATGGCGTCTTTTGTTTTTAAAAGACCTTGCTTCAGTTTTTCAAAAAATCCCATTATTTCCTCACTTTCCGTCAGATGCAAATTTGCCGGACTGGCTTACATCCAAGCGGATAAAATCACTGACGCCCTTTTCCTGCATGGTGATACCGTAAAGGGTATCGGCTTCTTCCATGGTACCTCTTCTGTGAGTGATAACAATAAACTGGGTCTTATCGTTGTGCTTTTTGATGTACTGGGCGAAACGGCGAACGTTTGCTCCGTCCAGAGCCGATTCGATTTCGTCAAAGATACAGAGGGGGCTGGGGTTGATGCGAAGAAGGGACATATAAAGGGCAATGGCTACGAAGGCCTGCTCACCACCGGAAAGAAGAGAAAGATTCTTAATGACTTTTCCGGGAGGCTGAACGCGGATCTCAACACCGCAATTTAAAAGGTCTTCTTTATTGGTAAGTTCAATATCGGCAGTACCGCCGCCGAACAGTTCTACAAAGATCTGACGGAAGGTATAGCGGATCTGTTCAAAGGTTTCGGTGAACATATCCCGCATGGTGCTTTCCAGATCGGAAATCAGTTTTTCCAGTTCTTCCTTGGACTTTGTAATATCGGAATACTGGGCATTGAGGAAGTTGAATCTTTCCTGGGCTTCCTCCAGTTCCTGCACGGATTCTAAGTTTACCGGACCGATACTGCGAAGTTTTGCGCGCAGAGAAGCAAGTTTTCCTTCTCCGCCCAGGGCTTCGGTATCAATTTCCTTGGCCTTTTCAAATTCCATATGCTCGGGACTGATCTCGTATTCCTCTGAAAGAGAACGGATAATTCCCTCTCTCTCTTTTTCCGCACCGGCAAGGCGGGAAGCAAGACGGGAGAACTGCTCCACTCTTCTTTCCTTTTCGCTCTGCTTTTCTTTTTGCTCCGAGCGGATCTTGGCACTTTCTTCACCGGCGGAATTGACGCGGGCCAGAATAAGAGAAATGGCATTTTGCTTTTCCTCCAGCTGTTTCTGGAGAACTTCTCTCTGCTGTTTGCTCTCTTCCGTCTTTTGCAGTAATTCTTCTTTATTTTTCAGAAGCTCGGCAAGGAGCGCTTCTTTGCTCTTGCCGCCTTCTTCCAGAAGACGGAAGGCCTGGGTGTTTTCATCCAGAATTCTTGCCTGCTGTTCCAGACGAAGCTGGGCCTGGGCACGGAGCGTTAAGATCTGCCCCTGCTCTATGATATATTCTTCCCTCTTTTTCTCCTGCTCTTCCTTCTTTTGGTGAATTTCAGAAAGTTCGGAAGTAATAGCTTCTTCTCTTTCCTTCAGAGAAATAAGGAGAGTTTCGATCTCTTCTGCACGGATCTTTCTCTGACGGTTCTTTTCGTCGATTTCCAGAATCTCTTTTTCCATCAGAAGAACGTCGGACTTGGCCGCATCCATTCTCTCGGCTTCCAGAGTCAGCTCATTCTGGGCGTTACCTGCCTTCACCCGAAGCTCATTCAGTACTTTTTCATTTTCGGACAGAGATGCACGCAAAGAGGCACGCTCTTCTTCCTTCTGATCGATTTCAGTACGAAGAAGGGCGATCTTTTCTTCTTTTACCGCAATTTCATCCTTTAACTGGGAAAGGTCACCGGAACGGGACAAAACACCGGTAAGATGGAGGGCCTGACCGCCGGTAAAGGAACCGCCGGCGTGAATGATCTGGCCGTCCAGGGTTACGATGCGAACACCGTATTTTTCTTTTTTGGCAAGGGCGGTGGCAGAATCAATATCTCGGCAAATAAGAGTTTTACCAAGTAAGAATTCCACTACTACCCGATATTTTTCATCGCTGCTGCAAAGGTCAGACGCTCTGCCTACAAAGCCCTCTTCCTTGATACCGTCGATATCGTAAAGGCTGGGGCGCAGAGTATTCAAGGGCAAAAAGGTTGCTCTGCCCAGACGGTTTTTCTTCAAAAAGCCGATGGCGTCTTTGGCGTCCTTTTCGCTTTCCACTACCACGTTCTGGACACCGCCGCCAAGGGCAGTTTCCACCGCAAGAATATAATCATCCTTTGTGGTAATGAGTTTGGATACGGGTCCGCAAATACCGGAAAGTTCACTTCCTGCGGCGTTCATTACTTCTTTTACGGACTCGGAAAAGCCTTCCAAAAGCCTTTCCATACGAAGAAGGGTATCTCTTCTCTGCTCGGCCTCCATTTTTTCCATACGGAGAGCCTGCATTTTTTCATTTTTATTCTGGATCTCTTCGCCCAAATGATAAAGACGGAGATTCAGTTTTCCGTTTTCTGCCTCGGCTTTTGCCTTTTCAGAAAGGATCTCGTCTGCGATCTTGCGCTTTTCGTTTAGGCGTTGTAGAAGCTGGGCTTCCTTGCCACCGCCTTCTTCAAAACGCTTTTCAAGTTCACGCTTTCTCTCTTCACCGGCAAGGGAAAACCCTTCCCCTTCCTTCAATTCCAGAGAAAGGTTGCTACGATTTTCCTGGATGGAATCCTTTTCCGTGAAAAGATTTTCTTCCCGTTCGGAAAGAGTGGTGTATTCCACTGCCAGGCTTTCCTGCAGACCGCGGTTTTCCTGAAAACTTTCTTCTACCTTTTCCAGTTCCGTCTGAAGCTGGGAAAATACCTTTTCCAGTTCTTCCTTCTGCTCTGTCAGGGCTTTTTCTCTTTCCCCGTCACGGTCGCCCTGGGAAAGGGTATCATTGTACCTTAGTTCCGTATGATGGATCTCGTTTTCCAAAACGGAAAGGCCGGCGGTAAGATCGGAGATCTGACCGGCAAGTGCACTTACTTCGCCGCGGAGAACTTCGCTTTCTAAATTCTTCTCCTGGGTTTCAATATAAAGAGCGTCGATCTTTCGGTCCTGCTCTTCGATTTCTCTGGTTAAAAGGGACAGAGCCTTGTCCTCTTCTTCATATTTTGCCTTACCGTCGCTTAAAAAGCGGATGATCTTATCCATTCTCTTGGCCCAGATACCCAGTTCCAGCGCCTTCTTTTCTTCGTTGATGGCAAGGTATTCCTTTGCCTTGGCACTTTGGATCTCAAGTCG
>JAZNRO010000077.1:0-4656 GCA_045590715.1 Eubacteriales bacterium | reverse complement strand
GTCTTCCTGCACCAGGGAAGCGTGAGCCGTTAAGACCTTGGGGAACACGATAACCTCGCAAAATCCGGTCATATCTTCCGCCTGGATAAAGGCCATTTTACCGCCACTGCGTACAGGTTTCTGGGTAACGCCGGCGATCTGACAGAGAAGGGTCACCTTTTCGCCTTCCCGGTAGGAATCCGGATCTGTGCGGAAAGAGAGAATTTCCTTTGCTCCAAGCTTTTTAAAAAGCTTATCGTATTCCGACATAGGATGTCCGGAGAGATATACACCGCAGGCGCTCTTTTCGCCGTGGAGTCTTTGTGCAAGGGTGAAATCGGGAATATCGGGATATTCGATATCACCGGCACCGGGATCTAAATCCCCGGCGGTATCGAAAAGACTGATCTGCCCGGGCATGGCAGAGTGCATGGCAAGGCTAGTGTTTGCAAGGATCTGATCGCAAGCGGCCATCATTTGTGCTCTTGTTCGGCCGAAGCAGTCTAGCGCGCCGGAAAGAACAAGACTTTCTACTGCCTTTTTATTCAGTCCGAAGGAACGCATCCGCTCGATAAAGTCGGAAAGGTTTATAAAGCTCTTTTTGGTGCGCTCACGGAAAATATTCTCCATAAGATTTTCGCCTACGTTTTTGATTCCAACAAGGCCAAAGCGCACCCCGCCGGTTTCCACAGAGAAGGAAGGTCCGCTTTTGTTGATATGGGGAGGGAGAATGGCGATTCCCATTCTCTGACACTCGGAAAAATAGAAGGCGTATTTATCACTGCCCAGCTGGCTTGTGAGCATGGCCGCCATATATTCTTTGGGGTATTTGCATTTGAGGAAGGCGGTGCGATAGCTTAAAAGGGCATAGGCCGCCGCGTGAGATTTGTTAAAGGCATACTCTGCAAATTTATCCATATCGTCAAAGATGCGTTCTGCCTTTTCTTTTGTAATGCCACGGGCAATAGCACCTTCGGTTTCCACCGTGCCGTCTTCATTTTTCGAGCCGTAAAGGAAAATTTCTCTTTCTTTTTCCATTACGTCCTTTTTCTTTTTGCTCATAGCGCGGCGCACGATATCAGCTCGGCTCAAGGAATAGCCCGCAAGCCTTCGAAAGATCTCCATTACCTGCTCTTGATATACGATACAGCCGTGGGTACTGCCTAAAATTTCATTCAGTTGCGGAATTTCGTGGGCGGTAATTCCACTTCTCCGGTTCTTGAGAAAACGGGGGATGGAATCCTTGGGCCCGGGACGGTAAAGGGCAATGGCCGCAGTAATATCCTCAATATTTTCCGGTTTTAATTGCATCATTAGTGCTTTCATACCGGAAGATTCGATCTGGAACATTCCCGCAGTTTCTCCGCGGGAGATCATATCAAAGGTCTCTTTGTCATCCGTGGGAATGTGATGAATGTCAAAACTCTGGTCTTTTTTTCGGATCATTTCTACCGCATCACGGATAATAGTAAGGAACCGAAGACCCAAAAAGTCGATCTTTAAAAGGCCAAGGTCAGCAATTTCATTCATGGTAAACTGAATGACCTTGGTATCTCCGCTCAAAGCGAGGGGAACGTATTCGGAAAGGGGTTTATCCGTGAGAACCACACCGGCGGCGTGAATGGAAGCATTGCGGGGCATTCCTTCCAGAGCCTTTGCAATTTCCATCAGCTTTTTATTTTCCCCGGCAGCGCACATTTCTCTCAGTTCTGCATCGTCGTTTAGCGCTTTGTCAAGGGTCATATCCAGAAAATGGGGGATCTTTCTTGCGATCTTGTCTACTTCGCTGTAAGGAAGTCCCATCACTCTTCCAACGTCGCGCACAGCCGCTCTGGCGGCCATGGTGCTGAAGGTAACGATCTGGGCAATGTGATCTTCGCCGTATTTTTCCGTCACGTACTGGATCACTTCCTGCCGTCTTTCCTTGCAGAAGTCAATATCAAAGTCCGGCATGGAAACTCTTTCCGGATTCAAAAAGCGTTCAAAGAGAAGACCGCTTTTTATGGGATCAAGCTCTGTGATATTCAGGCACCAGGCGGCAAGACTGCCGGCACCGCTGCCTCGCCCGGGGCCTACGTAAATATCGTGATCCTTTGCGTAATTTACAAAATCCGCCACAATGAGAAAATAGTCGGAAAAGCCCATTTTCTCAACGGTATCAAGTTCGTAGTTTAGGCGAACTTCATATTCTTCTCTGTTTTTAATTTCGTTTTCCGAAATTCTCTTTTCAAGGCCTTCAAAGGAAAGCTTTTTTAAATACTCGTAGGAAGAAAGACCAAGGCTGTTTTGGTAACGGGGAAGGTGGGCTTCGGTAAAGTCAAATTCTACCTTGCATCTTTCGGCAATTTTTGCAGTGTTGGTAATGGCTTCCGGGAAATTCGGGAAAAGATTTGCCATTTCTTCAGTGGATTTTAAATAAAATTCACCGGTCTCAAATTTCATTCTGCCGCTGTCGGATAAAACCTTGCCCGTTTGGATGCAAAGCAGTACGTCGTGGCTTTCCGCGTCTTCTTGATTTAAGTAATGGACGTCGTTGGTGGCCACCAGGGGAATATTCAGCTTTTTGGTAAGGGAAGAGATGGCGGCGTTGACCCTTATTTGATCCGGGATGCCGTGATCCTGCATTTCAAGGAAAAAGGAGTCTTTGCCGAAAATATTCTGTAGTTCCAGAGCCGTCTCTTCTGCACCCGCAAGGTCACCTGCAAGGATCTTCTTGGGGATTCTGCCCGCAAGACAGGCGGAAAGAGCAATCAGTCCTTTGCTGTGACGGCGAAGGGCGTCCATATCCACTCTGGGCTTTTGATAAAATCCTTTGGTATAGGATTCGGTTACAAGCTCTATCAGGTTATGATATCCGGTCATATTTTCGCAAAGCAGGACCAGATGATCGTATTCTCTGTCAATGCCCGGGTCTTTGTCTTCCATTCTGCGGGGGGCAACGTACACCTCACAACCGATAATGGGATGGATCCCGGCTTTCTTTGCCGCTTTATAAAAAGCGATAACGCCGTAGATCACACCGTGATCGGTAATGGCAACGCTTGTCTGTCCCAATTCTTTTGCGCGCTGAAAAAGACGGTCGATGCGACAAGCACCGTCCAAAAGGGAATATTCAGTGTGCAGATGAAGGTGAACAAATTCTTCAGATTTCACGGCATTTCCTTTGACAGATTTTATTTTTTATATTATAATAATATCCTATGTTAGATAATATCATACAAAACAAAAAAATTCAACCTTTTTTCGGAGTGCTATGAAAGAAATCAAATTTCAGTTTCAAAGCTACGACCTTTCCGCTACCGGTTCTGTCCGTCCCAGCGCTGTGATGCGCCGACTTCAGCAGGTGGCTAGGGAAGACCTGGATAGTTTTGGTATTACTTATAAGGACTTAAGAGATCGGAATATGGCCTTTGTGGTATCCCGTATGAGCCTGAAATTTCTTCGCCCTCTTCGCGGCGGCACAGATTATACGCTCATTACCGGCCCTATGCCCGCTCACGGCGCAACTTTTCCTCGCTCTTTTGTTATAAAGGAAAACGGTGAGCCGGTGGCTGTTGCCATGAGCCTTTGGGCACTGCTTGATTTTGAAAAAAGATGCCTTTTAAGAGCTTCTGCCCTTGGTACAGATCTGGATGCATCTCCGGATTTTACGGAAGGCTTTTCTTGCGAAAGACTGGCAAGACCCAAAGATCAAAATCCGATTTATTCCGATGAAAGAAGGGTTTATCCTTCGCTTCTTGACGAAAATTGTCACTTAAATAACTGCAACTACGCAGATCTTGCTACCGACCTTCTGCCCGGAGGAAAAGGGGAAGCAAGAGAAATCCATATCTCCTTCCAAAAGGAAGCAAAGCTTGACGAGGTCTTGTGTATGGACGGATTTGAAGAGGGAGATGATCTCCTGGTTTCCGGCACTTTCCGGGATCGGGATGAAACCTGCTTTTTGTGTAAGATCAAACTTTTTTGAGGTAGTAAATGTTTCACGTAATCAAGAAAAATAAAAAAGCCAGAAGAGGGGAATTTAAGACCGTTCACGGCACAGTCCAGACTCCCGCTTTTATGAATGTTGGCACTTCTGCCGCTATCAAAGGCGGTATTTCCGCCTCTGACCTGGAAGAACTGAAATGCCAGGTAGAACTTTCTAATACCTATCACCTGCACGTTCGTCCCGGCGACGACGTGATCCGTGAAATGGGCGGTCTTCATCAGTTTATGACCTGGAAGGGTCCCATTTTGACTGACAGTGGCGGATTCCAGGTTTTCTCCCTGGCACAGCTCAATAAGATCGATGACGACGGCGTTACCTTCCAGAGCCATATTGACGGCAAAAAGATCTTTATGGGACCGGAAGAAAGTATGCGCATTCAAAGCAATTTAGGTTCTACCATTGCTATGGCATTCGATCAGTGCATTGGAAATCCCGCAACCAGAGAGGAAGCAAAAATTGCATCGGACCGCACCATCGCTTGGCTTGAGCGCTGACAGAAGGAAATGAAAAGGCTCAATTCTCTTCCCGAAACGGTAAACCCCAATCAGCTTTTATTCGGTATCTATCAGGGTTCCGTTTTTCCGGATCTTCTCATTGAAAATATTAAAAAGATTGCTGAAATGGAGCTGGACGGCTACGCTACCGGCGGCCTTGCAGTAGGGGAAAGCGCTGAAACCATGTATGAGATC
>JAZNRO010000076.1:0-14389 GCA_045590715.1 Eubacteriales bacterium | reverse complement strand
GGCGGAAACGGGATAGATGCCTGCGGTGTGGTCTACAAAGTACTGATCCATACCTGCTTTTCGAATTTCTTCCGGCGAAAGGTCTTTTGTCAGCTGATAAAGAATGGCACCGATCATCTCTAAATGTGCCAGTTCTTCCGTTCCTACGTCCGTCAGGATACCGATGACTTCGTTGTATTTTGCGGTGTACCGCTGATGGAGATAGCGCATAGAGGCGGCAAGCTCACCGTCCGGACCGCCAAGCTGACTGATAATGATCTTAGCGTAAGCCGCATTGGGATTTTTGATCTTAACCGGGTATTGCAGTTTTTTTTCGTAACTCCACATATTCAGTTAGCCTCCTTTTCCCAGGGCCAGGGCGCATCGATCCAGCGCCAGCAGTCGCCGTCTTTATTTCCATAGATGGACAAAGGGCCGTACAGGGATTCAAATTCTGCTTTCAGTGCAAAAAGTTTTTCACGGTGCTGGTTGTAATAGCACAGAGCGTTTTGGCAGTCCGGGTGACCGTTTAAATATAAAATGGCTTCGTATACTGCGAAATCCTCTGCCTGGATCTCTTTTAAGAGTCTGGTTCTTTCACACATGGTCAGCACCCGCATTTGGGACAGAAGGGCTTATTCAGTTCGGTAAAGATGGTGCCGGAGCAAAGTCCTTCTCTGGGATCGTACAGTTCCTGGAAATGCTGATAGGGCGAATATACCATGGCAAGGCTTTGGCCGTTTAAAAAGCCGTGATCCCTTGCGCCGGTGTTACAGGGGGTTCCGGGGCAAGTGTTGGTGCGAGCCTGGGCGCAGGGACATCCACTGCGGTTTCTCCATTCTGTTCCTTGGTTGGGGCAGGGACAGTTCCGTTTCTCAGGCAGGATATCCGCCGTGTTTGCGTTAGAGCCACAGCCGCAACCGGTACGAGCGTTGTTGTTTGTACAGCCGCAACCGGTACGAGCGTTGTTGTTTGCACAGCCACAACCGGTGCGAGCGGTAGTGCCACAGCCACAAGCGTCCCAGTTCCGTCTGGTCCAGGGCTGGGTGTTACTTCTGCTTCTGCCTTCGCAGGAGCAGCCACAGGAGTAGTTTTCACTCCAATTGCTTCTTTGATAGTTCAATTTTCTTTCCCCTTATCTGGATTTATTTCCCTTGTATCGGGAGGTGAGAAATTTTCTCACAAGCTTTCGCTCATGACAGTATATGTCACGGTTTTTCTCCTGCCTTTTTGGGATAAAATAGAAAAAAAGGAAAAGACTATGTTTTGAGAAAATTTTGTATTCTACCATTTATAAAAAATTGTTTTTTCTTTCAATACCGTTTTTTATCCGAAAAGTACGTCCAGGGTCATCATAATAAGGAAACCGGCGCTCAGGCCCCAAAGACCGATCTTCTTTTCCTTGCCTTCCAGAGAGGGGACCAGCTCATCCGATACAACGAAAAGCATGGCACCGGCGGCAAAGGCGAGAACAAAAGGCAAAAGCTTTGCGGTAAAGGAAGTCAGAGTCAAACTGATCAGTGCGCCCAGAGGCTCTACTACGCCGGAAAAGACGCCCCAAAGAAAAGCGCGTCTTTTCGGAATGCCAATCGCCTTAAGGGGAGTAGAGATAATGGCACCTTCCGGAAAATTTTGCAGGGCGATGCCCACTGCCAGGAGAAAAGCGGCAGTCAATGTGATTCCGGCAGAGGCTCTGGCTCCGGCAAAGGCAATGCCCACTGCCATGCCTTCCGGCACATTGTGAAGAGTTACCGCCAGGATCATCTTGTTTTTTCCCGAAAGGGAACTTTTCTTATTGATTTTTTCAAGAAAGGAGTCTCCCAAAAGAAAAAGACCCATCCCCAAAAGAAATCCTACGGCAACCGGAACAAGACTGCTTTTTTCCGCCAGTGCGGGCGTCAGAAGGGACCAGAATAAAGAAGCCAGCATCACACCGGCGGCAAAGCCGGAAAAAAGATTTTTCAGTTTTACGCCACCGGTATTTTTTAGAAAGAAAACGCAACCGGCGCCGAGACTCGTCCCTAAAAAAGGGATAAGAATGCCCCAAAGGGTTACAATATTGCTATTCATATAAGGTTCTCCATTAACACTTGGTTTGGGAAATAATCCACTCCCTATCAGTGTATTCAAAGGAAAAATAAAGGATAATTTGCACAAAACTCCAAAAAGTTTGCACTTTTAAAGAAAATTATCAAACTTTTACAAAAAAAAGAACGAAATGTGAAGAAAAAGCATTGCATTTTGAGTAGCAATATGGTAAAATCAATATAGCAAAAATTGCTAATGATACTTGATTTTTAGGAGGAAGTTTATTATGAATAAGACCGAACTCATTGCTGCTGCTGCAGCTGCAGCCGGCGTATCCAAGAAGGACGCTGCTGCCGTAATCGAAGCTACTCTCGGCGCTGTTACCGATACTCTGAAGAAGGGCGGAAAAGTTCAGCTCATCGGCTTCGGCACTTTTGAAACTCGCGCTCGCGGCGCTCGTCAGGGTAAGAACCCCAAGACCGGCGAAACCATCAAGATCGCAGCTTGCAAAGTTCCTGCATTCAAAGCAGGCGCTGCTCTGAAGAACGCTGTAAACAAGTAAAATAACATGGTGAAAAAATACCGCAGTGTTTTTCTCTGCGGTATTTTTTATACCACGCCTTTTCAAGTATCAAAAAATCCCTTAAGTGTTGTATCTGGAGAATTTGAAAATGAGTAGATTGAAAAAAGCATTGCCGGCAGTGAATACCGCTTTGAAAGTGGTTCTTCTGATGCTTGCTGATGTTTTGATTGTTTGCAGTTCGTATTTCCTGGCCCTTTATATGCGCTTTGATTTTGCTTTTGCCAATTTCGAACCGGGGCTTTTGCAAACCTATTTTTATTCTATGCCCTTGTGGTGCGCGGCAACGGTAGCAGTTTTCTTCCTGTTCCGATTGTACCATAGCGTATGGAGCTTTGCCGGCTCCGCGGAAGTAAGAAATTCCGTATTTGCTTATATTACCCTGATCCCCGTTTATTGCATCATTGCAGTAGCCAGAAAGATGGAAATGCCCGTATCCTACTACATTATGGGCTTTGTTATCAGCTTTATCGTTACAACGGTTGTTCGTCTTTCTTATCGCTTTATCCGGTATATTTTAAATTACCAGCCTTCTATGAAGGAAGCGGTAGAAAGAGTTATGATCATCGGTGGCGGCGCTGCGGCAAGAATTCTGATCCGTGAAATGAGAGAAGATACCTGCCATAACTGTGTGATCTCCTGCGCCATTGACGATAACCCTTATAAAAAAGGCAAATTTATTGAAGGCGTTCGCATCGTAGGCGACCGTCACGATATCGTTCGCATTGCAAAAGACCGTAAGATCTCTAAGATCGTATTTGCCATTCCTTCTTGTCCGGCCAAAGAGAAAAAGGCGATCTTGAATCTTTGCAAGGAAACCGGCTGTAAATTGCAGACCATTCCCAGTATTACCCAGCTTGTGAATGACGAAGTTACCGTTCAGCAGCTGCGCGACGTGAATATCGCAGACCTTCTGGGAAGGGAGCCCATCCGCGTTGACAATAAGAAATCCTATTCCGCCATTGAGGGAAAAGTGGTTCTGGTTACCGGTGGCGGCGGTTCCATCGGCAGTGAACTTTGCCGTAAGATCGCAAAAGCGAAACCGAAGAAACTGGTTATTTTTGATATTTACGAAAACAGTGTTTACGATATTCAGCAGGAACTGAAGCAAAAATACAAAGACGAGCTGGATATGGACGTTCTCATCGGTTCTGTGGACGATGCAGAGCGCATCAATTCCGTCATGCAGCGCTATAAGCCCCATTTGGTATTCCATGCGGCGGCTCATAAGCACGTTCCTTTGATGGAGGATAGCCCTCACGAAGCCATTAAGAACAACGTGTACGGCACTTACCAAACCGCGCTTGCGGCAGAAAAGGCCGGGGTACACACCTTCGTTCTGATCTCTACCGATAAAGCGGTAAATCCCACCAATATCATGGGCGCATCCAAGCGTCTTTGTGAAATGGTGGTGCAGATGATGGGTAGAAGAAATAACAATACCCGTTTCGTAGCCGTTCGTTTCGGTAACGTTC
Organism: Eubacteriales bacterium; assembly: GCA_045590715.1. Lineage (GTDB taxonomy): Bacteria > Bacillota > Clostridia > Oscillospirales > SIG627 > RGIG5579. The sequence goes on along the minus strand of JAZNRO010000076.1, from coordinate 10,327 downwards.
TTGGCAGTAACGGAAGCGTTATTCCGCTGTTTAAAAAGCAGATCGCCCAGGGCGGCCCCATTACCATTACCGATAAGCGTATCGTTCGTTACTTTATGACCATCTCCGAGGCAGTATCCCTTGTGATCCAGGCTTCTCATTATGCCCAGGGCGGTGAGATCTTCGTTCTGGATATGGGCGAGCCTATGAAGATCGACGATATGGCCAGAAACCTAATTCGTCTTTCCGGTTTTAAGCCGGATGTGGATATTAAGATCGTTTATACCGGTCTGCGCCCCGGCGAAAAGCTTTACGAAGAGCTTTTGATGGATGAAGAAGGACTTCAGAAAACGGAAAGCGATCTGATCTTCATCGGCAAGAGCATTGAAATGGATGATGAAAAATTCTTAAAAGAATTAAACGTACTTTTTGAGAAATGTGAGAATGAACAAAGCGATATCCGTTCAGCCGTAGCAGAAATGGTTCCCACATATCACCCCAGCGAGAAAAAATAAAAGAAAAGCCGTTCCGAAAATCGGAACGGCTTTTTTTCAGTATACGGTCTTGGAGGAAACGCTTTCCCAATAGGGAGAGTATTTAATTTTGATCTTATCTGCTTGTTCTTTGAATTTTTGTTGGAATTCTTCGTCGTATGCGCCGGCGTGGAATTCATTTGCCGTGTCGGTGTAACCAAATAAGGTGGTCTTTTTGTTTTCATCCATGCGAAGTTTTTTCAGGCTCATTCTCTTTAAAATATAAAGACCGGTTTCGCCGGGGGTGGGCTGGCTGATCTGACCTTCTTTCAGTTCCAGGGTCTTTTCGTAAAGAACGTCTTCTGCCTGACCCTTAGTGAAATAGTAACCGTCAGGGAAGGAAAGCATATTCTGATCTTTCCCGTATTTTTCAATAAGCTGCCAGAAGTCTTCGCCACCGGCGGCTTTGTCGTAAATTTCGTTTGCCTCTTTTAAAGTGGCACTGCAATTTTCTTTGCTTTCTCCGCTTTTGTAGGGGATGAAGATCTGCTGTACCGCTACGTAATGCTCTTTGTAGTACTTGTAAAATTCTTCGTCCGTCCAGGCAAAATCGCCGCCGTCTTCGTAGAGAGTGTTAAAGAGTTTTAAATAAAGGGCAGAATATTCCATCATATAATGATAAAGATCCATGGTCATATAAGAAGCCTCAAGCTGCTTTTGGAACTCTTCTTTTCCGCCGTAAAATTCGATGGTCTTTTCAATGTCTTCCCGAACGGACTTTTTGTCTTTGCTGTTTAATTTTACCTTGTGCTTTTCCGCTAGGAACCGAGCGCCCCAGGCAGTTTTCAATACGTCTAAAGCTTCTTCCTTCAGCGCTTTTTCCGCTTCCTGGGAATCAAAATAATTTTCGTCTTCTTTTAAGTACTGATCCCTTAAATTCAGGTAGTAATAGCGAAATTCATCAAATTCGATTTCTTTGTCCTGGAAAAAGAGAAACTCTGCAGGGTACAACTCCTTTTCATCGGTTTTGATTCCGCCCGCAGCGCTCCTTGGCCCCGTTTCTTCCTTGGCGCAGGAGAAAAGGGAAATGAGACAAATAAGGGCAAGGGTAAGAGAAATGATCTTTTTCATATAACGTCCTTTCGGGTGATGAAGCTTCTGCTTATTATAAGCTATTTTTTATGTTATTTTATGTAAAACAGAAGTTTTTTTCATTTTAGCAAGAATCAAAAGAAAAAACAAGGGTAAATTTTCCTTTTTCTCCTGTACTTGATTTCTATTTTATATTATGGTAAAATAAATTGATTTTTTTGACGAAAGGAGGCGCTCCGGAGTGAAAGAAGAAGAGAAAAAAGAGAAAAAAATTCCCCGTAAAAAAGTTCTTCCCCGCAGACAGCCAAGGGCAAGAAAATCTGCACCCCGTCCGGAAAAGCCTGCTTTTGCGGAAGAAAAAAAGATTTTTAAAAAAAGAAGTTTTTCCGGCCAGTACCTTTCTTTCCGTCGCGGCGGCCTTGGTATTTTCGATTCTTTTTTCAATTCTTTTTATATTACCTTAACGGAAAGAAGTCTGGAAAAAGAAAAAAGACGCCTTCAGAAAAAAGGGAAGGCTCAGGATTTTTCTCACCTGGACCATCATAGTTCCGCTCTTCGCGTTTTATCTTTTTTGCCTAGAAAATTTGGCGTTTTGCAAGGAAAACTTGCTTCCCTTTGGTCTGGGGAAGGCAAGGGAAAATATTCCAAGCGGGAGTTTGTCAAAACCCATAAAACGGCGTTTTTGCTCCTTGGCTTTGCCTTTGCCATTGCGCTGTTTGCAGCAATTCAGCTATCCAGACCCGTGGTTCTTCGCGCGGAGATCGACGGCAAGGTCATCGGTATTGTGGAGAGCAAAAACCTGGTGGATAGCGCCGTAAATCAATTGGAGGATAACGTAGAGATCATTCTGGGAAAGAACTTTCATTTCCCGTATAAGATCTCTTATACCTTTGCCCGTCAATGGGGAAAGACACTGACGGATAAAAGTAAGATCTCCGAAACTTTATATACCTACGTTACCGATTATATCTGCACCGCTTCCGGTCTTTACGTGGACGACGTTTTGGTGGCGGTTTGCCGGAGTGAGGAAGAACTTCATACAGGTCTTCAGGAACTTGTGGCAAATTTCGCCGCACCCGGAGAAACGGGCATCTTTAACGAAACCCGCGTGGTTACCCAAGCTTACCCCACGGAAAGCATTTTGGAAAAGGATGCGTATTTTTCCTTGCTGAAAGAAATGCTGATTCCCTTGGAGGAAAGAAAAAAGGAGAATGTGGAAACCGATTCCGTCTTCCCTGAAAAATCTGAAAACGCATCAGAGGGCGAGAGTATTCCTGCTATGGCAGTGGTTTCCGACTTTTCTTTCGTTCCGGATGATAAAAAGATCTCCAAATCCAATTATCCGGAACCCATAGATCAGATCAAACTGGATTTTTACCGTTCTGAATATCGCAATTACGAAACTACGCTTCCTTATCAGACCGTGTATCTGGAAAGTGCCGAACACTATACCTCTATGGTGGATACCACCGTTCCGGGGGCAAACGGCATTGCTACAGTGGAAGAAGAGATCTTCTACGTAAACGGAAAAGAAGCGGGACGAAGCGTTTTAAACCAGATCGTCAAAAAAGCACCGGTGAATCGGGTGGTTTCTATCGGCACAAAGCTTCTTCCCGAGGAGAGAAAAGACTTTGATCCCGGGGATCGGCGCTTTATCGTTCCTAAAGTGGGCGAAGTGAATTATTATTACGGTTATCGCGAGAGCGGTATGCACTACGGTTGGGATATCCCCGGTGACGAAGGGGACAACCTTTACGCCGCCGCTTCCGGAAAAGTGGTGGTGGCCATCGGTCAGAACGGCGCGTTCTCTAACCGACCCGCCAATCATTTCAGCGGATACGGATACTGCGTTGTGATCGAACACGAGGATGGCTTTAGCACCATGTACGCTCATTGCAGTAAAATCTTCGTGCAGCTGGGCCAGGAAGTCAAGCAGGGTGAGAAGATCGCTGCCGTGGGAAATACCGGTCGAAGCGATGGAAATCACGTGCACTTCGAAATTGAAAAGAACGGCAGAAAACTGGATCCTGCCAGATATTTATATCAAGGGAAAACAACCATTTACGACTAAAAAAAGAGGCATTTTATGAAAAGAAAAAAGAGAATGAAAAAAAGCGCTCGTATTACTTTTGCCATTGTACTTGCCATCGGTATTTTCCTTTTGGCTTATACTATTTTGCCTGAAATCGGCGGAGAAAAGCCCGGCGAAACCCTGCCCGAAACCGCTGGGGAAGCGGGGGTTCAGACCGAAACGAAAGAGGATAAGCCTACCGTTCCGGAAGTGACAAAGCCTTATCTTGTTTCTTCCGCCTCCGTTGGCGTGACCGGTGATATTCTCATCCATGAAACGGTGTACAATGCGGCAAAGCGCTCCGACGGAAGTTATAATTTTGAAGAAAATTATGAGCATATCGCCTCTTATTTTCAGCGCTACGATTATATGATCGCAAACCTTGAGGTAACCTTGGGCGGTGAAAAGCCCAGCGTCGGAACCTATCCCTCCGCTTATCCCTTGTTCAACTGTCCCGACAGCGTGGTAGACGCTTTGAAAAAAGCAGGCGTGGATATGGTGCTCACTGCCAACAACCACAGCTACGATACCCGTACCGCGGGACTGCTTCGCACCGTTTCCGTGGTTCGGGACAAAGGACTGGATTACCTGGGAACCCGGGATAATCTGGAGGAAAGCTTTTACAAAGTGAAGGACATTTCCGGCGTGAAAGTGGGAATGGCTTGCTTTACTTATTCTACCATGTCTTCTTCCGGTATCAAAGCCTTGAACGGCATTACCATGGATCGGGATGCCGGCGGCTATATCTCCAGTTTTTCTTACGACCGTCTTGATGAATTCTATGCCGAGGCACAAAAGGCCATTTCCGAAATGGAGGAAAAAGGCGCCGAGGCTACCATTTTCTATTTGCATTGGGGCAATGAGTATCAGTACGTTCCCACAAGCTATCAGACCCAAATGGCAAAAAAACTGTGCGAAATGGGAGTAGATGTGATCGTGGGCGGACATCCCCACGTAATTCAGCCTTTTGATACCATTACCGCAGAAAACGGGAATGAAACCCTTTGTATCTATTCTACCGGAAACGCCATTTCCAATCAGCGTAAATTCTTAATGGACAGTGATAACTATTCCGGCCATACGGAAGACGGTATGATCTTCGGCGTCACCTTTGAAAAGTACAGCGACGGCACCGTTCGCACCGGTAAGGTGGATATTCTGCCTACCTGGACCATTCGTGAAAGAAGAGAGGGTAAGTACGTATTCCAGATCATTCCTTTGGACCTTGCCGTTTCCGACTGGACCAGATTTACTTTAACGGACGCTACCGTAAAGGAAGCGAAAGATTCTTATAACAGAACGCTGGAACTGGTAGGGCAGGGCCTGAATGCCGCCCGTGAAAAACGGGGACAAGCACCGCTGGCAATCCAAATTTCTTAAAATAAAAAGAGGAGGGAAAAATGGACAGAACACTGTGTTTTCCTCCTCTTTTTTATAAACAAAGACTCAACGCCGCAGGCATCTTTTTGCTTGTGGGCGTTTTGCTGTATCTTGTTTTCCCAAAAGGCTACGCTTTGGTTTTAATTCCTTTGGCGCTTGGCTTTCTCTTTTCCGCTTTGATCCTGACCGGGGAGAGAAGAAAGGTATTCTTGTGCTTTGCGGCCGGGCTTTGCCTGGCTCTTGTTTCCACCTCTCTTTGTGAGATCCGAAAGGATTGCGTCTCTTCTTTTTGCGAAAGTGAAGTCATGGCGGAAGGCTACGTGGTGGGAGTGGAGAAAGATTCTTTTGACGTATCTCTTATTTTGCTGGATGGAAAACCCCGGTTTTTCCGCGTACGCTGTCAGGGAGAAGCCCCGAGAGTGGGAAGTAAGATCTCGGCAAAACTTTTGATAGAAGAGGCTTATCCCGAATCCGCCAGAAGTGAAGGGATCGCTCTTTCGGCTTCATTGGTGGATGACGCCCGCCTTTGCGGCAAAAGTTATCTCTTTACTTTGGTGGGAAATCTTCGGGATAAAATTATGGATTCCTTTGGGAAAGGGGAGACCGGTTCCTTTTTGTCTGCTATTTTATTAGGGGAGCGCTCCGGCCTTTCAAAATCAGTCAAAGAAGCCTTTCGCATTACCGCCTCTTCCCATATTCTGGCTATTTCCGGTCTTCACGTGACCCAGCTTCTGGGATTCTTTTTCTGTTTATCCCGCATCTTTTCTTTTGATATTCGTTTTACAAGAAGCTTTCTTTATCCCTTGACGCTTCTTTTGTATCTGATGGCAGGCGCGGGCGTTTCGGTATTTCGCGCGGTGGTGATGACGCTTTTTGCCACGACCGGAATTTTGCTTCGTCGGCGCAGTGATTCCGTTACGGCTCTCGTATTTTCCGCCGTTCTCCTGGTATTTCCCGATCCTTATGCTCTGGAAAATATGTCTTTCGTGTTTTCTTATTTTTCCACCTTTGCTTTGGTTTGCTGCGGATCAAAACTTGCGGAAGATTTGGAGAGAAGCTTTGCGGAGAAGGAGAAGGGAAGTGCGATTCTTTCCAAAACGGCCGTCTTCTTTCTTGCTTCTTTTGCCATTTCCTCTGCGGTCTTTGTTTTTATGCTTCCTCTTCAGCTTTTGTTCTTTGGGGAGGTACAGATCTTTTCGCCTCTTTACGCCTTGATTTTAGTGCCCCTGTTTCAACCGGTTTTGATCCTGGCGCTTTTTCTTGCCGTGATCTCGTTTTTTCCCGGTCTGTATTCTTTTCTTTCGCCCTTTTTGCTATGGATACCAAAGGGATATCTGGCACTGGTAAAACTAATGTCCGCGGCATCCCCCGATCTGATTTCTCTTGGCAAGTTTGCTTTGCCCGGCGCAGGAATCTCTGCTCTTGTTTTGCTGTTCTTTTTTATTCGGAAAGCGCCGCTTTCCCGGATCTATTATTTCCATTTGTTCTCTTTTGCTTTTTTGTGTATCTGTCTGCTTTTTGCCTGATAAAAAATCAAGAAATTTTCTTCGAATATTGCACAATTAAAGAAGAGCGTTTTCGTCAAATCGCCGAAATTGATAAAAAAAGAAAAACTTGCGGTTTTGTCAAATAATTTCCTCTTGCAAAATTGAAAAAACCAAGATATAATGAAGATAAGATAATATGGGTAGAAGTATACCCTTTTAGTAACTATGGGAGGTTCTGACAATGTTTAAGAACTCTAAACTGTTGAAAGGCATCGTGATTTCACTGGCATTCGTTTTGGTGCTCGGTGGTGCATTCTTGCTGAAGCAGTGGGTAGAAGCATCCGAAAAGGTTGTCGTTTTCTATGTAGACGACAGTGGTGATAATACTACCGGTAAGGATATTGCTTCTGCATATACTACCATTGGAAACGCAACTGCTGCGGCTACCGCAATGAAGCTGGAGCCCGGTACAGAGGTGCGCATTCTTGTAGGGGAGCAGATTACTCTGACTACCCAGTCTATTGACGTAAACATTGCAAAGGATAAGAATGGCGATAAGCTTCCCGTTGTTCTTACCTCTATGAATACGGATGATCCGGAAAACTATGCGGTAATTTACCAGGCATATCGTATTTCCGGTGCTTCCGGCGCCGTTCCTACCGACGGTTCCCAGAGATCCCGTATCATCAACCACCTTACCATGAAGGATATCGTGTACAAGGCAAAGGTGCACGAGGTTTACAGCAACAATAAAGATACCGGCAAGCCCATTGACCTTTACCGCGTAAAGAGATTGTTTGTAGACGGTAACGACGTTACCTTTGATAACGTTCGCTTTACCACCGATCTTGGTGATCTGATCGACGGCAGCGTTCCGTGGACCATCTACTGCGATGACTGTACCGCAAGCACCAAGAAGGATTCTCCTACCGTAACCTTTAAGAATGGTGATTACACTAATACGTACATCTATGGCAACTCTGCCATTATGCCCAATTATGATATCACCATTAATTTCGAAAATTGTAAGGTAGCAACCCTTTACGCTATTTCCAATTCCGATAAAACAAATAACGTAAACTGCAACTCCTTGAAGGTAAACTTTAAGGACACTCAGATCAGGAGCTTTTACCCCTTTAACGGCGGTGATTATACTATCCCCGGCGGTGTTGAGTATACTTTTGATAATACCAATCTGGAAATCTTCAGAACTACTGGTAGAACCAGCGAAGTACTTAACGGTAACCTCACCTGGAACTTCAAAGGTGACACCAATATCGGTACCGATAATGCCACCCTCTACCTTTCTCCCGTAAAAGCTTTAAACGGTAATCTTACCACCAACTTCTACGGCGGTACCTTTAAGGATTCCGTATTCGTATCCGGTATCAGCTGCAGAATCGACGGCGACGTTCAGAACAACGTGACCGGCGGTAACTTTAAAAAGTATTTTGCAGCCGGCGCCAGATCCGGTACCATTACCGGTAACATTGAAAACAATGTTTCCGGCAATCCCGTATTTACCGGTAGATACTTGGGCGGTCACGGTGTAAGAACTTATGCGACTGACCCTGAATGCTCCGTTGGCAATATCGTAAATAATATTTCCGGCAGCCCCACCTTTAAGAGCGCTTATAACGGCGGCAGCCTTGACGGTATCGTAGGCGATATTACCAATAATATCAACGGCCCAATTATATTTGAACAGAGCTTCTTCGGCGGTGCCGGTGAAGGTACCGTTCTGAAGGATAAGAATACCGGTGCCGTTACCTTTACCCACTATCCCACCTCCGGCAATATTGAAAACGTTATTAAGGGCGCTATTATCCAGTCTTCCTTCTACGGCGGCAACCAGATGGGTAGCTCCGGCGACGTTCGAAACGAGATCTACGGTGATAATGCAACCGGTGACGTTTATATCCAATATTATTACGGCGGCGGCGCAACCAACAGTGAATATTGCGGTAACGTAAAGAATACCGTTGAAAGATTGTTCGTTGAAAAATCCTTCTGCGGCGGCGGTTGTTCTAACGTAACGGCTGATGTTCAGAACGTGATCAAGGACAACGTAACCGTTAATAACTACTTCTACGGCGGTAGTTACGTAGGTACTACCGGTAACATCTCTAACAAGCTTATCGGTAAAGATATCGTGATGAATACGCTTTCCGGCTCATACTATATCGGCGGTAACCGTACGACTCACGGCGGTAACGTTCGTAACGAAATTACTCAAAACGCAAAATTCGGCGTGCTGAGCAACGGCAACAACTATTACATTGGCGGTAATAAGAAGGGTAATAGTGGTGACGTAGAAAATATCATCTCCGGTAATGCAGTGTTTGACTCTGTTTACGCAGGTGGTAATAATGAGAATAATACCGGCAACGTATATAATGAAATCACCGGTGGCGCAGAATTTAAAACCTATGCATATATGTCTTCTTACGCTCCCAACGGTGCCACGGTAGGCGACACCGTAAGCAAGATCAGTAACGCTACTTTTGATAGCTTCATCTGCACTGCCCCTGTATTTTGCAGCGGCGGAAAAGTATTGACTTACCTGACCTCCGATAAGGTTATCGTAAAACAATCCTACTACGGCGGTCCTTACAATGCAACCGGTAAAGCCACTTCCGTTACCAACTATATTACCGATGGCGTTAAGTTCCTGAGCACCGCAAGCGGCCAGCGTTTGTGGCTGGGCGGTCACAGCGGTACCGTTACCGGTAACGTTGAAAATATCATTTCCGGTGTAACCGTTAAGGGTAACGTTCATGGCGGAAGCCGTAAAGGTACCGTGGGTGATATCTACAATCAGTTTTCCAATTCCACCTTTGAAAAGAGTGTATACGCCGGAAGCCAGGCTGACGGTGTAAACTGTACCACCGGTAATATCGTAAACAACTTTACCGACGGCGTTGTAATGAAGGATATCTTCTACGGCGGAAATGCGGCAGGAGCCGGTTCCGTTGCAGGAAATATCACCAACTACTTCTCCGGTGTTACCTTTGAAAAGATGTATCTGGGCGGAACTGTTCAAGGCAAGTCCGGTGATACCGTCAATATTCTTGATAACGTAGATTTCAAGGGCAACTATTACGGCGGTGGCTACAATGCCAACACCAATATCGGCGTTGTTTCTAACTATATTACCTCCGGTGCAAAATTTGCAGGTGTGTTCTACGCTGCCAACTCCGACGGTAAGAATGCAGGCGTAAATAACTACGTTATGGGTTCCGTTACCTTCCCGAAGAACTTCTTCGGCGGTAGCAAGAAGGGTACTTGTGGTGATATTACCAATACCGTTTACGCAGGCGCTACTTTCTCCCTCAATTTCTACGGCGGTTCTGAAACCGAAGGAAGCACTTGTGGCAATATTGCCAACACCTTTGCAAACGGCACGGTAAACGGTGAGTTTATCGGCGGTAACGCAGTAGGCGGAACTTGCGGCGATATTATCAATACCATTTACGAACTGGCGGTACTGAACGGCAAATATACCGGCGGTACCGGCGGATCCAAGAGTGCTACCGTAGTTGGTAATATTCAGAATAATATCTATACCGGCACCTTTAAGGAACCCTTCATTGCCGGTTGTCCCGGTACTATCACCAGTGTTACCAATACCATTTCCGGTAACGTAACCTTCCAGAAGGATTACTACGGCGGTTACTACGGCGCAAGTGCCAGAGTAGGAAACGTAACCAATAACATTACCGGTGCACGTTTCACCGGAACCGACGGTGTATGGTTCGGCGGCCAGGGTAAGAGCGGCCAGATCCAGAAAGTTACCAACAACCTAAACGGCGTGACCTTTACCGGTAAAGATTTCGGCAAGGCGG
>JAZNRO010000075.1:0-23985 GCA_045590715.1 Eubacteriales bacterium | reverse complement strand
GCTTTCCTCAAATCGGCGGAGGAGCTCCTTCTGCTTGGAGGAAAGGTTTTTGGGCACCTCCAGCACCACGGTAAAATAGAGATTACCGCGACGGGAGGAGCGCACCTGCTGAATACCGCGGCCGCGCAGGGTGAATTGGGTACCCGTTTGCGTTCCCTCGGGGATCTTGTAGGTCTCCTTGCCCTCCAGCGTGGGAATGGTGATCTCGCCGCCTAAGGCCGCCTCCGCAAAGGAGATGGGCACCTCGCAGAACACGTCGTAGCCGTCACGGACGAAGACGGGATGGGGACGGATATTGATCTCCACGATCAGATCGCCGTTTTCACCGCCTCGACGGCCGGCGTGGCCCTGACCCCGCAGGAGGATCCGCTCGCCCTCACCGATACCGGCGGGGATATTGGAATCAAATTTCTTATTCTTTCTCTCTACGCCCTGGCCGCGACAAGTCTTACAGGGGGTATTGATAATGGTACCTTTTCCGCCGCACACGTCGCAGGGGCGGGTGGTCTGCATCATACCAAGCATGGTTCTCTGCTGAACGCGGATCTGACCGGAACCGCCGCATTTGGAGCAGGTTTCCGGATGGGTGCCGGGCTCTGCGCCACTGCCGGAGCAGGAGGAACAGGTTTCCGTGCGGGGGAAGCTGATGGTCTTTTTACAGCCGAAGGCCGCTTCTTCAAAGGAGATCACCAGACGGGTGAGAATGTCTTCTCCCCGAATGGGGCCGTTTCTCCGGGCAGTGCCGCCACCGCCGCCGAAGAAGGAGGAGAAAATATCTCCCATATCAAAGTCCATTCCGCCAAAGCCCCCGAATCCGCCGAAGGGACCGGAAGAGCCTGCACCGAAATTGGGATCTACGCCTGCGTGGCCGAACTGGTCGTAACGGCTCTTTTTCTCCTGGTCGGAGAGCACGGAGTAGGCTTCGTTGACTTCTTTGAATTTTACTTCCGCTTCACTGTCACCGGGATTCATATCCGGGTGATATTTTTTTGCCAGTTTGCGGTAGGCTTTTTTGATCTCGTCGTCCCCGGCATTCTTCTGCAGGCCCAGGACTTCGTAGTAATCACGCTTTTCTGCCATAGTGTATCCTTATGTTTCTTTCTTTACGCCAAGTCCCCCCGGAAAGAAATTTCTTTCCGGGGGAAAAGGTTTTTTATTTGTTGTCGGAAGCGTCGGTAAAGTCGGCGTTGTAGTAGCCGTCGCCGTCCTGACCGGTAGCGCCCTGTGCGGCACCGGGATCAAAGCCTTCCTGACCGCCGGCGGCCTGGTAAAGCTTTTCGCTGATCTTGTAGAGGGCCTGGGTGAGGGCTTCGGTATCGGCCTTCATCTTGGCGTAGTCTTCGCCTTTCAGGCTTTCTTTCAAGGTTTCTACTGCGGAAAGGATGGGAGCCTTGTCTTCTTCGGTCAGCTTATCGCCGGCTTCGTTTAAGGTCTTCTCACACTGGAATACCAGGTTTTCACCGTTGTTCTTGGTTTCTACGTTTTCCTTCTGGATCTTATCTTCTGCCGCGTGCATTTCTGCTTCCTGTACGGCTTTCTCGATATCTTCCTTGGACATATTGGTAGAAGAAGTGATGGTGATATGCTGTTCTTTTCCGGTGCCCTTATCCTTTGCGGTAACGTTTACGATACCGTTGGCATCGATATCAAAGGTAACTTCGATCTGGGGAACGCCGCGCATGGCGGGGGGAATTCCGTCCAGGGTGAATCTACCCAGGGTCTTATTGTCTTTTGCCATTTCTCTTTCGCCCTGGAGAACGTGGATCTCAACGGAGGTCTGGTTGTCTGCGGCGGTAGAGTAAACCTGGCTCTTCTTTACGGGGATGGTGGTGTTTCTTTCAATGAGCTTATTAAATACTCCGCCCAGGGTTTCGATACCAAGGGACAGGGGAGTAACATCCAGAAGCAGAACGTCCTTTACGTCGCCGCCCAGTACACCGCCCTGAATGGCCGCGCCTACGGCTACGCATTCGTCGGGGTTGATGCCCTTGAAGGGTTCTTTACCGGTGAAGTTCTTTACGGCTTCCTGTACGGCGGGAATTCTGGTAGAGCCGCCTACCAGGAGAACTTTGGAAATGTCAGAGGGCTTCAGACCTGCATCGGACAGTGCCTGACGGGTGGGGCCCATGGTCTTTTCAACCAGATCTGCGGTCAGTTCGTTGAATTTCGCGCGGGTGAGAGTAGCGTCAAAGTTCTTTGCACCGTTTGCATCTGCATAGATGAAGGGCAGGGTAATGTTGGTAGACTGCATACCGGAAAGCTCGATCTTTGCTTTTTCAGCGGCTTCCTTCAGTCTCTGCTGTGCGGTCTTGTCACGGCGAAGGTCAATGCCGTTTTCCTTCTGGAACAGATCTGCCATCCAGTCGATGATCTTATCGTCGAAGTCGTCGCCGCCCAGCTTATTGTTACCGGCGGTAGCGAGTACTTCGAAGACACCGTCGGAGATTTCAAGCACGGATACGTCAAAGGTACCGCCGCCAAGGTCGTAGATCATAACCTTCTGCTCCAGTTCCTTATCGATACCGTAAGCAAGAGCTGCTGCGGTGGGCTCGTTGATAATTCTCTTTACTTCAAGACCTGCGATGTGGCCGGCGTCTTTGGTTGCCTGGCGCTGTGCATCGGAGAAGTAGGCAGGTACGGTAATGACCGCTTCCGTAACGGGGCAGCCAAGATAGTTTTCTGCGTCGCTCTTCAGCTTCTGCAGGATCATAGCGGAGATCTCTTGGGGAGTGTAGCTCTTACCGTCGACCTCAACCTTTCTTGCAGTACCCATATCTCTCTTAATAGAAGCGATGGTTCTTTCGGGGTTGATGATAGCCTGACGCTTTGCGATCTGGCCTACCATTCTTTCGCCGGTTTTAGAAAATGCTACCACGGAAGGGGTAGTTCTGGCTCCTTCGGGGTTGGGGATTACCACCGGTTCGCCGCCTTCGAATACGGCAACGCAAGAGTTGGTGGTACCTAAGTCAATTCCAATAATTTTTCCCATTTTATTTCCTCCTTATCGGGTTGTAAATTTAAATTTATGTTCTCGGTGTTAGCCGGAAACTTTCACCATTGCGTGACGGATCACTTTTTCTCCTACGGCGTAGCCTTTCTGGAGTACCTCGGTGATCTTGTTTTCCTCCACGCCTTCTTTTTCCTCCCGGAAAACGGCTTCGTGGAAAGCCGGGTCAAATTCATCGCCAACTTTCGCGATCTCCTTGATGTCCATCCCTTCCAGAATCTCGAAAAACTGGCGGATGATCATATCCACACCCTTTTTGTATTCTTCTGCATCGGAAAACATCTGGGCTCTGTCAAAATTATCAAAGACGGGGAGAAGTTTTCGGATCAGATCGCTTTTTGAGAGAAAATAGATCTCTTCCTTTTCTCTTACGGTACGCTTTTTAAAATTGTCGTACTCGGCAAGGGTGCGGAGAAGGTGATCTTTGGTTTCGACAAGTTCTTTTTCCAGTTCTTCGATCTTTTTATCCTTTTCGGAGAGAAGGATTTCCTCTTCTCTTTTTTCTTCTTTTTCGGTTTGTGCTTTGGTTTCTTCCAAAGGGGTCTCTTTCTTTTTTGCCATATTACTTTTCCTTTGTTTCGATCAGCGGCAGATTCGGTTCAAAGCCGTATACCGCGTGAATTTCTTTTGCCAGATATTGAAGTCTTGCCATGGCCTTGGCGTAATTCATTCTTTTGGGGCCGATGACGCAAACGGCGCCCTCAAGCCCGCCTTTTAAGCGGAAGGGGCAGGTAACGAAGCTTGCACTGTCCAGGCCTTTTTCCCCGGTACCGATATGCACTCTTACGTGGGAGGGCATTTCCTGAGCAAATTTTTCCAGTAAAAATTCTTTATCCTCCAGCTGGGAGGCCAGAAGAGAAGCGCTTTCTCCTTCTGAAAATTCCGCAAAGCTCAAAAGATTGGAAAATCCGCTGACGGAAAGGAGGGCCTGGCCCATTTCTTCCGTTACGTCGTAGATGACGCTAAGAAGCAGGGGAATGATGCTCCGATAATCGCCCAGATCCTTTTCCATGGCGATCATTCTCTCCAGCGTTACGCCGCCCAGCTCTTTTTTCGCCAGGTGGTCGTTGATGATACCGATGAGAAAAGCTACTTTTTCAGGATCAAGGGGGATGCCCGGGTGAACCTGCTTGGCAATGGCTTTTCCGGAAGAGGTCACAAGGATCAGAAGAAAGCTTCTTTTACTGATATATACCCCGTCGAACCGCTCGATGGTGCCGTATTTTTCTCTTGCCAGAGATACGGCGGCGTAGCCTGTCATCTTGGAAAGAAGACGGGTCATATCTTCTAAAATCTTCTGGGAAGATTTTCTCTTATCGGATAAAAGGGAGTTTAGAAGAAGGGTCTCTTCAAAGGAAAGGGTGTAGTTTTCCATCAGGGAGTCTACGTAGACCCGGTAGCCGCGGCCGGTTGGTATTCTGCCGGCAGAGGTGTGAGGCTGTTCTAAAAGTCCCATTTCCTCAAGCTTTCCCATTTCGTTTCGGCAGGTGGCGGAGGAAATGGGGGTTTTCATCATTTCTACTACCGCTTTGGAGCCCACCGGTTCGCCGGTGAGAATAAACTGATCAATGACGTGTTTTAAGATCTCGCGTCTTCTAACGTTCAGTTCCATCATACACCGCCTTTCTTTTAGCACTCGAAGAGTGAGAGTGCTAACCCTGTGCTTTTACTTTATCACGAAAGGAAAAACTTGTCAAGCAAATCACAAAAATTTCACAAATAATTTCTGCCCTTATATTTCCCTTTTTTGGAAGAATTTAAGCGTCTTCTCTCTTCTTCGACCTTTTTTTCACTTTTTCTTTTATAAAATGAGGGAAAAAGGAGGATTTTTATGAAAAAACAAAGGATTTCGGCGTTTCTTTTGGCTCTTATTCTTTTGGTCCCCGTTTTGGTTTTTTCTTCTTCGGCAAAGGGGTGTCTGGTGTGTGACTGGCTTTCAAAAGCCGGGTTTCCCGACTCTTACCTTTCTCCTCTTTGCGCCCTTTCTCTTTCTCACCCTGGGTGGGAGTTTGTTCCTTTAAAGGTAACCGAGCTTTCTTCCGGGATGGACAGAGAATATACCTTTGACTACGTTTTGGAGGAAGAGTGCTGTGTATCCGGACGGAGCCTTGTTTCCGCAAAAGAGGTGTTTTCCCCTTACCACCGGGAAGGATCGGATCTTTACGACCGGGGCTTTTACAATGCCAGCCGGGACGCGGTGGCTTATTTTTTGGATCCCAGGAATTTTTTATCTCAAACGGATATTTTTCAGTTCCTTTTATTATCTTCCGCCGGGGAAGTGAGCGTAGAACAGATGGCATCCGTTCTGAAAAACAGTGCGGTAAAAGAAGTATTTCCAAAATTGGAGGAGAAACTGATCGCCCTGGGCAAGGAAATGAATTTAAATCCCCTTTTTCTGGCGGCGCGGCTTCGCCAGGAGCAGGGGAGTGAAGGGAACGCTCTGCTTTTCGGGAAGGCGGGGGAACTGCTGGAGGACGAAAGTTTTGACGGTATTTACAATATTTTTAATATGGGCGCTTCGGGAAAAGGAGAGAAGGAAGTGTATCGCACCGGGGCGGAATATGCCGCCTCTCTTGGTTGGGACAGTCCCGAAAAGGCTTTGGTTGGGGGAGCAAGGATCCTTGGTGAAGACTATGTGAAACGGCATCAGAATACGCTTTATCTCCAGAAATGGAACGTAGATCCCAGAAGCGTCAATGAAGAGGGCTTAAGCCGGAATTTCTGGGCTCAGTTTATGCAAAATATCGGCGCGGCAAAAACAGAGAGTGATTTTCTTTACCAGGTATTAAAGGAAGAAGAGGGGCTTGTGTTCCTGATCCCCGTATATGAAAATATGCCGGAAAAACCTTGCCCCGATCCAGCCGGAGGTACCTGCCCCGCATTTGCTTCGGGGAAAATAGAGGATTCTCCTCACTTCTTTCCGGAAGAGGTGCCGGTTCAGGCCACGGTAACGGAATCTACTACGGAGAAAAAAGAAGAAAACAGAAAAGAGAAAAGCCTTCTGCCCGCCATTCTTCTGGTTTCTGCCGGTGTAGTTTCCGGCGGTGTGCTTCTTTTTCTCCGAAAAAGGAAAAAATAGCGGAATTTCAAGGATTTTTGGGCAAAAGTTTTTAAAAAATTCAAAAATAAATGCAAAAAAAGGCTGTTTTTTTGACGAAATCTATGTTATAATAGGAAAACATTGGAAGGTTATTTTTTTGGTTTTGTCAGCGGAGAAAGGACAGCGCTATGCTTAAAATCGGGGAAACGGTTCGTTACGGTCAATCGGGACTCTGTACGGTTCAGGAAAAATGCGAAAAAGAGATCGGCGGCGAAGTGCAAGAGTATTACGTGTTGATTCCTTTTTCCAAAAAAGGCTCTATGGTGTTCGTCCCCTGCGGAAGCAGTCAGCTTTTGGAGAAGATCTCTCTGCCCTTGACCAAGGATGAAATTGATTCGCTTATTAAGAGCGTTCTTGATACACCTACCCAGTGGATCCGGGATTTTCGCCGTCGCAGTGATTTTTCCAAAAAAGCACTGGCTTCTTCCGACCGGAAGGATCCGCTTCTTCTCATTAAGACCATTTACGATCACCGTAGCGAAGAGTCTGCCGGCCCGGTGAGAATTCACACAACAGACGATTATTTCCTGCGGGATGCGGAATATCTGGTTTATTCCGAAATTGCCTTTGCATTGGGAAAAGAATACAGCCAGGTGGAAAAGGAGATGCGCGCTCTTTTCTGCCCCGAAAAAGAAGAAAAATAAAAAAAAGAAAAGCACGGAAAAAATCCGTGCTTTTTTCTTTTATTTTGTAAAAGCATTTACGAAATCCGAAACGGCACTGTTTGAACCGGAGTAGACAAGGCTTTCTACCGGGCTTTCTTCAAAGGCGTTCGGGCAGATGCCGGTAAGGCCGGGATTGAGGGTAAGATCTTTCACGGCGCTTTTATCAAAGGCATTGGAAAGATATTTTACGGTATCCGGCAGGGTAAGATCGGTCTTATTTCCGTTATAGGAAAGGAGAATGCCTTTGCCTGCAAGGACGAATTCTTCTGTCTGATTCTTTAAAAAGGCAGTGCCCCGGAAGGCGTCCTTTTCAATTTTCTCTACGTTTTCGGGGATTTTGATCTGAAGGTCGTCGGTGCCGGCACTGAAAAAGGCGTAGGGACCGATTTCCCGAAGGCTTTCCGGCAAGGTCAGAGTTTTTAAAGCGGAGAGGGAAGAGAAGGCCTCTTCTCCGATTTTTTCAACGCCTTCCGGCAGGGTAACGCTTTCCAATTTCCGACAGCCGGAGAAGGCGCCCAGGGGAATTTCCTTCAGCCCTTTTCCGATGGTGACGGATTTTAAGTTTAAGCAGTTATCAAAACACTCTGTTCCGATAGAGGTAAGAGAGTTGGGGAGATTGATTTCCTCCAGGGTGCATTTTTGGAAGGCTCTGGAACCGATGGTTTTGATGGTTTCCGGCAGGGTTACCCGGATGAGATCTGCCTCCCGGAATACTTCGTCTACGATTTCAACTACCGTGTACTTGGCGTAGGAAGAGGGAATTACAAGGGAGAGGGACTCAAGTCCTTCTTTATTCAGCTCCGTTACGGCGCAGGTCATATCGTTATAGAGGGTGTAAATAATTCCGCCTTTTTCTTCCATTCCCACTTTGATCTTTTCTTCTTCCTTTACGCTTTGAGGGTCAAAAACGGGCTCCGGATATTCTTCTGTGCAGGAGAGTAGGAAGAGAAGAGAAAGGGAAAGAAAAAGGCAAAGAATACGCTTCTTTTTCATGCTGTTTTCCTTTCGAAAAAACTTTCCTTTTTTTTAATCATAACAAAAAAGAAAAAAGAAGTAAAGACGAAATTGAAAAAAGAACCTTCGTCTTTGGTTTCTCTTGACAAAGAGAGGGGCAAAGTGTAGAATATTTCTATTCATATTGCAAAAAATGACAATTTTGGAGGTTATGATGATGCGAATGAAAAAACTGGTCGCTTGTCTTCTGACTTTTCTGGTTTTGACGGCGCTGTGCGGGTTTGCCGTATATGCCCAGGATCTGAAGGCGGAAGAAAATGCAACTTTCGAGGTAGACGGCACTACCTATAATTTTGAAGAAGGCGTTGTGGTAGAAGATACCACCGAGCTTTCCGGCGAAGACTCTGCCGCAGAGTATCTTGACAACTATGCGGACAATATGCAGTCTGACCCTGATTTTAAAGAAAATTCCAAGGATGCGGTTGAAACGGTTCAGAAGAGCATTCCCGCTTATGCCACTTTCTGGTCCCTTCTCCCTCCCGTGATCGCCATTGCCCTGGCTCTGATTACCAAAGAAGTTTATTCTTCTCTGTTCTTGGGTATTCTTTGCGGCGGTCTGATCTATGCCGGTTTTAACTTTGAAACCACCATCACCCACGTATTTTCCACCGGTTTCGTAGGAGCGGTAGCCGATTCTTACAACGTTGGTATTCTTATCTTCCTTGTAATGCTTGGCGCCCTTGTTTCTATGATGAATAAGGCCGGCGGTTCCGCCGCTTTCGGCAGATGGGCCAGCCGTCATATTAAGACCCGCGTAGGAGCTCAGCTTGCTACCATCGTTTTGGGCTGTCTTATTTTTGTTGACGACTACTTTAACTGTCTGACCGTAGGCTCCGTTATGCGTCCCGTTTCTGATAAGCATAACATCAGCCGTGCAAAACTGGCTTACCTCATTGACGCTACGGCGGCTCCCGTTTGTATCATCGCTCCTATTTCTTCCTGGGCTGCGGCTGTTGCCGGCTTTGCGCAGGGCGAAGGCCCCATGAGCGGTATCTCCCTCTTTATGAAGGCTATTCCCTTTAACTTCTACGCACTTTTCACCATCGTAATGATGCTGACCTTGACCTTGGCAAAATTTGATTACGGTCCTATGAAACTGCACGAAAAGAACGCAGTAGAAAAAGGCGATCTGTTCACCAGCGGTGCAAAAGAATTTATGAACAAGGCCGATGAAGAAGGCAATCCCAGAGGCAGAGTATGGGATCTGGTGGTTCCGGTTCTCTTCCTTGTTGTTGCTTGTGTAATCGGTATGATCTACTCCGGTGGCTTCTTTGATGCTTCTTCCGAAGGCTACAAAAACTTTATCATTGCCTTCTCCAATTCCGATGCATCCGTAGGTCTGCTTTACGGTTCCTTTATTTCCATTATCTTTGCTGTGATCTACTTCCTCTTCAGAAGAGTGCTTTCCTTCAAAGACTGCATGGAATCTATCCCCGAAGGCTTCAAGGCAATGGTACCTGCTATCATGATCCTCATCTGTGCTTGGACCTTGAAGACTATGACCGATTCTCTGGGCGCGAAGATCTTTATTTCTTCTCTGGTAGAAGGCGGTGCAGCCGGCTTCAAATCCTTCCTGCCTGCTATCATCTTCCTGATTGCAGTGGGTCTTTCCTTTGCTACCGGTACTTCTTGGGGAACCTTTGGTATTCTCATTCCCATCGTTCTTTCCGTATTCGGCGGTGTGGATAACGCCATGACTGTGGTAGCCATCTCCGCTTGTATGGCAGGTGCTGTATGCGGTGACCACTGCAGCCCCATTTCCGATACCACCATTATGGCATCTGCGGGAAGCCAGTCTGATCACTTAAATCACGTGTCCACTCAGCTTCCTTATGCCCTGACCGTTGCCGGTATCTCTTTTGTAACCTATATCATTGCCGGCTTTATTCCCAACGCCTTTATTACGCTTCCCATCGGTATTGCACTTACCGTTGGCACGCTCCTTGTAATTCGCTACTTCGAAAAGAAAAAGGCATAAAGAAAAAAATATCTGCACCCGGATCTGATTTGATCCGGGTGTTTTTTTGTGGCAAAACTTGACTGGGGGCGGAGAAAAATGATACAATGGAGAAAAGACGTGAAAGAAGGATAAAGAATGAAAATTTCTGTGAAAAAACTGGTCCCCGAGGCGATTTTGCCTACCTACGGCAGTGAGTTTTCTGCCGGGGCCGATCTTTATATGGCGGGGAAGGAGAGAGTTGTGATCCCTGCCGGTAAGACCGTTCTGGTTCATACGGGTCTTGCCATGGAAATTCCGGAAGGCTACGGCGGATTTATTTACGCCCGCAGCGGACTTGCTACCAAAAAGGGATTGGCTCCTGCCAACAAGGTGGGCGTTGTGGATGCGGATTACCGCGGAGAGGTCATGGTGGCCCTTCACAATCACAGCGGGGAAGATCGCACCGTAGAGCCCGGCGAACGGGTGGCCCAGCTGGTGATCGCGCCTTTTTTGAAAGGGGAGTTTTTGGAAAGCGATACCCTTCGTGAAACCGGCCGGGGAGAAGGCGGTTTCGGTAGCACCGGAAAGTAAAGGATAAAAAGCCTTTATTACCCTTTGAGAAGCCTTGTTTTTCCTTGGGTTTTGTGGAAAATGACCAAGAAGAAAAAGGTGGCCTTGGGCATAATTTTGAAAATTATTATGAGTTTGTAAATAAAACAAAAAAAGGTTTCCATTCCTATTTTAATGTGTTAAAATTGTATTACCCAAGAGTGGGAAAATAATTTCAAAAGGAGAAAAGAAATGAACGCAAAGAGAATCCTTTCTTTGATCCTGGCAGTAATTATGCTCTGCTCTATGTTCCTTTTTGCTTGTGGTAAGGACGATGATGAAGGCGGCGCTGCCGGCGGAAACATCGCTACCCAGGAAGAACAGGATGAGAGCAAAGTATATGACGCCGAGATCAAGAACCTGAACGGCCATGAATTCCGCTTCATCATCAGACGTAACCAGCACGCGCACCTTTCCGTCAATGAAGTTTATGCGGAAAATCCCACCGGTGATAAGATCAACGACGCTGTATTTGCCCGTAACGCTCAGCTGCAGGAAAAATACAACTGTACCATCGTTGAAAATCCTATGACCGCGATTGCTCAGGCAGTTCGTGAGCCTCTGATCGCAGGCGAATATATCGCTGACTACATCCTCGGCGTAGCATACAACCTGAGACCTCTGGCTGCATCCAACCTGCTGGTTGACCTGTCCGTTCTGGACAACATCAATCTGGATAAGGCTTGGTACGATCCCAACGGTATGCAGGGTATGAACGTAGGTGGTAAAGTATTCTTTATCAACGGCGACGGTTGTACTCTCGACGACAGAACCGCATGGATCATGTTCTTCAACAAAGACTGGGTTGAAGAAGTTGACCCCGACCTGAACCTTTACGAAAAGGTAACTGAAGGCAAATGGACCATCGACCTCATGTATGACCTGATGGTTAAGTCCAAGAAAGACGGTAACGGTGACGGTGTCCTCACCCCCGGTAACGCACAGGACCGTATGGGCTACATCGGCGAAGCTATGAACAACTGGTTCCACGTAAACGGCTGCGGTGTGACCCTTTCCCGTATCTCCTCTTCCGGAGACTATGAAATCCCCGCACAGCCCAAACCCGAACTGCTTGCCGCTTGGGAAGCACTTCGTCCTCTTCTGACCTCCGAGACCCGTGAGGTTGCTTCCGCCGGACATCACTTCCGTAGCGGACTTTCCACCTTCTACGCTTGTAACCTCGGTTCCATTCTGAACGCTGCTAACACCACCATTTCTATGGGTGTACTTCCCCTGCCTAAGATGAACGAACAGCAGGAAAAATACTACACCGGTGTTTCCTACGGTCAGCTGGGTTGCTTTGCAATTCCTACCACCGTTGACAACTGCGAAGATTGGGAACTGAACGGCTTTACTTCCGGTCGTGAGCAGGCTGCTTACTTCCTGGAAGCATTCAGCTACTACTCCATGCTGACTCTTACCCCCGCATTCTACGACCAGGTAATTCTGAAGCAGTCTATCCGTGACGTTGAGTCCGTAGACATGGTTGAGATCGCTCTCGAAAACAAGCTTTATGACCCCGTTGTAGGCTACGACTTCGGTAAGATCAACATCTTCTCCGAGTGTGGTTCCGGTGAAGTTGGTGCGAACGGTACCGACGCAAACTACGATACCTTCGTATCTACCTATGAGTCCAGATTCAACGCAGCTAGAAAAGCTCTGATGGATTATCTGAACTACATCAACACCGAAGAAGCATAAATCTTCAAAATAAAAAGCACCCCGTTTCGGGGTGCTTTTTTGTTTTTCAGGGAAGAGAGAAGAGTGAAGAGAGAAGAGTGAAGAGAGAAAAGAAAAGTTTTTCTTTTGTCACTTTCTTTTTTCAAAAAGAAAGTGACAAAAAAGGAGAAGCAAATTGCTTCTCCTTTTTGTTTTAAGGATTTGAGATATTTATCTCTTTCTCCATTCGTCGTACTGATCCATGTAAGCTTTCTCTTCATCGGAGAACTTGCGGAGAGTATTTACAACTTCGCCGTTGTTGTACTTTCTGCATCCTACGTCTTCAGTGGTACCCATAATGGTAACGTTGCACTGACGACGGCGAGCTCTTACGTGGTCCCAGTCGATGAAGTAGATGTGAGCGAATTCGCCGCCATCCAGCTTGCCATCTTTTAGGGTCATGGTTTCGCTTCTGCCGAAGAATACGGAACGAAGGTGACCGTCGGTGTTCATAGAAGTGAAGTTACCGGGTTCGTTTACGTAGCGGCCGAACTGTGCGTGAACCGGACCGGGATGACGGTACTGATGTTCTTCCGCAAAGTCGGGGATCATCTTTCTCATAATATCGAGCAGGTCGTGCTGCAGGAATTCCAGGTCAAAGGTATCGAAGTCGTGGGAGCATTCCTGAACCATTACAGAGCAGGTGGTGTGGTGGGAAACGATTGCAACGGTACCGTTTTTGATGCCGGATTCTTCTACGATCTTCATAACGTCGGTGGAGATGTCGTGGAAGGTGGGGATCCAGCCTCTGGACTGCAGTTCAATTTCTTTCTGGACAATTTTGAATTCCATTTTTTATTCCTCCTGAAAATAAATTTAAAATGAAAACTTAATTTAGGCCTGTCTTGCGTCCCAGGCTTCGCGGACGGCGCGGATCATATCATCCACCATCTGGTATCTTGCTTCGGCAGTGGGAAGGCCCACGATACCGGAGGAAGAACCGGTTGCTTCTGCACCGGCGTAAATATTGCGGTATACGTCGTCATAGCACTTGATACCGGCGCCCTGGAGTACCAGGATATCGGGATTTACGTCTTTCACGGCGCGGATAGAAGCTTCTACGTATTCTTCATCGCTTGCTTTGCCGGTACCGATCAGTTCGGTGGGCTCTGCTACGATGATATTGGGCTGAAGGTGAGCAATGGCAGCTGCTTCGGCGCAGGAGTCGGCACAAACGATGGTAGCAAGACCAACTTCATCTGCACGACGGATGGCGCTTTTCAGTTCTGCAACACTTACGGGCTTCTCACAGTGGTTCAGCATAACACCTTCTGCGCCGGCGGCAACAAGGCTTTCGGGCAGGATGTCGGCAAGGCCTCTGCCGGGGGTGAGAGAGTCCATATGGGGTGCGAAAACGTGGATCTTCTCGGTGGCTTCCTTTACTCTGCGGATCTCAACGATGGGAGTGGTGAAGATGATGTCAACGTTGTACTTCTTGCTAGCCTGGTCGGCAACTTTGGCAAGTTCCACTACATCGTCGCCCCAAAGATAGTTCTTGGGACCGATTTCAAAGAAAGGAGCTTTGATGGTAAGATTTTTGATCATGTTAGTATCTCCTTACTAATTATTTTGCATTTAATCTTTCGCCAACGGCTCCGCCGGGATGGGTCAGAGCGAAGGACTCGATACCGTAGCCGGTCTCTTCAATGAGGGCGGTCTGGAGAGCATCAAAAACAGAGCTTAATGCCACAAAGCTGGAGGTGGACTGGGCGTTATACTTATCCGTTTCCTTGTTTACCTGCATGGGGATGACAATATCAGCGCCCTGGGCCAGGGGGGAGTCCATCTTTTCCGTTACGGAGATGACCGTAGCACCCTTGGTTTTGGCAATGTTCATAATGGGGATCAGCTCTGCGGTTTTACCGCCGCGGGAAGCCAGGACCATAACGTCGCCTTTCTGAATAAAGCCCATACCGCCGTGAACTGCTTCTGCAGGGGAAATAAATCTGGCAGGTCGCTCCACGCAGCAAAGGGAGTGAGCAAAGTGGGTGCAGCAGATACCGGAGTGACCGCAGCCGGCAACACCGATTCTTTCCGCTCCAGCCAAAACTTCCACTGCTTTTGCGAAAGCATCCCAATCCATTACGTCTTTTGCGCGAAGGATCTCTTCTGCTTCAATGACAAAAGCGTTCTGCGCAGCGTTTAAAGCTTCTTGTTTCATTTTTACACCTCATTTATTTTTGAAAATTACTTTAAAATTTGTCACCGGGGTTATTTAAAAGGCTGTCCAGTTTCTTATATCTCTTGTAAGCCTTGGTATAATCCACGCCGCCGGGAAGGTAGGCCTTGCCGGTTTTTACAATGGTACGGCAGGCTTCTTCCACGGAAGGATAGATGCCCATACCCACACCGGCCAAAATGGCAGTGCCAAGGCAGGCGGATTCTTTTTCTTTTAAGGTAGAAAGCTTCAGTCCCGTAACGTCGGCCTTGATCTGGGCCCAAAGGGGGCTGGATGCGCCGCCGCCGGTAATACGGATCTCATCGCAACGGGCGTCGATGCAGTCAAGATCGTCTTTCAAGGTGAAGGCAACGGCTTCTAAAATGGCGCGGACAAAGTGGCCTCTGCCGTGAGCCAGGGTCATACCGGAAAAGGCTCCTCTGGCCTCCGGATTATATACGGGCATGGTAGAGCCGCAGAGATGGGGCAGGAAGGAAAGTCCTTCCGCGCCGGGGCCGGCTTCTTCTGCGATCTTGTCCAGTTCTTTAAAGGAAAGGTTTTCGGCAAACTGATTTTTAAACCATTTCAGCGCCATACCGGCGGTAGAACTCCAAAGAAGGGAAACGTATTTTCCGTCCAAAACGTGGAGATGGCAAGGGATCTTGGAATCGGGATCGTAAGCGGGTATTTTTTGGGTAACGGCGCAGATGGCCATAATGGTACCGGTCATTTCGCTGACGATATTTTCAT
This sequence comes from Eubacteriales bacterium, assembly GCA_045590715.1. GTDB lineage: Bacteria > Bacillota > Clostridia > Oscillospirales > SIG627 > RGIG5579. The sequence goes on along the minus strand of JAZNRO010000075.1, from coordinate 9,024 downwards.
CTACAACGCCCACGCCCACAGCCCCTGCGATCTGGTCCAGGGCGCCGGTTACCACGCCGGCTTTTCCAAAGGAACCGATGCGGGTAGCAGAAGGTGCGATGCGGGGCAGCATCTCTTTCTCAACGCCGATAAAGTCGAGCATTTCCTGCCACCAATCTTTTTTGGTAATATCAAGATAAATGGAGGAGGACTGAATGGAAGGCTCGGTTACAAATTCACCGGAAAGGTTATAGAGCACCCAGTCTTCCAAAAGGAAGATCTTCTTTGTTTTTTTCCAAACTTCCGGCAGATTTCTCTGTACCCAGAGAAGCTTGCATCCGGGCCAACCGCCGGTGGTTTCGGGCTGACCGGTAACGGCGTAGATCTTCTCCTGGCCGAAATGGGCCTCGATCTCTTCAGCCTCTTTTACCGCTCTGTTATCCAGCCAAACGATGGCGGGCATGGTGGGGTTTCCTTCTTCATCGGTCAGGATCAAGGTTTCCCCTTGGGTATCTACGCTGATGGCGTCGATGGGAGCTGTCTTTTCGATCTCTTTGATGGCTTCTTTTACCAGGCGGATGTATTCTAAAGGATCAAATTCCACTCTTTCCCCGTGGGTGTCAAGGGTGTAGTCCATATTGGTTTCGGCAAGACGGTTTCCCCCTTCGTCAAAAAGGACGGCTTTGAGAGAAGTAGTGCCGATATCAAGACCCAGTAAATTCATTTGATCCCCCTAAAAAACTTGGTTTTTATGGGCAAAATTCCCATAACATTACAAAGTAATTTTATCATAAAGAGTAGGGAGTGTCAACCTGGAAACCGGGAAAAACAAGGCTTTTTTCTTCTGTTTTTGGAAAAGAATTTTCCTTTTTGAAAAAAAGGGAAAAATAGGATGGGAAAGAGGGGGAACAGTTGACGAAAATGAAAAAAATTACTATAATAGTAGGGTATAGGCGATTTTAAATCATAAGGAGCGAAAAATGGCAGGACAGACAAAAAAGTCTTCTGAATATAATGATCAGAGTATCCAGAGTCTGAAGGGAGCGGAGAGAGTCCGGAAAAGACCGGGTGTTATCTTCGGTTCTGACGGACTGGACGGATGCGCCCATTCTTTCTTTGAAATCTTATCCAACTCCATAGACGAAGCAAGAGCGGGATTCGGTGATACCATTTCCGTTCAGGTGACCCGCGACCACGTGATCACCGTAGAGGATTTCGGCCGTGGTATTCCTCTTGATTGGAACGAAAAAGAGGGAAGATATAACTGGGAACTGATCTTTTGCGAGCTTTACGCCGGCGGTAAGTATGAAAATGCCAAGGGCGGCGCGTATCAGTACTCTCTGGGTCTGAACGGTCTGGGTGCCTGCGCGACTCAGTACAGCTCCGAATTTATGGACGTTCAGGTTACCACCAAAACCGCCCAGTATGAGATGCACTTTCAAAAGGGCGAGCCGGTGGGGGATCTCCAGAAGGTAGAGGGCACTCACCGCCGTACCGGTACGGTGATTACCTGGCGCCCTGACCTTGAGGTGTTTACCGAGATCGGTATCCCGGAAGAATTTTTCGTAGACGTGATGCGCCGTCAGGCTGTGGTAAACGGAGGACTTACCTTAAACCTTCGTTATCAGCAGAAGGACGGTACCTGGTCTGAACACAGCTTTCTCTACAAAGAGGGAATTTTGGACTACGTTCGTCAGGCGGCAGAGATCAATGAATTTAATGAAGTGACCCAGACCGACGGCAAAGTAGGAACCCTTACGGTGCCGGTATTTTGGGAAGGGGAAAGACGAGGCAAGGACCGAGAAGATAAGACGGAATACGACGTTCGGATGGAAGTGGCTTTTTGCTTCTCTGCCAAGAGTCAGATGCTGGAATACTATCACAACTCCAGCTGGCTGGAGCACGGCGGAAGCCCGGAAAAGGCAGTGAAATCCAGCTTTTTGAGAGCCATTGACGCGTATCTGAAAAATACGGGTAAATACAATAAAAACGAGCAGAAGATCAGTTTTCAGGACGTGGAAGACTGTTTGATTCTGGTAACGAACTGCTTCTCCAACGTGGCGTCCTTCTCGGATCAGACCAAAAAGAAGGTAACCAATAAATTTATTGCAGACGCTATGACCGAGTTTTTCGATGAAAAACTGGAAATTTACTTTGCGGAAAATCCGGCGGATGCAGACCGTATTGCAGGGCAGGTGCTCATCAACAAGCGTAGCCGTGAAAATGCGGAAAGCGCCAGAGTCAATATTAAAAAGAAACTGTCCGGCACTTTGGACGTGACCAATCGGGTTGAGAAATTTGCCAACTGCCGTACCAAAGACGTAGAGAAGAGAGAACTTTACATCGTAGAGGGTGACTCTGCGCTGGGTAGCTGTAAACTGGGCAGAGATGCAGAATTCCAGGCCATTATTCCGGTGCGAGGAAAAACCCTGAACTGTTTAAAATGCGGTTACGACAGAATTTTCAAAAGCGATATTATCGTAGATCTTCTCCGCATTATCGGATGCGGGGTAGAGATCGGCAAGGGACATAAGGATCTTGCGGGCTTTAACTACGAAAATTTAAAATGGAATAAAATTATTATCTGTACCGATGCCGACGAAGACGGATACCAGATCAGAACCCTGATCCTTACTATGTTCTACCGTCTTCTGCCGACCCTGATTGAAAAGGGAAGGGTATATATCGCAGAATCTCCCTTGTATGAAATCACCGTTCGGGGAAAGAAGAAGGACGGGGAAGAAGAGGTATTCTTCGCTTACGACGAAAAGGAAAAGGCGAAGATCTTATCGGAGATCGGGGATCGGAAATATACCATTCAGCGCTCCAAGGGTCTTGGTGAAAACGAGCCGGATATGATGCGCCGTACCACCATGGATCCTGCTACCAGAAGACTGATCCGGGTAATGCCGGAGGATGAGATCGCTACAAGAGAAATGTTTGAAATTCTTTTAGGGGATGATCTGGAAGGAAGAAAACGCTACATTTCCGAAAACGGACATTTGTATATTGATATGGCGGATGCTTACTGATGGAAGGATATCGCACGGTAAAGGGCTTTGCAGAAAGCCGTTTTATTGAAAAAAAGAGTGAGTTCATCGGTTGGGTAAAGCCTTGCGACAGTTATGAAGAGGCGCAAAAGTTTGTGCAGGAGGCCAGGGAAAAATTTCCCGATGCCAGACACTGCGTTTCCGCTTTTATCAATAAAGAAGGAAATATCCAGCGCTTTGACGATGACGGAGAGCCCAAGGGCACCGGGGGAATTCCCATTCTGGAGGTTCTGAAAAAAGAAGAACTTTCCGGCCTTTGCGTGGTGGTGACCCGGTATTTCGGCGGTATTCTTTTAGGGGCCGGCGGACTTGCCAGAGCCTATGCCCGTGGGGCAAGAGATGCGGTAGAGGCTGCAGGAATTTGCCGTTTTTCCCGGTTTTATCAAGGAAAGGTGGCCATTCCCTATCCGCTTTTTTCTAAAGTGGAATTTGAACTGAATACCAGAAAATACAGACTCATCGGAAAGGATTTCGGGGAAGACGTAAATTTATATCTTCTCTTTTCCGAAAAGGAGAAAGAAGGGCTGGAAGAACTTCTGGCGGATCTTTCAGGTGGTAAAATGACGCTTGTGATCGAAGGCGAAACCTATGCAGAAGAATAAAATTCAAATTGGCTCTTACCTATTAGAATACGATGCCCATGAAACGAAGAAGCAGTATGACCTTCTCCCTAAGGCAGATAAAAGTGAACTGGGAATTGCTTTTTTTCAGCACATTTTGAAAAAGGCAAAGAAGGAAAGTATTGATTTTCTAAATTCTTTGGGAATTGATATGGAAAAGCTTTCTTTGGTGCGCCCGGTGGCAGAGCCGGATGAAGAAGGGGTGGTACTGTATCTGTGCTGCGCGCCCCTTTACGGAAGGCTTCTTGCAGGGGGAGACACCTTTCCCAGACAGAGTGAGGAGATCGAAGGGATCAGCGTGATCTTCGTAAAAGAAAAAGAGGCGTTTTCATCGGGACTGCCTATTCTTTCAAAAGAGCAGGTGGAAATGCGATTTGTGATCCCTCTTCCTTTTGACGAAACCTTTTTTACAAAATAAAAAAACATCCAAGGATTTTTTCCTTGGATGTTTCTTTTTTAGTGCTTGGGTCTGTGAGATTTTTTCTTCTGCAGATACTGGGAAATGCGGAAGGCCGGCAGACAGATGAAAATGACCAAAAGGAGAAGGATGAAGAGGATCACAAAGACCCGATCTTCCTTGAAAATACCGGAGATGGCCTTGGCGGCACTTTCCGCTCCTTTTTCAATGCTGGATTTGGTGGTGATGGGAGTGCCGTCCCAGGAAAGGAGAAGGGGATAGGAGCCGGGGGCTTCTTCTTCGTTAAAGAAAAGCTGAAGTTTTCCTATTTCCTTGCCGTTTTTTACTTCATTTACGTGAATATTTTCCGGAAGGTCTACGGTGTAGTGGGGTTCGGCATCTTTCCGTACCAAAACGTGGATTTCGCTTCCGGTGAGGACGGGTACGGTCTTATCGGAATCCAGAACCGGGATCTTGCCCACCTCTACGCCCTTTTCCAAAACGGATTTTACCGTAAAGTTTTCATAAGCGTAGGTTAAAAGGGTGTGGGTTTCGATCCAGGCCATATTACCGGGGTATTTGCGGTTCGAGTCCATATTGGCGCCGAGAAGCACGGAAATATAGGATACGCCGTCCTTCTCGCTGACAGCAACCAGACAGCGACCTGCCTGATCGGTAAAACCGGACTTCCCGCCTACGTAAGAGTCCATATAAAAATCATTGGTGGGATAGAAGCTGCTGACCGTATAGCGGACTTTTCTTTCGCCTTCTGGAATGGTGTAGTTCCGAAGAGAAATGATCTCTCGGAACAGGTCGTATTCCAGGGCCTTTTCCGTAAAGGCGGCAATGTCCTTGGGGGAAGAGTAGTGGTTATTTTCGTGAAGGCCGTGGGGGTTTTCGAAATGGGTGTTTTCAAGACCCAGGTCTTTTGCCGCGCCGTTCATTTTATCTACGAAGTTTTGGATATTACCGTCGCCGAAGTGGAGAGCCAAAAGATCGGCTACGTCACAGTAGGAAGCAAGGAGCAGACCCACCAAAAGATCATATACCGTGAAGGTTTCGCCACGCTTTAATTCCATATGGACTCCGCCGTCCTCAATGATATAGGCAAAGGGTGCGGTGTCGGTAATGGTAATGGTTTCGTTTTTGGGGTCCTTGCAGTTTTGAAGGACCACAAGAGCGGTCATAATTTTGGTGGTGGAGGCAGGGAACATTCTGGCGTTTTCCGCCTTTTCGTAAAGGGCGGTGTGGGTTTCCAGATTTAAAAGATAGGCGCCCTGACTGTCAAGCTCCAGATTATAAATGGGATCTTTTTCCGCCAAAACCGGGAGAGTGACGGGAAAAAGAATCAGGAGAGCCAGGAGAAAAGAAAGAATTTTTTTCATACCTTATTCCTTTGTTATAAATTTCGATTCAGCATAAAGCTGCGCCAGGATTCCAGCAGATCTTTTCTGGGAGAGTCGGGAAAGAGGGAAAGAGCTTCTTTTGCCTTTTCAAGATAAAATTGTGCGTCTTTTTTGGTTTTTTCTACGCCACGGTTCAGCATAATCTCTCTTGCCCGGAGAATTTCCTCGGGATCACGGCTTTTTCCTACCACACGGCAGAGGATTTCTTTTTCCTCCGGAGTAGCGTATTCATAAGAATAAAGAAGCAAAACGGTAGGCTTTCCTTCCCGGATATCACTGCAAATGGGCTTGCCAAGGGTCTCTTCCGTACTGGTGATGCCCAGAATATCGTCCTGAAGCTGGAAGGCAAGGCCGCAGTATTCGGCAAAATCCGCAAGAGCCTGAATTCTTTTGTCCTTTTGATCGGCGCTTTTCAGTCCTACCATTGCGCCGGAGAGGGCGCTGATGGCAAAAAGGGCACCGGTCTTTCCCGCCATCATTTGTACCACGTCTTCCCGGGTCAAGGTCTGGAAGGCGTCACTGCCGTAAAGAAGGCCGTTTTTGGTATCTACGGTTTCACCGCTGATGAGTCTTGGGCCGTATTCTCCTTCCAGCAGGGAAAGGATCTTCAGGCTAACATCTGCCGGAACAAAGCCGGTATCGGAAAGCTTTGAAAGATAATAAACGGAAGCACTGTGAAGAGCGTCACCGGCAAGCAGGGCAGTATCGAAGCCGTATTCGTCCGCTTTTGCTTTTCCGTAGGTTTCTTCGAATTGGGTGGCGATCAGTTTATGTACTGCGGGTTTTCCCCGTCTGGTATCGTCATGGTCGATCATATCGTCGTGAACGAGGGTCCAGTTGTGATACAGTTCCAGAGCCAGGGCCAGAGGAGTGACGGCTTCTTCCGCCTCGTCACCGCCCAAAAGACCTGCCGAAAGGCGGCAGATGGCAGGGCGCAGACGCTTTCCGCCGCGCTCAAAATAAACGAAAGTTCCCTTGGAAAGCTCCGCCGGGGTCAGGGCGAAATAGGGATTTTCTTTATAATAAGAGAGGATGCGCTCTCCGCTCTCTTTCAAATAGGAAGTAAGGGCGCTGTTCATCTGCTCTGCAAAAAGTCGATAAAGTCCAGCACCATTTTTCTCTGACCCATGGAGAGGGTCTGGAACTTTTCGTTGAAGAGATCTCCGGAACGGGTAAGGGCACCGGAGGGCTTCTTTTCTTCATTTTCATTATATACGCCGGAGCAGAAGAGCAGGTCTTCTGCGGTAATGCCGTTTGCGGCGTTTGCGGCGATCTTGCCGATGAGCTTGGGTCTGGGGGAATTTTCCTGTCCGCCCAGGGCAAGCTTTCTCATCTGGATATAGCTGATATCACAGTCCATGGCGAATTGCCGCCAGGAACGGTCTCCTTTTGCCTGCTCTAACAGCAGGGAAAAGATGCGTTTGTTAAATTGCATATAGGCCACCTTGTTTTTTCTTTCATTATATCAATAAATTTCATCATCTGGCAACAAAATTTTCAAAGTTTTATGAACAAACTAAAAATTTATGCCTTTATCTTTTTATTTGTTATACTTTGAAACGAGAAAGTAAAACGATGAAACTATATAATAGAATATCACAATTATAGTATTTTACAAGGGTTTACCGGGTATAAATAATTTTTTTGATACATTTTGTGTAAAATGCATAAATTATTTTTTGTATTTTTGGGGAATAAAACTCTTTTCATAAAGGACAAAATTTGATAAGATATTGTTGTTCTAAACGGGCAGGAGTATTCCTGCGCATATTTTTAGGAGGAAAAAATGGCAAGTGTATCTTTAAAACACATTTTTAAAAAGTATCCCGGCGGCGTTACCGCTGTAACCGATTTCTGCCTTGAAATCAAGGATAAGGAATTTATTATTCTGGTAGGTCCTTCCGGTTGTGGTAAGTCTACTACCCTTCGTATGGTAGCCGGTCTGGAAGAGATCACCGAAGGCGAACTGTTTATCGGCGACAAGCTGGTAAATGACGTAGCTCCCAAGGACAGAGACATTGCAATGGTATTCCAGAACTACGCTCTGTACCCCCACATGTCCGTGTTTGATAACATGGCATTCGGTCTGAAGCTCCGCAAAGTTCCCAAGGAAGAAATCAAGAGAAGAGTTGAAGAAGCAGCCAGAATCCTGGACATCGCTCACCTGCTTGACCGTAAGCCCAAGGCTCTTTCCGGTGGTCAGAGACAGCGTGTTGCTCTGGGTCGTGCAATCGTTCGTGAACCCAAAGTGTTCCTTCTTGACGAGCCTCTCTCCAACCTGGACGCAAAACTTCGTGCATCCATGAGAACCGAGCTGACCAAGCTCCATCAGAAACTGCAGACAACCTTTATCTACGTAACCCACGACCAGACCGAAGCTATGACCATGGCTTCCAGAATCGTAGTTATGAAAGACGGTATCATCCAGCAGGTTGATACTCCTCAGAATCTCTATGATTTCCCTGTAAACCTGTTCGTTGCAGGCTTTATCGGAACTCCTCAGATGAACTTCATCAACGGTAAGCTCATTAAGAAGAGAGGCGAAGAAGGCGTATTCTTCACCTTTGGCGAAGACAACGAATTCAAGCTTCCCGAAGAAAAGGCTGAAGACGAAGAAGTTCAGAAGTACATCGGCAAGGAAGTAATCGGCGGTATCCGTTCTGAAGCAATTCACGACGAGCCCATGTATCTGTCCCAGTTCTCCGATTGGGTAATTGATGCAAATGTAGACGTAACCGAGCTGATGGGCGCAGAAATCTTCCTGTACCTGAACAGCCAGGAAACCAACTTTATTGCAAGAGTATCTCCCAGATCCAAGGCAAAGGTCGGCGACACCATCAAGGTTGCCTTCGACATCAACAGACTCCACCTGTTCGACAAGGACACCGAGATCTGCATCTGCCACTAAGAAAACGCGAAAGCCCGAGAAACGCTCGGGCTTTCTTTTTTTGCCTTTCTCTTGCTTTTTTCGTTTCTCTGTGGTACAATGAATCGATTTTTTAATACAGAGGTAGAAACATGGAGAAAAAACAAAACGGATTTGCCTCGGGATTGGGCTTTGTTCTGGCGGCGGCAGGGTCTGCCGTGGGACTGGGCAATCTTTGGGGCTTCCCATATAAGACTCATGCCAACGGCGGCGCGGCCTTCGTGTTGGTTTACATCGCTTGTGTGCTGTTCATCGGCGTGATTACCATGACCTGCGAGATTTTCATCGGTCGTCGTGCCAAGGCCAATCCCGTGACCGCCTTCAAGAAGGTGCACCCTGCCATCGGTTGGTTCGGCGTTTTGGCGGTGATTATTCCCGCTTTTATCGCCTGCTACTATTCGGTTTTGGGCGGTTACACCGTGCGCTTTGCGGTCAACTCCTTTTCGGGGAATGCGGGCACCTTCGTTTCCTTTGCTTCCTCCGAGCACCTTGTGATTCTCTTTACCGCGATCTTTATTGCCATGGCGCTGTTTGTGGTGATGGCAGGGGTTAAGGGCGGCATTGAAAAGGCCTCGAAGATTCTGATGCCTGCGCTGTTTTTGATTTTGCTTGGGACGGTGATCTTCTCTCTTTCTCTTGGAGAAGG
>JAZNRO010000074.1:0-9444 GCA_045590715.1 Eubacteriales bacterium | reverse complement strand
AAAGAAGAAAAGATCGGCAGCCTGAAATTTTCCCTGGGAACCTGCGGAGAAAAGAAACTTGTCGTTGCCGTTTGCGGCATCGGAAAAGTATTTGCCGCCCTCTGCGCCCAGACTTTGATTTTAAACTACGCGCCGGACTGCCTGATCTGCTCGGGCGTTGCAGGAAGTCTAAGCGAAAAGCTGGAGATTTTGGACGTGGCTCTTGGCGAAAGCCTTGTTCAGCACGATATGGACACTTCTCCCCTGGGAGATCCGGTAGGCCTGATTTCCGGCATCAACAAGGTTTTCCTTCCCTGCGATCCTGATCTTTCCGCTTCTATCAAAAAAGCGGCAAAAGACCTAAAGATCAACGTACTGGAAGGGGTCATTGCCACGGGCGATCAGTTTGTGGCAACCAAAGAGCAAAAGGAAAAGATCCGCTCGGCTTTTGGTGCCATCGCCTGCGAGATGGAAGGCGGTGCCATTGCCCAGACCGCTTTTGTAAACGGCGTTCCCTTTGCCTGCATCCGGGCCATTTCCGATTCCTATCTTGGAAAGAATGAAATGGACTACGCAAAGTTTGCTCCCACCGCGGCCAAAAGAGGGGCACAGCTTCTGCTTTCCGCCATCAAAAATTAAAAAAATCCCCTTTCCCGTTTTCCCATGGGAAAGGGTTTCTTTTCCTTTGCCCTCTTGTATTTTTTCTTCCGATATGTTATAGTATGCGGGTAGAGAGGAGGGACGAAAATGGATTTTCCCAAAGCATTTCGGGAGCGTATGGAAGCCTTGCTGGGCATAGATGCCCCTCTCTTTTTTGAAAGCCTTGAAAAAGATGCGGTCCGTTCCCTTCGTCTGAATGAAAATATCCTCTCCCAAGAGAAGCTTTTTTCCCTTTTGGGCCTGACCGAAGAAGACAAAATTTCCTTCTCTGAAAAGGCATACTATTTTCACCTGGATAAGATCGGCCACACCGCCCTTCACCACAGTGGCGCGGTGTACGTGCAGGAGCCGGCGGCCATGGCCCCGGTAGCCGCTCTGGGCAATGAAAAAGTCACTTCCTTTTTAGACCTTTGCGCCGCACCCGGCGGCAAAAGTCTGCAAGCCGCATCCTCTCTTCTCACCGAAGACGGCTTTTTTATTTCCAACGAGCCAAGCCCCATCCGCCGAAAAGCGCTGATGCAGAATATAGAGCGCCTGGGCGAAAAAAGAGGGGCCGTTACCGGATTTGACGCGGCAAAACTCCCCAAAGAATTTTACGGTCTTTTTGACCTTGTGATCGCAGATGCCCCCTGCTCCGGCGAGGGCATGATGCGAAAAAATCCCGATGCGGTGGAAAACTGGAGTCTGGAAAATATCCTCACCCTTTCCGCCCTGCAAAAAGAGATCCTGGAAAGCGCCGCCCTGGCCCTTGCTCCCGGCGGCAGAATTCTTTACTCTACCTGTACCTGGGCAAGAGAAGAAGACGAAGACAATATTTCATCTTTCCTCTCCCGCCACCCGGAATTCTCTCTTATGGAGCCGGATGAAAAGGTGCAGAAGATCGCTTCTCCCGGCCTTGTTCCCGGGACCCTGCGCTTTTACCCCCATATTTTCCCCGGCGAAGGGCAGTTTCTTGCCATTTTGAAAAAAGAAGGGGTAAAAGAAGAAAAGACCGAAAAGAAAAAAGCAAAAAAAGAAAAGCAGAAAAAGCCCGACCCCAAAGAAAAAGTGGTGGAAGACTTTTTCCGTGAAAATCTTTCTGCCGTGCCGGAAGGCAATCTCATCTTCCGCGGGGATGATGCCTACCTTTGCCCCAAAACGCCCCTTGATCCGGAAAGCATGCTTTCCCCCGGTGTGATCCTTGGCACCGTGCAAAAGGGCAGACTTGTTCCCCACCACCGTTTTTTCCGCGCTTATCATAACCTGTTCCGCAACCGCTTTATCCTGGAAGAGGGTGACGAAAGAGGCGAAAAGTACCTGAAAGGGGAAGAGATCTCTCTTTCCGGAAAAGGCTACGGCGTTTTATACCTTGGCACTCTGCCTCTTGGCGGCGTAAAGGCCAGCGGCGGCCGTGGCAAAAATTTGTATCCGAAAGGACTGAGAAACCAGTAAATGTACGACGAACTGACAAAAGTGGATATACAGAAGATGCAGGAGGAAATTGACTACCGCATTTCTCTCAGACCCGCTCTCCGGGCGGACGTTCAGCAGGCAAGGGAGCTTGGGGACTTGAGTGAAAACGACGAGTATCGCACTGCCAAAAGAGAAAAAGGCAAAAACGATTCCCGCATCCGCTATCTGCAGAATATGATCGCCACCGCAAAGATCATTGAAGATAGATCAAAAGACGACGAAGTGGGTCTTTTCGACCTGGTTACCTTATATATTGAAGAGGACGACTGCGAGGAACAGTACCGCATCGTCACTACCCTGCGGGAAAACGTACTGGAGGGCTGTGTTTCCAAAGAATCTCCCCTGGGGCAGATCATTTTAGGCAAAAAAGTAGGCGACCGCATCAAGATCTCTCCTACCCCCAGTTACTCTTATTACGCCGTAATCAAAAAAATTGAAAAAGGGGAAGACGATCCTTCCCTTCCCATTACCTCATTCTGATTTGGAGGACAAAAAATGAAACGAATTTTTAGTCTTATTCTGACAATTCTTATGATCCTTCCCCTTGCCACCGGCGTTTTCGCCACCGAAAATACCCCCGGGGAAGAAGAGATCACCGCCAAGACCGTTGCCGTTACCGGCATTACCTTGCCCAGTGCGGGAAAGACCATTCCCCAAAATCCCGAAAGCGGAGCCAAAGTGGAGATCTGGGTCTCCAAAACGGGAAAAGACGTGCTGGAAAAATACCCCTCAAGTTTCATTTCCGCCTCCTGGTCTGAAAAGGATAAGCCGGGCACACCCATCAAAAGCGGAAACTTTGTTACCGGCAGAACCTACCGCCTGACCGTGACCCTGGAATTCCAGGAAGCGCCCAAAGTAAAAGATCAGTACACCGAATTTACGGTAAACGGAGAAAAAGCTCAGCACCTTTCCAACAAAGGCGTAGGCGAGATCCAGTTCTACTGTGACTTTGCCGCTACCCCCGGCGACTTTACGCCCAAGGTTTCCGTTGAAACCAAAGGGGAAAAGGTAAAAGAGTACGACGGAAAAGCCATCACCCTCACCGCAAAGGTAGAGAAAATGGAGGGCATTGACTACTCCTACACCTGGTACAAAAACGGCAGTGCCGTAAAAGACGAAACCGGCGAAAGCATCCAGGTGAAAAACGTAGCCCAGTCCGGCGAATACACCTGCAAGGTAACCGCCTTCATCGGTTCTCCCGACTCCGGCACCTTTAAAACTACTATGAGCTCCGCCGTAAAGGTGGATATCTCCCGTCACACCATCATTGTAAAAATTGAGGATGCAAAAAAGGACCTTTTCGGAAAAGATCCGGAATTTACCTACACCTTAAAAGGTGATATTTACGACCAGCTTCAAGGCAAGCCCGAAAGAGAAGAAGGAGAAGAAGCCGGCACTTACCCCATCGGCATCGGCACCCTCTCTTTTGAAAAAGACGTGGCTGACAACTACGACCTGCAGGTGGAAGAAGGCACGTTCACCGTTGAAAGCACCGACGAGATCCCCTTTGTAACCCTGAAAAACTTTGCGGACCAAAGCTACATCGTAGGAAAAAATAATGCAAAGATCCGCCTTTCCATTACCAAAGGCGCCCTTCCCGAAGGCGCTGTGGTAACCCTGGCCCTTCCCGAGGCAGACGCCAAAGAAGGCCTGGAAGAAACGGAAGAAAAGAAGATTTTAAAGAGTTTTGCCGTAAAACTTCTGGACGAAGACGGCAAGGAACTTTCCCTTCCCAAAAAAGCCGCACTGCGTATGATGATCCCTCTTACAGAAGAGGAAGAAAAGAATTTTGATGCAAAGACCATTACCTGCGCCCTTTATCATAACGGCGTTTCCGCTCTCTCCGGTAAGCTGGTAAAAGAAGGTAAGGTCAGCTATATCGTTTTGGAAACGGAAGAGCTTGGTACTGTCGCCCTCTTTGAGGGAAAGAGCCTTGTTCCCGCTACCAGCAGTGAAAAGGGTGAAAAGAAGGAAAAGAGCGGCGGCGCTCTGCTTTGGGTTCTCATTGCCCTTGCCAGCATCCTTTCCGTGGGTGCCATCGGCTTTACCCTGTGGCAGATCCGCAAAACCGATAAAAAACCGGCAAAAGCACCGGTCAAGAAAACTGCCCCCACCCCCGAAGAACAAAAGGAAAAAGAAAGACGGCGCCGCATCGCCGAAGAACTGAACGCTCTTCCCCCCGTACCGGAAAAAGCAAAGACTGCGGAAGTTCCCACCGCAGAAAATATGGAGACCCGCGCCTTTACCGCAGTAGGGGAAGACAAAGGGGAAAAGACCATCAAAGTGGATCCTATTCCCGAAAGTCCGGCAGAAAAGACCATCGTAGTGGACCCTGTTCCCGAAAATCCGGCAGAAAAGACCATTCAAGTACCCGAAGAGGTATCCGGCCCCATCTCCTTTGAAGATCTGGAGGACTAAAGGCTTTGTTCGTTATTTTTGATCTGGACGGAACCCTTGCCGGTCGCGGAGAAAAGACCCCGGAGGAGGCCGTAGCGCTTTTACAAAAGATCAAGGAAAAAGGCGTAAAAATTGCCATTTCCAGTGGCAAGCCTACCTTTTACCTTTGTGGATTTGCCCGTCAGCTGGGACTATGTGACGCCATTCTCATCGGAGAAAACGGCGCAGTGATCCAGGAAGGAGTAGACCTTCCTCCCCTCTTCTTTCAGACGGCAAAGATCCCGGAATTCACCAAAAACGCATTAAAAATTTTAAGAGAGAAGCTGGAAGAAGCCTTTCCTGACCGCATCTGGTATCAGCCAAATGAAACGGAACTGACCCCCTTCCCCTTCTACACTGAGGATTTCCCCGCCATCCGGGCCCTCATTGATTCCTATATCACCGAAGAAATGGAACTTGCGGTCTATCAGCACCCGGACTGCTTTGACATTCAGTATAAAAAGCTCTCCAAAGGCCAAGGGATAGAGCGCCTTGCGGAGATTACCGGAACGGATCCCGGTGATATGATCGCCGTAGGAGACTGGACCAACGATTATCCCATGTTTGAAAAAGCAGGCTACTCCATCGGCATCGACCTTCCCGACCCGGAAAAGGCCAGCATCAACGTAAAAGATTTAAATGAGGCCCTAAACCATATTTTATCCCGCATATAAAACAAAAAAGCGATAGACAAAAGTCTATCGCTTTTCTTTTTCTTGATTAACCGTGAAATCCGATCACTGCCGCAAGACCCAGCTGTACCAAAAGGGAGATCGCAACGCCTGCGGTAACAACGCCCAGCACAATAGAAGGAAAGGCTCTTTTCAGCCGCATATCCAGCATTGCCGCAATCAGTGCGCCGGTCCAGGCACCGGTACCGGGAAGGGGGATGGCAACGAAAAGAAAAAGCCCCCAAAAGCCCCATTTCTCCACGGTGGCCTTCTTGCTTTTTCCCTTTTCCTCCAGTTTGTCTACCATACGGTTCAGACCCGGAAACCACTTCCGGATAAAAGCAAAAATTTTTCGAATGAAAATAATAATAAAAGGAACGGGAAGCAGATTTCCCACAACCGATACGCAAAAGGCTAAAATCGGATTCAGATCATGAAGCAAAACCGCTACGGGAATGGCACCGCGAAGCTCGATGATGGGTACCATCGAGATCACGAAGGTTACAAGGAGTTTTCCCCACAGGGTCCCTCCCAAAAGATTCCATAAAAATTCCATTTTTCGTCCTTTCAAAAAACCTTTTCATCAGTATAGCACAAAAAGATTCTTCTGTCTAGCAAAAGGCATAAAAAAAACACCTGACTTCAGTCAGGTGTTTTTGTTTTTTTGTTATGCGGTGAAGGTAAATTCTCTTGCTACTTCACTCTTGCCGCCTACCATATTTACGGTAAGAACGCAAGTGTACTTTTTGCCCTTCTGAAGCTGGGAAGTGGTAAGAGGCTGATCGCCAACACCTCTTCCGGCAGCGTAAGCGGCGGAGATCTTGGTTACGTCAAAACCGTAGCGGTTTTCGGTAGCAACCTTAACGTCGCCCTGGAAGCTTAAGGTAGTAAATTCAAATACCTTTTCGCCCTTATCGTCGGTGAGCTTCATAGTAGCGGAAACCACTCTCTGGGAGGTGGTAATAAAGCCTTTGTAAAGGTTTGCGGCGGTGTAATCCTTTGCGGCGTTCAGGCTATCTCTTACAAAAGTAAGGCTCTGTGTGGTGCCGTCCTGGAAATCGGTAATGGTAACGGGGATAAAATTGTTATCAAAAAGTTCCTTAAAGGTAACCTTCTTATCTACTTCGCCGATCAGGTATACACCGTCTTTCTGGGTGCCTGCTTTGAAGAGATCATTGGTCTGATGCAGTACGGTAACGGTACTGTTTTCACCGTCAATCGTTCCGTTTGCCAGAGTCTTTACGTCAACGGAAACTGCCATATAAGCGCCGGTAGCGGTATCATCGTAGCGAATAAGACCGTCAGCCTTTAAAAGCTTTGCGTAAGCGGCGTACATTTTCTGCTCTTTGTTGTACTTGCAGATGTCATCCGTATCTTTCGCCAGCGTTCCGTCATAAGTCAGGGTGCGGCTGGAAGGCTCGCCAAAGCCTTCAAAGGGGTTCCGATCGTAAACGGGGTTATTGGTGTTATAGTTTTCCATCTGGGGGATCTGGTAATCGCCCAGGAAAATAAAGCCGTTCACAGGAATCATATCCGCCTGGCTGTGGGCAAAGATGGTGTCGGAAACGGTGTTCCAGGTATAGAGAAGGGCATCTACTTCATCCGTGCCTACGGTAGCGGCAGTATTTGCGCCGGCAAGCTGCTTCTGACCGAAGGTGGTCTTGGCTACGTCGGTGCTGCCTTCTTTTACGTACAGATTAAAGGCTTCCAGACCGGAAGAACCGTTGGTATAAGGAATACCGCTGTAAGTACGGCCGGCATAGAAAACAAGGTCCGTGCCGGTAGTAGAAGAAAGACCGTAGCGAACGTCACTTTCGGGCGTCCAGCGAATGGTGAGCATGGTACGCATATACTTTTCTGCCAAATCTCTCTTATTGGCAATGGTCTGAGCCTGAATGCTGTGAGAATTCTCCAGCGCTGCGGTCAGTTCTTCCATGGCCTGGCTATAAGCGCTCTTCACACTTGCGCCGCCGGAAACCACCATAGAGGAGCCGCCCTTATTGGGAGTAGAAGCCATGCTATCGCCGGTGCTTTCTCCGCTTCCGCCTACCATGGGAATATAATCGCCGGGTTTTTCTTCCTTGGTGATAACCTCTTCGCCGGTGGTGGTAGCCACGTCTTTGTCCTCACAGCTTGCCAGATAAGGAAGCATCAGAGCGCAAAGAAGCACCAGAGCAAGGGAAACTACCAGACGTCTGTTGAAAAACTTCATATTAAATCCTCCTGAAAAGGGATCTTTCCCCCTTTTTGATATAGGGGTACTAGTCTAGAGTAATTATATCGCGAAGCGCAAAATTTTGCAATAATAAATAAAAACTTTTCTGTGTTTTCATCACTTTCACCAAAAGAAAAAAAGAATTCTATTCTTTTTATACAAGAAAGAATCCTTTGGATTTCCAAAGGATTCCTGTCTTTCATTCTTTTTCCTCTCCGTCCTCTTCTCTTTCTTCAAAAAGAAGGGCGGCGGTATCGGCTTCTTTCTCCTCCGGCGTCACAGCAGGAGGGGCAGAAAAGGCGTTTTTGATCTTTTCCACGGAATTTTCCGCTTCCTCGGGGGTAGCAAAGGCGGTCATTCTGAAATAACCTTCCCCGCCGTAGCCGAAAAGAGAACCGGGCGTCACCACACAGCCGGCTTCCTGCATCAGTTTATCAAAACACTGCCAGGAACCCATGGCGTCGGGACACTGGGCCCAGATAAAGGGACTGTTTTCTCCTCCCGTATGAGCAAAGCCCGCAAGGGAAAGCCCATCGGAGAGAATACGGGCCACGTTTTTGATCTGCCGGATCATTTTTTCTTTCTCCGGTCCCGCTTCCCCGGAAAACAAAAGCTCTGCGGCTTTCTGCATCACAAAAGAAGGGGGCGAAGCAAAGGAAGGCTGACGGGCACAGAACAGATCGCGGATCCGCACCGTATCACGGGAAAGAGAAGAAGGGATGATCACGTATCCTACCTTCAGTTCCTTTACCCCGTAACCGATCTCAAAAGAAAATACTTCAATGGCACAGCTTCTTGCCCCTTCGATCTCGTAAATGGAGCGGGGGAACTCTTCCCCTTCGATATAATCGGAAAGCGAGGTATCGTAAATGATAATACCCGCATTTTCATTGGCGTAAGACACCCATTTTTCTAAGTTCTCCCGGGAATGGGCAACGCCGGTCAGAGCACTGGGAGAAGAAAGATAGATCAGATCTGCAGGAGAGGCGTCCGGTTCGGGGGAAAAGCCGTTTTCCGGTGTGGCTCTGGCATAAGAGATATTTCTTCCCTCGCACTGCTCCATCTGAAGGAGTGACGGGGAGCAAGGAGAAGGCAAAATCACGTTATTTCCCCGGGCAAAAAGGCCGGAAAGACCGGCGTAGGCACTTTCCAGACCGGAGATGATAAACACGTCGCTCTCCGGCACCTTCACGCCAAAGCCCTCCAGACGGGCTACCACCGCTTTTTTCAAAGCTTCATAGCCGGACCAAGGGGAAGAAAGTCTGTCCCCAAAGGGGCTGGACACCTCTTCGATGGCTCGCTTCATTCCCTCGGTCACGACGGAAGGAAGACTCAGATTCATCAGACTCTGATCCAGGCGAATCAAGGTGGCGGAAGGATTCTCCGTCAAAAATTCATCAATTCTTTTTTTTACAGAAATGCCGCTTTCCGGCAAGACCGTTACGTTTTCATTGAGGAGCATTCGATTCTCCTTTCACCTTTTTACTTTTCACTTAAAAGATCGTTGATCAGTGTATAAACGGAATGGATGGGAACAACGGAAGTCAGTCCCGGATAAGGGGGAGCGACTGCATCGGTACAAAAGCCCACCGCAGAACCGCCCTGGTCCACTACCACCGCGCCGTACTGACTGGCGTTTGCTTCCTTGTCCAGATAAATCATATTCACGTGGCTGGTTCCCCATTCATCGGGCATGGATACGGTAGGGCCAACACTGGCAACGAGAGCCTTCGTCACCGTTCCGTAAAAGAGCTTTCCTTTTTGAGAAGGCACCACGAAAAGGGTCTGCCCTCTGGTGACGAAGCTGGAGTTTTCCGCCGGAAGGGGGGTATACATAAAGGCGTCGGACAAACGAACAAGGGCAACGCCCAGCGTTTCTTCCACCGCAATTTTATGAGCAATGGTGGAAAATCCTGCGCCGGTGAAAGCAGTGATCCGTCCGCCGGATTCATTTTGGAAAAGAGAAGCGGCGCAAACCGCATATCCGTCCTCGGAAACGAGAAAGCCGGTTCCGTAGCGGTATCCGCCTTC
>JAZNRO010000073.1:0-13288 GCA_045590715.1 Eubacteriales bacterium | reverse complement strand
GGCGGCACTGCTACTTGTGCTGAAAAAGCACAGTGTACGGAATGTGGTGTTTCCTACGGCGGAACCCTTGATCATATCTATTCCGGCGTTGCGGACGTAACTTGTGACAAGTGCGGAGCAGAAAGAGAACTCAATGAATCTCCTATGATCTGCTTCCACCGTTACGACAATGCAAACGATCCCTTCTGTAACCGTTGCGGCAGAGTTCGCAAGGTAGCTGTTGATGAGAATTTGTACTTCAAGAGTGCGGCTCTTGTTCTGGAATCCAATCTTACCGTAAAGTACAGAGTAGATAAAGCTCGTCTTGATTCTCTTGGATATACCGATCCTTACGTAATCTTCCAGTTCCTTGGTGAAGAAAGCGCTCCCGTTTATCCCACTGCTACGGATGAAGAAGGGGTGTACGTATTCCTCTTTACCGACGTAGCGGCCAATATGATCGGCGATAATATTTCTGCTACTCTCTACGCTACGAACTCCGGCACCTTGCTTTGCGGTGATGTTCAGGATTACAGCGCTGCCACTTACTGTTACAACAAACTGGCTTCCGAAAGTTCCAGCGCTAATCTTAAGACTCTCGTAGTAGATCTTCTGAATTACGGTGCACAGGCTCAGCTTTACACCGGTTATAACACTTCCGATCTTGTAAACGCAGACCTGACTGAAGAGCAGAAGGCACTGGCTACTCCGGATGATCCTACGCTTGAAAGTAAAACGGATGTTGGTGAGAACGACGGTGAAATCGGCTGGTTGTCTGCTAGTTTGATCCTTGATAATGCAGTAACGGTTCGCATCAAGTTCTACGCTGAAAATATTGAAAATCTTGTTATTAAAATTGCAACGGAAACTTACGAATGGACATTCGGTCCCGAGCAATTTGTGGTTGTTGAAGGTGATAATAACGCATACTACTTGTACTTTGATGGCTTAAATGCCGATCAGATGAGAGAGACGATTCAGGTAACAGCTCATCGCGGTGAAAGCCAAATCAGCACTGCTTTAACGTACAGCATTGAATCTTATGCCTGTGCAAAGCAGGGAGTAACCCAGATTCCTTATCTTGCAGACCTTGTGAAAGCAATGATGAAGTACGGTGACTCCGCTTGCAAGCCGGTTTGATGAAGGAGAAAATAATGAATCAGAAAAAGAAATACTCCGCTCCTGATTTTGAAGTTTTCAAATTCTTAACCGAGAGCGTATTAGCGCCCAGCAACACCACAACAACCAAACCCACAGCTCCGGAACTTCCTGAAGATGAGTTCCGCGGAATCAAAGTATTCTAAAAACAAAACGGACACCAAGCGGTGTCCGTTTTTGTTTATTTTCTTTACTAGACTGGTAATTTTATTCAGTTGACAGTAATTTGTTCCTTTGGTATAATAAATAGGTACTTTTATATAGGAGATTGTATTATGAAACATACAAAAAGATTTTTAGCATTTTCCCTTACTTTGGTAATGCTATTTTCTGCTTTTCCCTTGAGTGCTCTTGCCGGCGCAACTTCTCCTACCTTACCAATTTGCACAGAACATACCGGCGGCACTGCTACCTGCCAGGCCCAGGCTAAGTGTGAGAATTGTGGCGTATCTTACGGTTCTCTTGGTGAGCATGCCTATTCCAATCTTTCTGATACTGCCTGTGATCTTTGTGGGTTTACTCGCGAGGTTTCCGAATCTCCCGCTATTTGTTTAAAGCATGTTTATGATAACGATTGCGATGAAACTTGTAATAATTGCGGCAGAATCCGCCAGGTTTCCGGCCATACCGGAGGTACCGCTACCTGCGCAAAGCAGGCCGTGTGCACCTCTTGCGGCGCGTCCTACGGTGAACTTTTAGAACATAGCTATGATAATAGCCAAGATCTTGTGTGCAACGAATGCGGCTTTACCCGTGAAGATCCCGATGATTTTGAAACCCCCGGTATTTGCTTCGAGCATAAGTTTGACGATTGTTTGGATGCTACTTGTAACGCTTGCGGTGCTACCCGTCAGGTTACCGGTCATACCGGCGGTACTGCGACTTGCGCAAAGCAGGCGGAATGCAGTGTCTGCGGCGCTCTTTACGGCGAAACCGCGGCCCATAGTTATTCCTTTGACTGTGATGCAGACTGTAACGTGTGCGGCTATGTACGCGATGCGGCAGATCATATTTATCAGAACGATTGCGATACCGATTGTAATACTTGCGGGGCAACCAGAACACCTTCTGACCACGTTTATACCGATCAGTATGATGCAGACTGCAATGTATGCGGATCTGTTCGCCAGGTACCCCAGCGTCCCGAAGGAGATGTTCTTCTTGGTGATGCAAATGTTGACGGCAAGGTAAATAACAAAGACCTTGTTGTGATCCAGCGCTTTATCAACTCCTGGGGCAATGAGATCAACGAAACTGCTGCTGACTATAATAAAGACGGCAAGATCAACAATAAAGACCTTGTAATGATCCAGCGCTTTATTAACGGTTGGTTCGATACGCCCGAACAGCCCGGCGGTGGTGAATCCGGCGGTGGTGAATCCGGTGGAGGCGAAACCGGTGGCGTAATCGGTGGTGATTCCGGCGTTTCCGGTGAAATCATCGGCGGTGGCACCGATCTTTGGAATTAAAAGAAAGCGGTTACTCAAACGAGTAACCGCTTTTTATTAAAAAGAGAGTTTGCATTGCAAACTCTCTTTTTGTTTTTATTTTACTTCGATCATACTTTCGTTCCAAACGGAAGGCGCTTCATAGCCCAAAAGGTTTACAGCAGTTGCGGCTACGTTGGAGAGACCGAAATCGTCCTCTTTTACGGTGTAGGAATCAGAAGAAGTGTTGTCGTAGAAGATGCAGGGAACGGGGTTTAAAGTGTGGCTGGTCTTTGCTTTAAAGGATCCGTCCTTGTTGGTCTTGGGAAGACCGGTCTTCTTATCCAGTTCCATCATTTCATCGGCATTGCCGTGGTCAGCGGTAATCAGCGCTACACCGCCTACCTGATCCAGTGCTTTCAGGATTCTGTCAAGGCACAGATCCAGCGCTTCCATACTGATTACGGTAGCTTTCATATTACCGGTGTGGCCTACCATATCACCGTTGGGGAAGTTGGCACGAATGTATTTATATTCGCCGCTTAAAATAGAGGAAACCAAAACGTCAGTGATTTCAGCACACTTCATCCAAGGTCTCTGCTCAAAAGGAACAACGTCGGAAGGAATTTCAATGTAGGTTTCCGTTTCCTCGTTGTATTTGCCGGATTTATTTCCGTTCCAGAAATAAGTTACGTGGCCGTATTTCTGGGTTTCGCTGACAGCCAGGGATTTGAAAGGAGCACCGGCCAGGTATTCACCCATGGTATTGGTGATTTCAGGGGGCGCTACCAGATATACGGGGGGAATGTGCAGGTCGCCGTCGTATTCCAGCATACCGGCATAAGCAGTCTTGGGGAAACGAACTCTGTCAAAATAGGGGAATTCTTCCTCGGTAAAGGCTTTGGAAATTTCAATGGAACGGTCTCCTCTGAAGTTGTAGAAGATGACACCGTCTCCGTCCTCGATGGTACCAAGAGGCTTTCCGTCTTCTGCAATGACAAAGCCGGGCAGATCCTGGTCAATTACCTTCAGTTCTGCTCTGTAGGTTTCAATGGCCTCTTTGGCGCTTGCAAACTGTCTGCCTTCACCAAGAACGTGAATGTCCCATCCGCGCTTTACCATTTCCCAGTTGGCTTCGTAGCGGTCCATGGTGATGCTCATTCTTCCGCCGCCGGAAGCGATCTTTGCGTCAAAGCCGTCGGTATTCAAAGAAGCAAGGAAGTCTTCAAAAGGCTCAACGTATTCCAGCGCACTGGTTTCAGCAACGTCTCTGCCGTCAAGCAGAATGTGAAGACGTACGCGATGGATACCTTCTTTTTTGGCCTGTTCAACCAGTGCTTTTAAGTGATCAATGTGAGAGTGAACGTTACCGTCGGAGAAAAGACCGATAAAGTGAAGGGTAGAACCGTTTTTCTTGCAGGTTCCGCTTACCTTCTGCCAGCCGGCACCTTCGTAGATCTTGCCGCTTTCGATGGAGTTGGAAACCAGTTTTGCACCCTGGGCAAAGATCTGACCGGAGCCCAGTGCATTATGACCTACTTCGGAGTTGCCCATATCGTCATCGGAGGGAAGTCCTACTGCGGTACCGTGGGCCTTCAGGCTTCTGGTGGGGTATTCCCGCATCAGGCGGTCCAGGGTGGGGGTCTTTGCCTGGAAGATTGCGTTTCCTTCTTCCTTGGAATTCAGACCTACGCCGTCCAGCACGAGAACGACAACCGGGCCTTTTACGTCGACTTTCTTTTTCATTTCAATAAGCTGCATAATTTATCCTCTTTCTATCAATAGATTATTTGATCTTCATGACTTCCTCGGCTGCCGCCAAAATGCCAAGTTTTGCACTTTCATAGGTAAGACCGCCCTGCATATATACGGTGAAGGGATAGCGCATAGGCGCGTCCGCAGAAAGCTCAATGCTGGAGCCTTGGGTGAAGGCGCCGGCCGCCATAATCACCGGGTCTTGGTATCCGGGCATTGCCCAGGGAATGGGCGTGACGTAACTGTCAACGGGAGAAGCGCTCTGGAGTCCTCGGCAGAAGGCTTCTACTTTATCACCGGCAAGAAGACTGATCTGCTGAACGATATCAAATCTTTCTTCCGGTGCGCCGGGGATCACCGTGTATCCCAGCTTTTCAAAAAGTCCCGCAGAAAAAACAGCGGTCTTCATGGCCTGGCTAACGGTGTGAGGGGCATAGAAAAGACCCTTGAACATTGCCTTGGTGTTTCCGAGACTTGCGCCGATCTCAAGACCGATGCCGGGGCAGGAGAACCGGGCGGCACACAGATCAATGGCTTTTTTCGTTCCGGCAAGATATCCGCCGCATTCCGCCATACCGCCGCCGGGGTTCTTAATCAAGGAACCGATACAGAGATCCGCACCGTAATAGCAAGGCTCGTGCTCTTCGCAGAATTCCGCGTAGCAGTTATCAATTACCAGAAAGGCCTTGCTTCCGGCTTTTTCGATCAGTTCCTTTGCCTTTTTCACAATGTGATTACCCAGTGGCCGCCTCGTGCTATACCCGGGGCTCTTCTGGAGATATACCATCTTTACGTCTTCCTTCTGAAGGCGGGTCAAAAGGGCTTCTTCATCTAAAGTAGAGTCTTCTTTTAAGGCGATCTCTTCGTAACGGACGCCAAAGTCTAAAAGACTGCCGCTTCCTTCTTCTCCTTCGATACCAATAACGCTTTTTAAGGTGTCATAGGGGCATCCTGCAATGGAAAGCATTGTATCACCGGGACGCAAAAGACCGAAAAGACCGATGGTCAGCGCGTGGGTACCGGACAAAATGCTGTGCCTCACAAAAGCACTTTCTGCTTCGAAGACCCGGGCAAAAATGCGGTCTAAAACCTCTCGGCCCATATCGTCATAGCCGTATCCGGTGGTGGGGTTAAAGCACTCGGTAGAAACCCGTTCTTCCCGGAATGCTTCCAGTACCTTTTTTTGGTTGAAAAAGGCTCTTTGTTCAATTTTTTGGAAAACGGGGAATAGTTCTTTTTCCGTTTCGTTGGAAAGTTTTTCTAGCTCTTTGGAAAATTCTAACATCATTTCCTCTTTTACAAATTAATACAGTTTATCTTACCATATTTTTTCCATTTGTTCAACTGTATTTTCGTATTTTTCTGAAAAAATGAAGGGGATCTGAGACTTTATTGACAAATCTTAAAAAAAGGAATAAGATAAGGAAAGAGAAAAAAAGGAGAAGTGTATGTCCCGATTTTTTTTGCCCGATTCATTTCAATTTGATGAAAATTCTGCTCTTCCTTCTGAGATCTTATTAGAGGGGGAAGATGCCTTTCATTTGTCCGTTTCCCAGCGAGCCCGTATTGGCGATGAAGTGACCCTTTGCGCTAGGGGCGGATTCTTGTTTTCTTGCAAAATTGCGTCCATCTCCGGCGGTAAAAAAGAGCCGGTGGTTGTGCTTTCTCCTTATCAGGTAAGCCGGGATGAAAGTGAGCCCGATTCCTTTATTACACTGTATCAGGGAATGCCCAAGGGGAAAAAGACTGATACGATTATTCAGAAATGCACCGAACTGGGCGTTTCCAGAATCGTTTTTGTTTATACGGACCATGCCGTACCGGAATTATCCGATGAAGATAAAAAACTTCGGCGTTTTGAAAAAATTGCTCTGGAGGCCTGCAAGCAGAGTCAGAGAGGCGCTCTTGTTTCCGTTTCCGTTCTGGATTCCATGGAAAAAGCCATTGAAGAAATGAAGGAAAACGATACTTATTTTGCTTGTTTTGAAAGGGAAACACAGGGCGGTATCAAACCCATTTTAAAGTCCTCCGGTAAGCGCATCGCCTTTTTTGTGGGTCCCGAAGGCGGCATTTCCGAAAGGGAAGCGAATCTGCTTTATAAAAATGAGATCCCCACCGTTACGCTTGGCAAGAGAATCCTTCGCACGGAAACTGCCGGAAGCACGGTTTTATCAATGATTTTATACGAAAAAGAGCTTTGATTTTCAAAGCTCTTTTCATTTTTTTGGAAAAATGAGTGAAAAAAATGCAAATTAGTCAAAAAAACCAATAAAATAAAAATTTTTTTGTTAAAATTTATGATTTTCTCTTGAAAATTTGTGAGTAATTGTGTATAATGCTTATGCTTTATTTCATAATTTGTGAAAAATTACAAAGAATTCACAAAATATCAGAATAAAAGGAGAAGCGTATGTCTAATCGACTGTTCCAGAGTGTCGTTCATCAAATGAAAGATGCAGCAGGTGTCACCATCGGTGTTGTTGATACGGATGGCGTGATCATTGCCTGCAGTGACCTTGTGCGCATTGGACAGGTTCTGGATGGGATCAAAGAAGAACTTTTTTATACCGGAGAGGCTTTTGCCGCCGCCGGTTATTTGTTCCGTCCCCTTGGCGCCTATGGAAAAACAGAGTATTACGTATTTGTGGAAGGGGAAGACCAGGCCGCAAGCTTTGCCGCTAACCTTCTGTGTGTTTCTCTTGGCCAGATCAAAGCACTTTATGATGAAAAATATGATAAATCCAGCTTTATCAAAAACATCATTTTAGACAATATCCTTCCCAGCGATATTTATGTAAAATCCAAGGAACTTCATATTGCCAATGAACTGGATCGAGTGGCCTTTCTCATTAAATTCGGTAGCAAGGCTGATCTTGTTCCCGTGGACGTGATTCAGAATATGTTCCCGGACCGCAACGTGGATTACGTTATCAGCGTTGGTGAAAACGACGTGGTCCTCATTCATGAAATTCATACTCCCCAGGAAAAGAACCAGGTGGAGAAATTGGCAAGAAGCATCGTAGACACCGTCCAGAGCGAGTTTTACTTAAAGGTTACCGTGGGTCTCGGTACCGTGGTATCGACCCTGAAGGAACTTGCCCGTTCTTATAAGGAAGCCCAGGTTGCCATTGAGGTAGGGAAGGTCTTCGACACGGAAAAGAGCGTGGTCAATTATGAAAATCTCGGTATCGGCCGTCTGATCTATCAGCTTCCCAATACCCTTTGCGAAATGTTCTTAAACGAAGTGTTCAAAGTTGGCGCATTGGAGTGTCTGGATCGGGAAACCCTGCTTACCATTCAGTGCTTCTTTGAAAATAACTTAAACGTATCTGAAACGTCAAGAAAACTCTTCGTACACCGTAATACCCTGGTTTACAGACTGGAAAAGATCCGCAAGATCACCGGTCTTGATTTAAGAGAGTTTGAACACGCCATTACCTTTAAAGTGGCTTTGATGGTAAAGAAATATCTGTCTTCTAAACCCGGCAAATTCTAAATCCGGATCTTATTTTGAGGAGATTTTATGATTACATTTAACAACGTTTCCAAGGTTTATAAAAACGGAACCCGAGCACTGAGTAACGTAAACCTTGAGATCGGCGACGGTGAATTTGTATTTATCGTTGGTGCCAGCGGCGCCGGCAAAACCACCCTTACCAAGCTTTTGCTTTGCGAGGAAAAGGCCTCCGGCGGAAAGATTACCATTGGTAAATTCAATCTTTCCCGTATGTCCCCCTTTAAAGTACCCAAACTTCGCAGAACCCTGGGCATCGTGTTCCAGGATTTCCGTCTTCTGCCCAATATGACCGCATCGGAAAATATTGCTTTTGCAATGCACGTGATCGGCGAATCCAAAAAGACCGTTCGCGCACGGGTTGCCAATTTCTTGAAACTGGTTGGCCTTGAGGATAAAGGCGACTGCAAGCCTGCAGAACTTTCCGGCGGTGAACAGCAGAGAGTCGCTCTTGCCAGAGCCCTTGTTAACAATCCCGACGTTATCATCGCGGATGAGCCTACCGCCAACGTAGACCCCTATATGGCCATTGAAATTATGGAGCTTTTACTTAAGATCAATCAGCTTGGTAAAACCGTTATCGTTATTACCCACAACGTAAACCTCGTTAATTACTATAAAAAGCGCGTCATTACCATGAAGGACGGCCAGGTAGTCAGCGATAAGCAGGGAGGTATGTTCGATGAAGTTTAGATCCTTTAATCTGGGCTATTCCATAAGCCTTGCCTTCCAGGGTCTTTTCCGTAATACCCTGATGAGTCTTGCTACCATCTGCGTTCTTACGTCCACCCTTCTTTTGACCGGTTGTACCTGGGCATTAAAGGTAAATCTGGAGCATAACTTAAGAGAGATCAATACCTATAATAAGATCGTGGTTTTCGTGAACAAGGAAACCCAGGATCATACCACAAAGCTTCTAAAGGAAAACATTGAAAACCTTCCTTCTGTAGAAAAGGTGGAATGGATCACCAAGGACGAGGTGCTCCGCACTCTCTTTGAAGACTACGGTGATTACGGCGATATCCTGCAGATGTACGGTGATGACAACCCCTGTAAAGACGAACTTGTCATTACCTACGGCGATCCTTCTCGGGTGAATGATATTACCTACGCCATCAATAATATGAATGAAAAAGAAGAAACCATGGGCGCCGTTGAGAAGATCAACGACCGCCGCGAGGTGGCAGAAAAGATCGACGAGATCAAAGGCGTTGCAGGACTTATCGTTACTTGGCTTGTGATATTGCTGCTTGTGGTATCTGTGTTTATCATTATGAATACCATCAAGCTTACCGTATCCTCCCGCCGTGAGGAAATTGCCATTATGCGTTATGTAGGTGCTTCCGGTACCTTTGTGGCCTTTCCTTTCGTTTTGGAAGGCGCAGTACTGGGTGTATTATCTTCCGGCATTGCATACGCCCTTCTCTATTACATCTACAAGATTTTCGCCGTGAATATTCTGGGCGGAAGCGGTCTTATTACTGTTCTTCCTTTCGGAACCTTGATGACGGATATTATCATTGCCTTTGCCATTATCGGTATTGGCCTTGGTGTAATAGGCAGTTTGTTCTCTTTAAGAAAGTATAATAAGGACTAATTTTTCGGAGGGAAAACTTTGAAAAAAAAGATACCCGTCTCAACAGCCTGTATTCTTGTTTTGCTGGCGGTACTTCTTACCTTCCAGATTACTTACAGTTTTGTAGGATTTGAGTATCAGGCAAAAGTGGATACCCTTACCAAAACCCAGTCTGATTTTTCTCTTCTTGCCCAGGCAGATGGCCTGATCAGAGAGAATTTTTACACTTCTTTTGATGATGAAAGTGTGGAAAAAGGGCTTATCAGCGGTTATATTTCCGCTCTTTCCGATCCTTATTCCAAGTATCTTTCTGTGGAAGAATATTCCCGCTATCAAAAAGAAAAGGCCGTTTCCGGTAACGGTATCGGTGTTCGCCTTACCTGGGATGGCCAGGAAAAAAAGATCTATGTTTGCGATACCCTTTTGGATTCGCCTGCCAGAGAAGCAGGTCTTGTCCCCGGTGATGAGATTATCCGTGTAAACGGGAAATCTGCCCAAGACCTAGGTTTCTACGGCGTATTAACAGCACTTTCCGCTGAAGAGGGAAGCGAAGTTTCCCTTGATATTAAGCGCACCATCGCCACCCAAGTTTTGGATATGACCTTTACCTGCCAGATCGGCAAAATCAGCGCTTCAAATCTTACTTGGGAATGGATTGATAACGGCGTTGCTTATGTTCGCATTTACAACTTTGCTCCCGGTACGGAAAAGGAATTTGATACCGCTTTGAATTCTATTTTGGGAGGCAATGCAAAAGGCCTTGTGATCGATGTAAGAAATACATCAGACGGGGATGCAAATACCTCTATCAAAATGCTTGACCGTCTTTTAGGTGAAGGTATTTTGATCCGGTGCGTCAATGAAAAAGGCGAAACAAAAGAAATTAAGAGCGATAAAAATTCTTTTGATATCAAAACCACTCTTCTGATCAATGAAAATACTTCCTTTGCTGCCGAGATCTTTGCGGCGGTACTGAAGGATTTTGATGCGGCAGTTTTGGTGGGCGAAACCAGTTTCGGCAAGAGTATCGGTCAGAAGGTTTTGGAACTGGATGACGGCTCTGCGCTGATCCTTTCCAATATTACCTATACACCGCCCATCTCTCCTTCTTTTGAAAAAGTGGGGGTTGAGCCCGATATCAAGTGTAAACTTTCAGTGGAGAATTTTTATTTTATTGAAAAAGAACAGGATTCTCAGTTAATGGCAGCCTATCAGGCTCTTTTGAGTTAAATTAAAGGAGAAAAGGATGAAGAAAAGTAAAAAAGTTCTTTGCCTCGTTTTATCCGTTGTACTTTTGTTTAGCTCCTGCCTTGTATTTACAAGCGGTAGCGCCCAGACCCTGGGACAGCAGAAAAACGAATTGGAAAGCCAGCTCGCTTCTCTAAAAGCCCTTTCCGATCAGCTTCGCGGCCAGTACAACGTGGCAAAAAAGGACGTAAACGATCAGATGAAGATCGTCAATCTCCTGTATGATCAGATTGATACCTATCAGCAGGAACTTGAAACGCTTACCTCCTTGATGGCAGAATATACTGCTCTTGCGGCTGAAAAAGAAAAGCAGATCGCAGAGTTGAATGAAAAAATGGACCAGAACTTTAAGCTGTTCAAGGAACGACTCGTATTCGCCCAGGAAAGCGGCAATATGAGTTATATCGATTTCGTTCTTGGCTCTTCTGATCTTTCCGATATCATTTCCCGTACGGAAGTAATCAATGATATGCTGGAGCACGATCGCAAGATCATCGAGAGCCTAGCTAACGACAAAAAAGCCATTGAGCAGGCAAAAGAAGAAATCGATCTTGCCCTTCAGAACTGCGCAGAAAAGCAGGCAGAATATGATGCTACTTTGCAGGAACTGAAGACCAAGCAGTCCGAAGCAAATTCCAAGCTTAATGAACTGAAAAGCGATGCCAATGCGGCAAAAAATGCCTTGGATCGCGCAGAAACCAGTAAGAAAAATACGGAAGCAAGACTTGATAAGATCATTCAAGAAATCGCAAATCAGTCCAAAGGCACCTTCTCCGGTACCTTTATGTGGCCCTTGCCCGTTACTACGCCCGGTTATATTTCCCAGTATTTCCATGGCGGTCACTCCGGCCTTGATATTGCGGTTGGCGGTTGGGTGAATAACGGTAAAATTCCCGCGCTCTCCGTTTCCTCCGGTGAGGTTGTCCGTACCGGCAGTTATGCAGACTGGGGCAATCTTGTAGTAGTAGATCATGGCGGCGGATATCTTTCCTATTACGCCCATTTACATAGCATTTCTGTTTCTGTGGGTCAGAGAGTGGCTCAAGGACAGCAGGTAGGTAAGATCGGTTCTACCGGACAAAGCAGCGGACCGCACCTTCACCTTGTTATCTATGCGCCTGTAGGTGCCGGCGGAAAATCCATTCGCACAGACCCCATGAATTATATTTCTTATCCCAGATAATATTAAAATTTGATATAAATGTAAGAGGAGTACACACGACATGGCAACTAAACCTACTTTTGTTACCGAAGAAGGACTTCAGAAAATCAAAGATGAATTAGAGTTTTTAAAGGTTACCAAGCGCAAAGAAGTAGCAGAGGCATTAAAACAGGCCAAAGCCTTTGGTGATCTCTCTGAAAACAGCGAATACGACGAAGCAAAAAATGAACAGGCAGAAGTGGAACGCCACATTGCCGAACTGGAAGAGATTCTGGAAAATTACGAAATTATCAAATCCACCGGCAAGAAGAATAAGATCAGCGTTGGTTCTTCTGTGAAGATCTTTGATCTGGAGTTTGAGGAAGAAGTGGTTTATACCATCGTTGGTTCTACCGAATCCGATCCTCTGGAAAATAAAATCAGCGACGAATCTCCCATTGGAAAAGCTCTTCTCGGCGCAAAACCCGGCGATGAAGTTCAGGCTGACACCCCCGGCGGAGCTCTGAAATTAAAGGTTATTGAGATTCTTTAAACCAATTTGTTAGAAAAAAGGAATGTATTATGGATCAGAACGTACAGAATCAGCAGGAAGAAAATTTCAGCGAACAGGTAGCCATTCGTCGCGAGAAATTATTTGAATTGCAAAATCAGGGTAAAAACCCTTATGAAATCACCAAATTCGATTTTGATGCTTATAGCAGCGAGATCAAAGAAAATTATGTAGAAGGTCAGGAGAGAGAAGTCCGCATTGCCGGAAGAATCCTCAGCCGCCGTATTATGGGTAAAGCCTCCTTCTGCAACCTTGCCGACGAAAAAGGCAATATCCAGCTTTATGTAAAGCGTGACGACGTAGGCGAAGATGATTACGCCGCTTTCAAAAAGTGGGATATCGGCGATATCATCGGCGTAGAAGGCTTTGTGTTTACCACCCGTACCGGTGAGGTTTCCGTTCACTGTAAGAAGATCACTCTTCTTTCCAAGTCCTTAATTCCTCTGCCGGAAAAATTTCACGGTCTTACCAATACCGATATGCGTTACCGTCAGAGATACGTGGATCTCATTGTAAATCCCGAAGTAAAGGACGTATTCTATAAGCGTTCCGCCATTCTGAAAGAAGTTCGCGCATACCTTGATTCCAAGGGCTTTTTGGAAGTGGATACTCCCATCCTCGTTCCCCTGGAAATCGGCGCCGCAGCCCGTAGCTTTGCTACCCATCACAATACCCTGGCTATGGATATGTATCTGCGTATTGAAACCGAGCTGTATTTAAAGCGTCTGATTGTTGGCGGTATGCACAGAGTTTATGAAGTAGGCCGTATTTTCCGTAACGAAGGTATGGATACCAAGCATAATCCCGAGTTTACCACCGTTGAACTTTACCAGGCCTTTACCGATTACCACGGTATGATGGACCTGGTGGAAGAACTCTATATCAGCCTTGCCGATAAGATCTGCGGCAGCCGCGTGAT
>JAZNRO010000072.1:0-6936 GCA_045590715.1 Eubacteriales bacterium | reverse complement strand
TTCTCCTCGCCCCGCTCCATGAGCTTGACAGCGAAGGTGAAGCCTAAGGTCCGGGCCAGGAGGGTGAATTTCAAAATTTTGCCCTTCTCCGGCTTCATTTCCATGCCGGTATACTTCTTCCAGATCTCGTAATGGGCTTTTTCTTCCCGGGCCAGCCGCAGAAGAGTCTGCCTGTTTTCTTCGCCCTTGGCGAAGGCGGCGATTTTTTCGTAGATTACGCTTTCCGTCAGCTCATTTTGCTGCATTTTCGCAATAATGGAAAGGGCTTTTTTTGAAAGCGCTTTTTTCATTGTTAAATTTCTCCGTTTTTTCTTTTATTATATCAAAAAAGACGGAAAAATCAACGGGCGAGGGGAAAAAAGAGGAGAGGTTCTTTTAGTCTTTGCTCTTGCGGAAAGATCCTTCTTATGCTAAAATCAAGAAAAGAAATCTGTTTGTGAGGGAAAAATGATCGATCGGAATTTTCAGGATAAAAAGCTTTCTGCCTTGGGTCTTGGCTGTATGCGGCTGCCTACCCTTGGAAAGGGAAAGCCCATTGACGAAGAAAAGACAAGAGAGCTTGTGGATCTTGCCATGAAAAGCGGGATCAATTATTTCGATACGGCTTATGGGTATCATAACGGCCAGTCGGAAAAGGTGATGGGAAAGATCTTGTCTTCCTATCCCAGAGAGAGTTTTTATTTAGCCGATAAATTCCCCGGTTATGACGTAAATTACATCTATCAGAACCGGCCTTTTGAGATTTTTCAGGAGCAGCTGGACCGGTGCGGAGTAGAATATTTTGATTTCTATCTGTTCCACAACGTAAACGAGCAGAACGTGGATCTGTATCTGGACCCCAAGTACGGCATTTACGATTGCCTGATGGAAGAAAAGAGAAAGGGCAGGATCCGTCACCTTGGCTTTTCTGTTCACGGAAATCTGAATACCACCCGGAAATTTTTAAAGGCCTACGGCAAGGATATGGAATTTTGCCAGGTGCAGTTGAATTTTGTAGACTATCACCTGCAGAATGCGGTGGATAAACTGGAACTTCTGAAAGAATACGGGATCCCCGTATGGGTCATGGAGCCCTTGCGCGGGGGAAGACTTTGTAAACTGGAAGAAGAGTATGAGGCGGAGCTTGAGAAATACCGTCCCGGAGAAAACGCTATTTCCTGGGGATTCCGGTTTTTGCAGAGTATTCCGGAGGTAACCATGGTGCTTTCCGGTATGTCAAACCCCGCGCAGCTTCAGGAAAATATCTCTTATTTTGAAGAGGAAAAGCCCTTAAGCGAAGATGAATTTTCCCTGATGCTTGGTATCGCAAATAAAATGACGCAGAAAACAAGCCTTCCCTGTACGGGATGCGCATACTGCACTTCTTCTTGCCCCAAGGGACTGGATATTCCCTGGATGATACAGCTTTATAACGATCACTGCTATTCCGGCGGCGGCTGGATCGCGCCTACCGCCCTGCAAACTCTGCCGGAAGAAAAAAGACCGGCTGCCTGTATCGGCTGTAGAGCCTGCGAGGCCCTTTGCCCCCAGAATATCAAGATCTCCGAAATGATGGCAGACTTTGCGGAAAAACTAAAGAAATAAAAATAAAAGCGAAGACAAAAAGTCTTCGCTTTTCTTTATTTTTTAATGGCAGAAGTAAGTTTTTTCAGCAATTCCTTTGCTTCCATATTCCGGAAGAAAAGGGCGTCAATGACGGCCTTGGCGTAAGGACGGGTGCTGGGAATGAGAAGGGGAAGAAAGAAATTGGTTAAAAACTGGGTGATGAGGGTGGCGGCGGCGGCACCGGTAATGCCAAAGCCGGGAATGAGAAGGAAATTTGCAATGACATTAAAAATGGCGCCAAGTCCCGAGAAAAGCATAACTTTTTTATTTTGATTTTCGCATACCAGCCAAAGGTGGAAGGCGCTTCCCAGATAAGAGAAACTAGTGTACCACACGACTACCTGCAGGCAGGCGGCGGCGGCAACGTATTCTTTTCCGTACAAGAGGAAAAGAACCAATTTGGGAAGAAGGGTAACGCCGATGGAAAACAACAGGCAGGACCATAAAATGGCGGCGGCCAGCTGACGGAAGCGAAGGTAAAACTGTTCCCGGCTTTCCTTTTGCGCTTCTACCACCACCGGACGGCAGGCGTCTAAAATGGTGATGGGCAGAAAACCGAACAGTCCGCAAATGGTAGTGGCGGCGGAGTAAAGTCCTACTGCTACGTTGCTATCCAGCATTTGTTTGATCATAATGCGGTCTACCTGGCCGTAGATCACGATCATAAGATTTGCTACGATAAAGGGGCCGCAGGAGAGAAGGAGCCGTTTTGCGGTGGCGGGGGAGAACTGAAGGCGCGGGCCTTTTTCCTTGAGGTAGGAGAAGAAATAGCCTGCTGCTGCCAGTAAGATCTCCAAGCTGATGGCAAAGGCAAACCAAGCCACGCTTTTGCCCGTTATCAAAAGGAATACTTTGTAAAGAGAGGCGGCTAAATGTGCGATGACCTGGACTAAAACCGCAACTTTCGAGCGGAGCTTTGCCTGATACCAGAAATTTAAGGTATCCAGGCACAAAAAGGGAAGCTGGATGGCCTCTACCGCCGCTACCATCATAACGGCTTTTTCATCCCCGTCGGTAACGGAAAGAATGCCCATCATTACAAAGGCAGAAAGGATGCCGGTGATCAGACGGAAGAAAATAGCGGTGCCGAGAATTTTGCCGTTTTCTTCTTCGTGGTTCACCAGTTCATAGATCATAATACCGCTAAAGCCTAATGATATGATGGTGGTGAAGAAGGCAATGTAGGAATTGACGTAATTGATGATACCGTAGTTGGCCGGGCCCAGATAACGGGTGGTGATAATGCCCACCACAAAGGACATAAGCATTTTCAGGATCTGACCGGAAAAGAGCCAAGAGGTATTTTTCAGAAATTTATTTGCTTTCATTATCTACCTTTATTTTTCACAAACGCTTTCATAAAGAGCTACATACTCATCAAAGCGCTTATTTTTATCAAAGTCTTTGGACCGACGGATACAGTTTTCCGGAGAAAAGGGTTTTTCGGTACAAATGCGGCGGATTTCTTTTTCCATGGCGTCGATATCGTTTTTCTCTACGACAACGCCGCAAGTCTCGTTAGGAATCTCGGGACTGCCTCCGGTGCGGAAGGTAAGGACCGGGGTACCGCAGCTGATGGCTTCCATATTAACGGTGGGGTAGTTTTCTTCTCTGGTGGGGTTGACGAAAAGATCGGCTGCCGTATAAATTTCCGCCAGTTTTTTTTGATTTGCGGTGCGGCTGATGGAGATGATGTTATCCGGAAGGGAGATCTCTCCTTTATCGGCGCCTACCAGAACGATCTGATATTCTTCTCCCAGGCGCTTTGATAACTCCTCAAAGACGTCAAGACCCTTGCGCTGGGACCATCC
This sequence comes from Eubacteriales bacterium, assembly GCA_045590715.1. Lineage (GTDB taxonomy): Bacteria > Bacillota > Clostridia > Oscillospirales > SIG627 > RGIG5579. The sequence continues at coordinate 3,520 of JAZNRO010000072.1, read as the reverse complement.
GAAGGAAACGCCAAGCAGAATATGTTTGTTTTCCAGGTTGAATTTTTTGCGGAAGTCACTGGGAGAAGGGGTAAAGGTTTTCAAGTCGATTCCGTTATTGATGACTTTAATGGGAAATTTTTGAAGGTAGGACTGTTTTGTTAACTCGCTTAACCATTGAGAGGGGGTGACCAAGGTCAGGTCCGGCAAGGCGCCGAACCATTTTTTCTTATCCTTGTGTTCTTTTGCACTGCGGTCCCTTTGGGATTCGGGATAAATGGAAATTTGGGGACAGTGGTGGCAAGAGGTTTTCCACTTGTCGCACTCTACCATATCAAAGTAGGGGCAGTGGCCGGTAAAGGTCCAGCAGTCGTGCAGAGTCCAAACTACGGGGATTTTGCTTTTTTTGAGAAAACGGAAAAAGAGGGGGAGATTGATGCAGAAGTTGTGTAGGTTATGCAGATGGATCAGATCGGGCTCGAATTTTTTGATTTTTCGGATCAGACTCCGGGTGGAAGGAGTGGAGTATCTTCCGTTTCGTCCCGTTAATCTGCCTAAAACATAGTGCAGGGCGTGGCCCAGTCTGGTACCGTAATATTCGTGCCCTTCATAGGGAATAAATTTTTCCGGGTGACTGAGGGAAAAACTGGGGGTGGAGAAGGTCAGGACTTCGTGTCCCTTTTCTCTGGCAGCTTTCGCAACGTCGCGCATAATGGTGCCGGTACTGCCGTCTGCTACCATATTGATCGCTACGATTTTCATATTAGTCTCCTTTGCGATAAAAGATGGGGTCTTCGTTATTGTTTACCGTCATTACAGATTTTTTTCACACTCTGCCGAAGGGCTTTTGTCTTTTTCGTAGAAGAGGAAGAAGGCAAACCATAAGATCAGAGAAACGGCAAAATAGCAGGTGACAAGCGGCTGGAAGAAACTGAACCCGAACACCGCGAATAAAACGGTGAAAAGCAGGATCTTATCCGACAGCTTGATTTTTTTCAATAAAATGGCAAGGGTTACCGCAAGAACGATAACGCTGTACAGAAGTAGACCGGGAAGGCCCAGGGCCATCCAGCTTTCCAAAATAAAGTTGTGAGGGCTTTGAACCATTTTCACCGGCTCATCAAGGCCTGCGAAATTCATTTCAAATTCAACGTCAATGGTAGTTCTGCCCCAGAAGGGACTTGCCTTTATGTATTCAATGGATTTTGCCCAAATGAGATCCCGCATGGAGTTGCTGTCTGCCACGTTGGTTTCTGCGCCCAGAGGATCTTCTTTTACGGGATCCTTTTTATCCGTTTCGTCCGTATCCGTCTGACCCGGATCTGCCGAGGGTGCTTTGACGGGCATTTCAATTTTCAGAAGGCTGAATACCTCCGCATAGGTGCGGGATACATTATATCGGGAATCGTATACGTCCAGGGTTAAAACGGTGCTTGCGATCACAATGAAAATAAGAAGCAGGGTAAAAAGTCTTAAAAAGGTCTTCCCGGAGAATCCGAAAACAAGGAAAAAGGCTACTACAAAGGTCACGGGAATGATAACGATGGTAAGTCTTGATCCGGAGAAGAAGGAGAAGACTAAAATGGAAATGATATTAAATACCAGGACCGCCTTCATGAAAGTCTCTACCGCGCCGGACTTGTGGCGGAAATTTTTCAGCATCATCAAAAGAAGAGGAAGCAGTGCCAGCATAAAGCAAAGGTAGATATTGATGTTTTTCAGTGCCAGTACAGTACGGAAACTGCGAGCAATGAAAATGCTTATTACCTGGTAAAGATTCATTCCGGTAGCAAAAAGCAAAATGCCGTAAAACACGTCTTTCTTTTCTGCCTTCAGCTGTTTTAAGATCAGCACCAAGAGGATGGGGAAGGTCAGCACACGGAAATTGATAAAACCGCCGGTGAGATCCCCGAAGGCCAAAAAGCGGTATGCGGTGAGAACGAAAAACCAAAGCACGAATAAAGAGGGCAAGAGCCACTCTAACGTGGTAAAGACCGGCTTTTGGCGTTTTACCAGCATGTAGACCAGCGTCCCCAGAAAGAGTGCGATGAGAAGGGGTTCTACGTAATAGAGAAAGATCGTTCTCCCCAAAAGATTGATGGGAAGCATAAACTGGGTGCCCACCAGAGCAAAAAACACGATCAAAATGTGAAACAGGCGGGTGAAGGGAACGGGGGATTGTTTTGTGGTTTTGTTCATAGGTCCTCTTATTTTGAAATCAAGCTTAAGATTCGGCCGGCCTGGATGACGTTGTTTTTCTTTTCCAGCACGAATTTTCTGGCTTCAAGGCCTTTTTGGTGTAAGGCTTCGGGGGAGTTTTCAAATACTTTTTCAAGAGCTTTCGTTACGTCACCCGGAGTATTACCGTCGATGGTATAGATATGTTCATAATAGTCACTCGGCATACCGGGAAGGCGGGTGGTTAAAATGGGGGTACCGGAAACCATATATTCCATATTTTTAGAGGGGAAGGAATACTTGGTAAATTCCATATCCACGGGACGGGCGTTGACCAGAACCCGTGCTTCCAGTTCTTTGGGGATCACGTCGGAAAGAGGAATGACGCCGCCAAAGACGATTCTTTCGTCTTCCTTTGCCGCTTTTTCAATTTCGGGGGCGTAGTCGCCGGCACCGAAGATCCAAAGACGGGCATCTTCGTTTTCATAGGCGCGAAAACCTTCTACCAGGTTTTTCAGGCCGTATTGGGCGCGGAGCGCGCCGGCGTACATAACGGTGCTTTTTTCGTTTTTCTTATCCAGTTCGTTGGGAACGGTCTGCATATTGATATCCACAAGACCTTCCATCACGATATAGGGTTTTTTCTTGGGATTGATGGCCTGGTTCATCTGCTCGGTGAGCAAAATGAAGGAATCCAGTTTTTCATAGCTGGATTTTGCAATGTTTCTGGCGATGCGGCGGACAAGACTTGTCTTTTCATTGTTCCGGGCGTCTTTTACGTCTGCCATATATTCGTAAAGGTCACAGAAAATCGCAGTTTTGTGGCATTTTTTGACACCGGGAGCCGCAAAAACGAAGGGATGGGCGGTAATGTACGCGCCGTCTAAAATCATTGCTTTTTCTTTTTTTCTGTTCTGCCAAAGCCATTTTGCAGTCTGGAAAAAGTAGCCAAGACCGATGAGAAGGTGCTTGAGCACGGGCCCGTTCAGAAAGCCTAAGTGAACGTATTCCAGCTTTTCAGAAACCTTTTCTCTTTTGGTGCCCCAGATAAGACCTCTGTGGGTGTTCATGGAAACGCTTCTGCCTACCAGGTGGCGGATGCGCACGTCTTCATGCTCACAAAGTCCGTTTAAAATGAGGGTGTGGAATTTAAAACCGGATTCGTTCATTCCATAGATAAACCCTTCGCGGAATTTGTCTTTGATGCTCTGGAACTCATTGGGAGAGGGAACGGAAGAGATATATAAAATTTCCATATTATTTGTCCTTTTTTACGATCTGGTCATAGACAGCAAGATATTTTTCAAACTGCTTTGTTTTTTCGAAAAACTGTCCCCGGCGGACGCAGTCTTCCGCGGAGAAA
>JAZNRO010000071.1:0-2949 GCA_045590715.1 Eubacteriales bacterium | reverse complement strand
AAGACAATGACTAGACCCAACCCCTTGGCTCACAGAACGACATGGCTACGATCCGACTTGCCGCACACGTCGCAGGGGCGGGTGGTCTGCATCATACCAAGCATGGTTCTCTGCTGAACGCGGATCTGACCGGAACCGCCGCATTTGGAGAAGTCGGAGGCCAAGCGGTCTTAGGAAGACAATGACTAGACCCAACTCCTTGGCTCACAGAACGACATGGCTACGATCCGACTTCAAATGCGGCGGTTCCGGTCAGATCCGCGTTCAGCAGAGAACGATGCTGGGTATGATGCAGACCACCCGTCCTTGCGATGTGTGCGGCGGAAAAGGTACCATTATCAATACCCCCTGTAAGACCTGTCGCGGCCAGGGCGTAGAAAGAAAGAATAAGAAATTTGATTCCAATATCCCCGCCGGTATCGGTGAAGGAGAACGGATCCTCCTGCGGGGTCAAGGCCATGCAGGACGGCGCGGCGGTGAAAACGGCGATCTGATCGTAGAGATCAACATTCGTCCCCATCCCGTCTTTACCCGCAGAGGCTACGATATCTTCTGCGAGGTACCCATTTCCTTTACGGAAGCGGCCCTGGGCGGTGAGATTCAGATCCCAACGCTAGAAGGCAAAGAAAGTTTCAAAATTCCCGAAGGCACCCAGACCGGCACCCAGTTTACCCTAAAAGGCAGAGGTATCCCGGTGATCCGCACCAGCAGAAGAGGAAATCTGTATTTTACCGTACAGATCGAAGTTCCCAAGAACCTCTCTTCCGCCCAAAAGGATCTTTTAAAGGAATTTGAAAACACCTGCAACTCTACCAATATGACAAATAAGCAAAGCTTCGGCGAAAAGCTGAAGAATCTGTTTAAGTGAAAAGAAGGCACAGTAGCAATCTACTGTGCCCCTCTTTTCAAAAAGGAGAAAACATGGCAAAAGAAGTAAATCCCAAGGATACCACGAGAGCTTTTGCTTTCGCCTCTTGGATGAAAGCACCAAATCCCATGGTAACCTTTTTCAAAACCATTAACGTAACCAATCTCGTCCGGGTATCCAAAAAACGAAAACTGAAATTTAATATGCTCCTTAATTTTTGCATCGGAAAAGCGGCGGCAAAGATAAAAGAATTTTATCTCCTCCCCGTGGGAGAAAAACTGATGCAGTACGACTCCATTGCAGTTAACACCATTGTAAAAAATACTCTGGGCGAGGTTTCTTCCTGCGATATTCTCTTTACGGATAATCTTGAAAGATTTAATAAAGACTACTTAAAATATACCAAAGAGGTTTCCGAAACGGGAAAAGACAGAGATTTATCCGAAAATTCTATGGTCATCGGAACCAGCGCCATTATCGACACGGAAATTGACGGTGCAGTGGGCATGAACAGCGGTATTTTCAATAACCCCTTTATGATTTGGGGCAAATACAAAAAGAAATTTTTCCGCTATACCCTCCCCATCTCCTTCCAGTTCCACCACACCCAGATGGACGGCGCCCACGCAGGAAATTTTTTGCAAAATCTACAAGAAGAAATTGATCGCCTAAAATAAAAACAAAAAGCCAAACTGAAAATCAGTTTGGCTTTTATTTATTCGGGAAGAAGGCTTATCAGTTCTTTGTAATCTTCCAGGGTTTCTCCGTGACTGGCTCTGTCCCGCAGTGCGGCGGCGCCACGGAATCCTTTCAGGTACTGGGCCATATGCATCCGAAGTTCCCTGCCCGCCGTCACCGGCTTATAGGCAAAGCACCTCTCCACGTGGCGAAGGATCACTTCCTTCCGGGAGATTTTCGGTTCTTCTTCTCCCATCAGCGCGGCACGGATCTGGGCAAATACCCAAGGTGCTCCCACCGCCCCTCTGCCGATCATAAGACCGTCACAGCAGGTTTCCTCAAGCAATCTTTTAGCGCTTTCTCCATCCCTTACGTCACCGTTTGCAATCACCGGAATGGATACACTTTCTTTCACCTTTCGGATTACCTCCGGGCGCATGGTCCCGTCCCGGTAAAAGTCCATTCTGGTTCTTCCGTGAACGGCAATGCTCACTGCCCCTGCCTTTTCGCAAAGTCTTGCAATTTCCGGGGCGTTTAAATGTTCTCCGTCCCAGCCGGCGCGAATCTTTACCGATACGGGAACGGGAGAAGTCTGCACCACCGCACGGCAGATCTCGTAGCAGAGATCGAGGTCTTTCATAAGGGCGCTTCCCTCTCCGTTATTAACGATCTTGGGCACGGGGCAACCGAAATTTAAGTCCACCCGATCAAAATTTTTCCCGGCGCAAAGTTTTACCGCCGCTTCGGAAAGCAACTCCGGCTCCGAGCCGAAAAGCTGTATGGCAATGGGCCGTTCATCGGGGCCGGTTTCGGCTAAAGCCGCCGTTTTCTTATCCCCAAAATGAACCGCCTTGGCAGAGATCATTTCGGTACAGAAAAAGTCCACCCCGAATTCTCCGCAGGTTTCTCGAAAAGCCCGGTCTCCCGCGCCTGCCATGGGCGCAAGATACAAGGGACACACAGTTTGTTTCATACCAAAATTTTACCACGCTTTTTCTCTTTTGTAAAGAAAGTTCGGCGCAAAAAAAAGAAGGTAGAACCCTACCTTCTTTATTTTGTTTCTTTATTTTAAAAGATCCTGCAGGAAAGGAACCAGGATATCGGCGCTCTTCTGATGCTCCTCGGCATTGGGATACTGAACGGTCTTGGTGCCGCCGCCGGAATGTCCGTAGAACATTTCAAGAGCGTATACACCGGCCTTTTCGCCGCCCATCTTCTGAACAACAGCCTTCATTTCACCGGTTCTTACGGTATGATAAATGGTGTTATAAAGCATTACCACGGGAACGTCCTTACCGTAGTGCTCACGGATCTGAATAATGAATTTTTCCATTTCTTCAATGAATTTACCCTGGGTCAGGGAAGAAAGGGTATCATCCATACCAACGTGAATGATAATCGCA
>JAZNRO010000070.1:0-15164 GCA_045590715.1 Eubacteriales bacterium | reverse complement strand
AGCACTGCGCTTCGTTACGCTCGCTTCATCTGCCACCAGAAGCGCTCGCGACCTCACACGTTCACGCGGAAAACCGCGCGCGGAGTTCAAGCCCAAAACACCATACAAAAACAAAAAAGTAGCACCTTGCGGTGTCCTTTTTGTTTTGGCAGGGGCAGAAGGACTTGAACCCTCGGCACGCGGTTTTGGAGACCGCTGCTCTACCAACTGAGCTATACCCCTATATCGTTTTACTTCTTTGGTGGGCCTTCAGGGACTTGAACCCCGGACCGACCGGTTATGAGCCGGCTGCTCTGACCAACTGAGCTAAAGGCCCATACATTTCTCAATGTGCGAAGAAAATTCTATCAAAAAAAAGCCCTCTTGTCAAGGGCTTTTTTCAGACTTTTATTTTTTTCTCCGAGGGGTGCCGGGGTCCTGGGGTCTTCTCTGCCCCCTTGCGTCCGTGCCTCTTCCGGAAGGACGGCTAACGCGATAAGATTCTCCCGGCTTTTGGTTTCTCTGCCCGGAAGCTTGGCTTCTGGGAGGAAGGGCGGGATTGCGAGGAGAGGTGGAATGGGTACGGTATTTTTCCGGCACTTTTGCCACCGCTTTGGAAGCAGGCTTCTTCGGGCTTTGCGCGGGATCTTCTTCCATATCGCCTTGCAGTACCTGGAATCCTGCCCGGAAGGCACTGCGGACCTTTTTCATCCTGGCCTGGGTCAGTTTCCACTCTTCCCTGCGGACTTTTTCCATTCGCTTCTTTTCCTGCTCCATCAGTTCGTTTATGGCGCGCTGACGAGCCTTGTTTTGCTTACGATACTGGGCAAAAACCGTATAGAAAAGATAAAGCACGTAGAAAACACAGGATAAAATAACAAGGATCAATACCACCTTGGCAGGGCCGTGGGAGAAAAATCCTTTTACCGCATCCCAAGCCACCAGCCAGCGGGAAAGACCGATATTGGATCTGGCAACCAAGGGAACGGTTCCGATAACCTGGCCTTCGTAGATAATATCCATTTTTCCGTAGGACGTGCCTTCGATAATGGGGGCAGTATAGGTTTTCTTATCCGTACGGATCTCGGTGCGAATTTCTTTCTCCAGATCTACGTTCACCGGAAGCAATTTTACAAAGGCTTTGCCGGTAATAAGGATCATATGATCCACGCCCGAGGCAAGGCGCACCTTTCTCTCACAGACAACCTTTGAGGCGGGAACAACTTCCCGAACGGCAAAGTTATCCTCTGCCCATTCCATCAAATTTTTGGCATCCCGATAGGAAGAAATATCCGTTCCGTTACCAAGCTCGCTCCGATCCATACCGCCGGATACGATCACCAGGTTTTTCGAGGCTTTTTTCTCTCTGACCGTAGCCACGCAGTAGCCGGCTCTGGGGGTAAAGCCTGCTACCATACCGCGAACGCCGGACATATAATAATCCAAAACGTAAGAATAAGGAACCAGAGCGTTTTTATTGGTATAGACCCGCTCACCGGTAAGATTGGTGGCAGGGATCGTTACCTTTTCCTTTTCCGATAAAAGCATAAAATCATTGACCCGATACAAAGCCTTGCAAAGAAGCAATACGTCGGAAAGGGTGGTATACATGGTAGCAGAATCTACACCGGTAGGATTGGAATAATAGGTATTTTCCATTTTCAGAGCCTTGGCTCTGTCATTCATTTTTTCTACAAAAGAGGTGATGTTTCCGCCTACCACGGAAGCGATGACCAAGGCGGCATCGTTGGCATTCTGCACCACAAGTCCGGAAAGCAGATCGTCGAAGGAAATATTCTCCTCCACCTTCAAATTCATAGAGGTACCGCCGGCGGAAGAAAGCATTTCTTCCTTTACTACCACGTCAATATTCCCGTTCTGGGCCCGGTATTCAAAGGCCAGAAGGGCGGTCATAAGTTTGGTAAAGGCGGCGGGATCCAGTCTTCCGTCTGTATTTTTCTGATAGAGGATCTCTTCTGTTTCCAGATTAAAAACAAGAGCAGAGGAAGAAGCCACTTCCGGCGCGCCGGGAAATTCGGTGGCGGAAACGACAAAAGGCGACAGCAAACTTACTGCCGCTATTAGGCTGCAAAGAAATTTCACAAGCCCTTTTTTCATCTTCTCTCCTCCCAAAAGAGCCGGGCGCTTTCCCGATCTTTTGCAATTTGTATTTTTAATTCCTCCAGGGAAGAATATTTCTTCTCCGGACGCAAAAAGCGATAGAATTCTACCCGCACTTCTTTTCCGTAAAGATCGCCGGAAAAATCAAGCAGGTGGGTTTCCGCAAGGATTCTGTCATCCTCGTCTACCGTAGGACGACTGCCCACGTTGCAAACGCCAAAGTACTCTTTCTCGTCAAAACGGACAAGAACGGCGTAAACGCCCTTTTTCGGAGTTACGTACTCCCCGGGAAAAATCTGATTGATGGTGGGAAATCCGATTCTGGTACCCAGGCGCTTTCCGTGAAGCACCGGAAAACGAATGGAATAGGGTCTGCCCAGAAGCCGAGCGGCTTCTTCTACCTTTCCCTCCTCCAAAAAAGCGCGGATGCGGGTAGAGGAAATGGGAAGACCGTCCATTTCAACCGGGTCGGATACAAATACTTTTATTCCTTTGGGTGTAAGATAACGAATGAGAAAATCCACATCCCCCTCTCCCTTTTTTCCGAAACGGAAATTAAAACCGCAAAACACTTTGCGGGCGGAAAGAGCGCGAACAAGGATCTTTTCGCAAAACTCTTCCGGAGAAAAGTCGCGAACCCGTTCAAAATCTTCTAAAATCAAATGGGAAACCCCCATTTGATGCAAAATCTTTTCTTTGTCCCGAAGGGAGATAATATTGCCGGAGGCAAAATTCCCCTTCAAAATATGTTCCGGATGCCGGCGGAAGCTCCACACCAGGGAAACAAGACCTTCTTTCTCGGCCTCTCTCACACAAGCGCGGATGATCTCCTGATGGCCAAGGTGGATCCCGTCAAAGTTTCCCAGGGCCACGCAGGCTCCGAAAGCGCCGCTTACGGCATTTGCCATATTATGCTTCCTTTACAAAATAAACTTCTTTCATTCTCTGATCTTCAACGGGCTTATCCGCAAAATCGGTCATCACGTCGCAGATGGCGTCTACGGTTTCAATGCCGGATAAAAGTTTACCGAAGGCGGCGTAGCTTCCGTTCAGATGGGGGGCATCCTCGTGCATAATAAAGAACTGGCTTCCTGCGGAATCGGGTGCCTGGCTTCTTGCCATAGACAAAACGCCACGGGTATGGCGCAGATCGTTCTGCACGCCGTTGGCACGGAATTCACCCTTGATGCTCCAACCGGGACCGCCGATGCCGATACCCTTGGGACAACCGCCCTGGATCATAAAGCCGGGGATCACGCGGTGGAAGATCAGACCGTTATAAAAACCGCCTGCTACCAGTTTCTGAAAATTCTTCACGGAAATGGGTGCGATCTCGGGATAGAGCTCGGCAATCATTTCTTTTCCGTCTTCCATTACAAATTTTACAAAGTTTGTAGTTTCTTCACTTCTTACAAATGCCATTTTTCTTCTCCTTTATTCAGCAGTCAGCGCCTGGCTTTCCGCTTTTTCTACAAAATAAACTTCTTCCATTACCTGCTTTTCAAGGGGTGTTTCGCCGGCGCACCGAACCCTGGCGATCTCATCCACCACGTCCATTCCCAGTACCACCTGGCCGAAAGCGGCGTAATTGCCGTCCAGCTGCTGGCAGTAAGGAGTAGAAAGGCAGATAAAGAACTGGCTTCCCGCAGAATCGGGATCAGTGGCTCTTGCCATAGACAAAACCCCTCTCTTATGGGAAAGCGGATTCTCCACGCCGTTGGACTGAAATTCGCCCTTGATCTCGTAGCCGGGGCCGCCAAGACCCGTTCCTTCCGGGTCACCGCCCTGGATCACGAAAGAGGGGGAAATACGGTGGAAGGTAAGGCCGTCATAAAAGTCCTTCTCCACCAGATCCTGGAAATTCTTTACAGTAATGGGAGCGTATTCGGGGAAAAGCTGCAGGACGATCTTCTTGCCCGTATCCATTTCGATACAAACAAAGTTTGTTCTCTCTTCGGTCTTGGTATATACCGCACCTTCTTCGTCTACCAGATCCTCGCTTTCGGTCTTTTTGCCGCAGGAAGCAAAGGACAAAAGGGTCAGAAGGGCAAGTAAAAGTGCAAAAATGCGAAAAGATCTTTTCATCGGTAATATTTGAAGTAACAGATAATACTTCTTTCCTTTCCTGAAATTTCATCAAACCCGGTGAAGATCACCCCGTCGTGGCTCATCAGTTCCCCCGACTGGACCGCATCATCCCGGCACTTGAAAATAGACTGGGTCTCACTGTTCACATAGACAAACCCGGCCTTTACGCAAATATAAGCGTCTTTGCAGAGCACCACGTCCCCGGTATCAAGGCGCTCGGTCACGTATTTTAACAGTTTACTGTCGTAGCGCGCAGCCGCTTCCCTTCGATAAGTAGAGGAGGCATAATAACGCTCGGGGAACAGTTTTTGATAGATTTTTTTAATCATAATATCATTATAATTTTTTTCCCTTTTTCTGTCAAGGAATCCGGGAGAAAAAAGGCGGGCGTTAAAAGGAAAAAAGAAGGGAAAAATCCCCGGAAAAATATGCCGGAATTTATTGACATTTCATCAAAAATTAGGTATCATTATCTTGTTATATTATGGGGTGTATTTTTCCTTTGTATTTTTAGAAAAATGCACAAAAGTCAGGAGGTAGATAAATGAAAAACAACGTCTCCGGAACAGATGTACTCATTCGTCTGGAAGACCTGTGTAAATCGTTTGATAACGAGCAAATTCTGAAAAGTGTCAATCTTTATATCAGGGACAAGGAATTTGTGACCCTTTTGGGCCCCTCCGGTTGCGGTAAGACCACCATTCTCCGCTGTATTGCCGGTTTCGAGACCCCCGATGAAGGAAACATCACTTTTGAAGGCAAGGACATCTTATCCACCCCTGCCCACGAACGTCCCATCAACACCGTTTTTCAGAAATACGCTCTTTTCCCGCATCTGAATGTTTACGAAAACGTAGCATTCGGTCTGCGTATAAAAAAAGTTCCCGAAAAGGAAATTAACCAGAAGGTAAGAAAAATGCTTGCTATGGTAGACCTGAAGGGATACGAAAAAAGACCCATCTCCAAGCTCTCCGGCGGTCAGCAGCAGAGAGTTGCCATTGCACGCGCTCTTGTGAATATGCCCCGTCTGCTTCTTTTGGACGAGCCTTTGGGCGCACTGGATCTGAAACTAAGAAAAGATATGCAGCTGGAGCTGAAAAATCTGCACCGCCAGTCCGGCATCACCTTCCTTTACGTGACCCACGATCAGGAAGAAGCCCTGACTATGAGTGATACCATCGTAGTAATGAAATCCGGTACCATTCAGCAGATCGGCAGTCCCCAGGATATTTACAACGAACCCGCCAACGCTTTCGTAGCAGACTTTATCGGCGAAAGCAATATTTTCGACGCCCGCATGGAAGAAGACCGCAAAGTGCTTCTCTGCGGCGCGGTGTTTGACTGCGTAGACCCCCGTCCCGCAGATCTTGTGGACGTGGTAATCCGTCCTGAGGACGTGGAGATCGTTTCTCCCGAAGAAGGCACGGTAAAAGGCTACGTAGAAACCAGCCTCTTTAAAGGCGTTCACTATGAAATGACCGTTTCCTGCGAAGGAGAGACCTGGATCATCCACTCTACCCGCTGTGTAGAAGCCGGGGAAAATATCGGTATGCGGGTTGCCCCGGAAAACATTCACGTAATGAAGAGAATGTTCCCCGATGCAGAAAACATCATCGAGGCGGAGATCGTTTCCGTTCCCGATGAAGACGGAATGTGCGAGATTTCCTTTGACGGTGAGACCTTCCCTTTAAAGGCTGACCCCTTTATGGCAGTAGGACAGAAAGTCCAGGTTGCCATTGCCCCCTTTGATCTGGAGCTTTGCGATCCGGAAGACGCCGTTTTCTCCGGTGTACTGGACAGCGTAGTCTGGAAGGGCAGTCACTACGAAATGATCCTTGTTTCCGACCGCAGAAGATGGCTCATTAAGAGCCAGATGGACGAGCAGGCAGGCTCTGAAGTCTCCTTCCGCTTTGATCCCGGCCGTCTTTGCCTTGTGAAAGGAGAAGAAAAGTGAAGTCCAAGAAACCGCTGATCCCCTATCTTTTCTGGATGGCGGCCTTTACGGTCATTCCCTTGGGTATGGTAATCTATTACGCCTTCACCGGCTACGACGGATCCTTTACCTTAGAAAATTTCAAGCACATTGCTTTGAATAAATCCGTATACCTGGAATCCTTCGGAATCGCACTGGTTTCCACTGCCATCTGTCTTGTGATCGCCTACCCCTTGGCTCTAATGATGAGCCGTATGTCAAAACGGGGTCAGAGAATGATGAATATTCTCGTGATGCTTCCTATGTGGATGAACTTCATTCTGCGCATCTGCGCTCTGGAAGTAATTTTGATGCCGGAAGGCGTTTTGACCCATCTTTTCGGCTTAAAATCCAATCCCATCCACTATACCTGGATAGCGGTAGTGATCGGTATCGTATACAACTACCTGCCCTTTATGGTACTTCCTCTTTACACGGTTATGAGTAAGATCTCAAAATCCGTACTGGAAGCCGGCAGAGATCTGGGCTGCAGTGAATGGCGCCTTTTGTGGAAGGTGATCTTCCCCTTATCCATTCCCGGTGTGATCTCCGGTATTACTATGGTATTCGTCCCCGCGGCCTCCAGCTTCGTGATTGCTTCCCGACTGGGCGGCTTTAACCTGATCGGCGATACCATTGACACCTACTATAACAAAAACTTTGATATGAACGCAGGCAGCGTCCTCTCCCTTGTTTTGATGATCGTCATCGTCATTTCTATGGCAGTGATGAATCATTTTGACAAAGACGACGACATTGTTTTGGTATAGGAGGAAAAAATGAAAAAAAGTATTTCCTCTCTGTATCTTGCCCTGGTTTTTCTGTTTCTGTATGCCCCCATCTTCGTAATGATCGTTTTATCCTTTAACGATACAAACGTGGGCATCTCCAACTGGAAAGGCTTCACCTTTGATAACTATCTGACTCTTTTTGAAAACGAAGAACTGGTAGAAGCGCTCTTAAACTCCCTTGTGATCGCAGTACTCTCCGCTACCTTTGCTTCCATTTTGGGAACTCTGGCGGCCCTGGGACTGAATAACGTGAAAAAAGGGAAAGGTATTTTGATGAACCTATCAAACCTTCCCATTATCAATCCGGAAATCGTGACCGGCGTTTCTCTGATGCTGGTATTCATCGGTGTATTTTCCCTGGATCTGGGATTTTTCACCGTACTTTTATCCCACATCGTTTTCAACACCCCTTACGTGATCTTAAACGTCTTGCCCCGTCTTCGCAGAATGGACAAGAATCTTTATGAAGCGGCGCTGGACCTGGGATGTCCCCCTTCCAAAGCCTTTTTGAAGGTGGTGATCCCAGAGATCTTCCCGGGCGTATTTGCCGGATTTCTCATTTCTCTCACCTACTCTTTTGATGACTTTATCATCAGTTACTTTACCGGCGGAAACTTCCAGACCCTCTCCGTCTTTATCAACAACAGTTTGAAAAAAGGCGTGAAGCCCTGGATGGCGGCCATGACCGGTGTGATCTTCGTAGCAGTGCTGCTCATCCTTCTGATTATGAATCTGCACGACGCCAAAGAAGAAGCAAAAGAAAAACAAAAAATTTAATTTAATTTTTATGAAGGAGAATAAAACATTGAAAAGAACCCTTGCCCTCATCCTTTCCATCGTGATGATCCTTTGCACACTGCCTTTGAGTGCCTGCTCCTCCAAGAATACCATCGTGGTATGTAACTGGGGCGAATATATGTCCACAGGATCCGACTGCGACTACGACGTGATCCGGGAATTTGAAAAGACTACCGGTATCCGTGTAAAATACGTGACCGCAGAATCCAATGAAGCGCTCTATTCCAAAATGAAGACCGGGGCTGGAAAGTATGACGTAATCTTCCCTTCTGACTATATGGCCCAGAGAATGATCGAAGAAGGAATGCTGGCAGAACTGAATTTTGACAACATTCCCAATTTTGAAAACATTATGGAAGCCTGGAGAAATCTGGATTACGATCCGGAGCAGAAGTACACCGTTCCCTATTTCTGGGGCACCGTGGGAATTCTTTACAATGAAAAGCTTCTGAAAAAAGAAGATCTGGCTTTGGTAGAAAACTGCCAGGACTGGAGCATCCTCTGGAGCAAGAACTATCCCAAGCAGATCATGATGTTTGACAATCCCAGAGACGCTTTCGGCATTGCTTTAAAACAGCTTGGCTATTCCCAGAATACCACCGACGAAGCCCAGCTGAAGGAAGCGGCTGAACTGCTTAGCAAACAGCAGTTCTATTACGCCATGGACCAGGTATTTGAAATGATGCCTGCCGGAAGCCTTGCAGTCGGCGCCTACTACGCCGGTGACTGCATGACCATGATAGAAGAAAACCCGGATCTGAAATTTGTGATCCCCGAATGCGGCACCAACCTTTTCAGCGATGCGATGTGTGTCCCCAAGACCAGTCAGAAAAAAGAAATGGCTGAAAAGTTTATCAACTTTATGCTCTTTGCTGACACCGGCAAGGCCAACACGGAATACGTAAACTACTCCACTCCCAACCTTGCGGTATGGGAAAGCCTGCCGGAAGAAGCTCGCACCAACGAGGTCGCTTATCCCCAGTTCCACGAAAACTGGGAATCCTTCCAGAATCTTCCCAAAGAAACCAACGATCTGATCACCCAGCTTTGGAACGAGATCAAGACAAAAAATAAATAAAAGAGGAATCCAATGAAATATACAGGACTGAATGAACTGAGAGAAAAATATCTTTCTTATTTTGAATCCAAGGGACATCTCCGCCTTCCCTCTTTCTCCCTGGTACCCCAGGGAGATAAGTCCCTGCTGCTCATTAACAGCGGTATGGCACCTATGAAAAAGTACTTTACCGGCGAAGAAGAGCCCCCCAGAAGAAGAGTTTGTACCTGCCAGAAGTGCATCCGTACCCCTGACCTTGAGAGAGTAGGTAAAACTGCCCGTCACGGCACTTACTTTGAAATGCTGGGTAACTTCTCCTTCGGTGAGTATTTCAAGGAAGAAGCCATTCCTTTTGCCTGGGAATTTCTCACTAAGACCCTAGAGATCCCCGCAGAACTTCTGTGGCCCTCTATTTACGAAGAGGACGAGCAGTCCTACAAGATCTGGAAAGATGTGATCGGCGTTCCGGAAGAAAAGATCATTCGTCTGGGCAAAGCCGACAACTTCTGGGAACACGGCACCGGCCCTTGCGGTCCTTGCTCCGAGATCTACTTTGACCGGGGTGAAAAATACGGTTGCGGCAGTCCCGACTGTAAGCCCGGCTGCGAATGCGACCGCTATATGGAGATCTGGAACAACGTATTCTCCCAGTTTGATAACGACGGAAAAGGCAACTACACGGAACTTTCCCAGAAGAATATCGATACCGGTATGGGTCTGGAGCGTCTGGCTTGCGTGATGCAGGGCGTAGACAATATGTTTGAGGTAGATACCGTCCGCAAGATCCTTGACGCAGTTTGCAAAAAAGCCGGCAAGGAATACGGAAAGGACACCGATACCGACGTTTCCATCCGTATCATTACCGACCATATCCGCTCTTCCACCTTTATGATCTCTGACGGCGTTATCCCCTCCAACGAAGGAAGAGGGTACGTACTGCGCAGAATCCTCCGCAGAGCCGCCCGCCACGGAAAGCTTCTGGGCATCAAGGATACCTTCCTTGCCGATCTTTCCACCGTTGTGATCGGTGAAAATGAAGCCGGCTATCCCGAGCTTCGTGAAAAAGAAGACTATATCAAAAAAGTCATTTCCATTGAAGAAGAAAAATTTAACGTTACCATCGACTCCGGTCTTGCTATCTTGAGAGATCTGACCGGCAAAGCAAAGGAAGAAGGAGTAGATACCCTCTCCGGCAAAGACGTATTTAAGCTTTACGATACCTTCGGTTTCCCCATTGATCTGACCCGTGAGATCGCAGAAGAAGAAGGTCTTAAGATCAACGAAGAAGAATTTTCCGGGCTGATGCAGGAGCAGAAGGAAAGAGCAAGAGCCGCAAGAAGCAATATCTCCGGCTGGTCCGACGCCGCAAAGAGCGCCATTGAAAACCTGCCTGAAACCAAATTCTGCGGTTACGAAAAACTCTCTACTCCCGCCAAGATCCTTGCCATCATTTCCGAGGAAGAAAGCATTCCCACCCTTACCGAAGGGGAAGCGACCCTGGTACTGGATACCACCTGCTTCTACGGGGAATCCGGCGGTCAGGTAGGTGACAAGGGTGTTATCACTTCCGAAAATGGCGGTGCGGCCGTTCTTGATACCAAGAAGACTGACGGAGTATTCCTTCATATCATCCGTCTGGAAAACGGATCCCTTTCCGTAGGGGATCAGGTTCTGTGCCTGGTTGACCAGGAAAAGAGAGCCGCTACCAGCCGTAACCACTCCACCGTACATCTCCTGCAGGCTGCCCTTCGCCAGGTTCTGGGAACTCACGTTGAGCAGGCCGGTAGCTTTGTAGATGAAACCAGACTTCGCTTTGACTTCAAGCATTTTGAAGCCATGACGGGCGAGGAAATTATGCGAGTAGAAGCCCTGGTAAACGAGATGATCCTGCGCGGTCTTCCCGTAGACACCCT
Organism: Eubacteriales bacterium; assembly: GCA_045590715.1. Lineage (GTDB taxonomy): Bacteria > Bacillota > Clostridia > Oscillospirales > SIG627 > RGIG5579. The sequence goes on along the minus strand of JAZNRO010000070.1, from coordinate 4,445 downwards.
GGTTACCGCGGCTGATAAGGCCAAAGATATGGGCGCACTGGCCCTCTTTGGCGAAAAATACGGCAAAGAAGTACGTATGGTTTCTATGGGTGAATTCTCCCGTGAGCTTTGCGGCGGTACCCATCTTGACAACACCGCAAAAGCCGGTCTTTTCCGTATTCTGTCCGAGCAGGGCGTTGCCGCCGGCATCCGCCGTATTGAAGGCGTTACCGGTAAGGGCGTACTGAAAATGCTCTACGACAAGGAAGCACTGATCCAGGAAAGTGCCGATCTTCTTAAGACCACTCCCGCTCTTCTCCCCGAGAAGACCCGCGGCCTGAAAGCAGAACTGAAAGAAGCAAAGGACAAGATCGACGCCCTTTCTTCTAAACTGGCTACCGCTTCCCTTTCTTCTATCCTGGATAGCGCCGTAGAAAAGAACGGCCTCTCCCTTCTCTTCCACCAGATCAGTGAAGATACCGACGGCAGAAAGCTTGGCGATATGCTTCGAGATCAGAATGACAGCGTCGTAGCCGTTCTTTATAAGATCGCAGGGGATAAAGTCGTTCTCAACGCCATCTGCGGCAAAGATGCAGTGGCAAAGGGTGCACACGCCGGCAATATCTTAAAGACCATCTCCCCCATTCTGGGCGGCGGTGGCGGCGGCAGACCCGATTCTGCCCAGTCCGGCGGTAAGAAACCGGAAGAGATCGAAAAAGCAAAGAAAGCCTTTTTTGACCTGTTCTAATTACAATTCATAGGAGTTTATCATGGATTTTTGTTTATTCTGTGCCATTCAGAAGGGCGAGATCCCTTCTACCAAGGTTTATGAAAATGAATACGTCTACGCTTTCCGGGATATCAATCCCCAGGCGCCGGTACACATTCTGGTAACCCCCAAAAAACACATCCCCTCTGCCCAGGAAATTACGGCAGAAAACAGCCTTTTCGTCGCAAAGATCTTTGAAGCGATCCCTGAAATTGCAAAGGCAGAAGGACTAAAGGACGGATATCGGGTGATTACCAATATCGGCCAGCACGGCTGTCAGTCCGTGAAGCACCTTCATTTCCACATCCTTGGCGGAAAACAACTTTCCGAGAAAATGGACTAATGGCTCTGAAAGATACACTGGGCATCTCGGTTTCCGCACTGAAAGCGCGCCTGCGGGAAAATCCCATGGGCGCCTTTGCCTTTTTCGGACCCGAAGAAATGCTGAAAAATTTTTACCTGGAGAAATTTGTTTCTCTTATCAAAAAAGAAGACGGAGAAGAGTTTAATCTGGTACGCCTGGATTTTACCCGGGACCACACCCTCTCCCACCTTTTGGAAGAGGCGGAGATCCTACCTTTTTGCGGGACCATGCGCCTTATTATTTGTCGCGGTCTTTCCCCTCATAAGCTTTCCGATTCCGATACCAAGCGTCTTCTTGCCCTTCTTGAAAACTTTCCCCCTTATCTGATCCTTATTCTCTACACGGAATTTGAAGAATTCGGGGAAGACAAAAAAGACCTAAAGAAAAAATCCGTTCTGGCACTGAAGGAGAAAATGGACTTTGTTTCCTTCCCTCTCCAGGACGAAAAAGTGCTCCTTACCTGGAGCAAAAAAATTCTGGCCGGCGATTCTCTTACTGCGCCCGATAAGGCCCTTCGCACCCTTTTCCGCCTTTCGGGAAACCGTATGATCCTGATCCGCCGGGAACTGGAAAAATTATCAGCCTACGCCATTTCCCAAAAGAGGAGCGAGGTCACCGAGGAAGACGTTCTGCTCTTTGCAGAGGATACCAGCGAATTTGCCATATATAATCTGTGCGAAGCAGTGCTTTCCGGTGCTATGGGCCCGGTAGAAAAGATCTTCCAAAATCTGAAAAAGCAAAGAGCCGAACCGGTTGCCATTGCCTCTTCTCTTGCCGGCGTTCTCACCGGAGCAAGACTGATCGCAGAAGGGGCAGATTCTGCCGCCTGCCAGAAAAGCGCCAGATTTTTCCCTTGGCAATATGATAAATACAAGCAGATCCTTTACGGAAAGAAAAAGGAAAACATTGAAAAAGCCCTTCTTTTATGCCTGGAACTGGACGGGAAACTAAAGGGCTTCCGCAGTGACGCCTTTTTGGTAACGGAACGGTATCTGATTGAGATCACAAGACTGTTTGGACAAGAAAAATGAAGCCTATTTGCGAAAAAGTGATTTTAGTAGAGGGAAAATACGATAAGATCCGTATTGAATCCCTCCTTTCCGCCACGGTCCTTACCACGGAAGGCTTTGGTATTTTTCAAAACAAGGAAAAGCGAGAGCTTCTAAAGCGCCTGGCAAAAAAAAGAGGCCTTGTGATCCTTTCCGACTCTGACGGCGCGGGAAAACTGATCCGCGGGCACGTGCACACTCTCTGCGGAAAGGAAAATATCACAGACCTATATATCCCCCCCATCCCCGGCAAGGAAAGGCGGAAAAGCGCACCGGGAAAAGAAGGCCTTTTGGGGGTAGAGGGAATCGATAACAAGACCCTTCTTACCCTTTTTGAAAAAAGCGGTCTTTTAAGCAAAGGAACGGAAAAGAAAGAACGCTATACCAAAATGGATCTTTACCGCCTGGAATATTTCGGCAAAGAACATTCCAAATCAAAGCGAGAAAAGGTACTGGAAGAAATGGGTCTTCCGAAAAATCTTTCCTCCAATGCATTTTTAGATGCTGTAAATCTTCTGGAGATCATATTATGAATCAGAACTATATCTGCCGTCCGGAGAAAAAAGACCCAAAAGCCAATGTCTTGTGCCTTGTCCTTTTGATCGCAAGCGTTCTCCTCTTTTTCCTCTCTACCCTATTTCCTGCTTTCAAGGGAATTTTGCAGATCGTATCCTTTCTGCTTTTGTTCCCTTTTATGCAGATCACCTCGAAACATCTCTTAACTTCTTATCAGTACGGACTGGAAGACGGCGTTTTACTCCTTTCTTCCACACAAGGGAAAAGGGTAAAGAACTTAGGCTCCCTTCCCATTACAAAAGATATAATCCTGATGACGGAGAAAAGTTTCTTGGCAAAGAAGGAAAGTTTTCTCATAAAGCACCGTTTCTCTTACTGCCAGAACCTATTTTCCGGCGGAAAATACTGCCTTCTGGCTCCGGAGGAAGAAGGATACACCCTTCTTACCATTGAGCCGGATGAAACGCTCCTTTCCCTGCTTGAAAATTTAACCGGTAGAGCATAAGGCGGAGGACAAAATGAACAACACACAAAATATGAAAAATGCTCCCATCGGCGTTTTGGACTCCGGGGTAGGCGGTATCAGTGTACTGAAGGAACTGGTACGCATTTTACCCGGCGAGGATTTTCTCTATTACGGCGACTCTGCCAACGCTCCCTACGGTACCAAAAAAGTAGAGGACGTGATCGGCTTTGTGACGGAAATCTCCCGCTTCCTTCTTGAAAAAGGGGCAAAGGCCCTTGTAGTGGCATGCAACACCGCCACCAGCGTGGCCATTCCCGTATTGCGGGAAACCTGGAAAGAGGTACCCATTATCGGCATTGAACCGGCGCTGAAGCCCGCGGTCCTTTCGAAAGAAAACCCCAAGGTATTGGTAATGGCAACACCTATGACCCTGGAGCAGGAAAAATTCAATACCATGATGCACCGCTACGAGGAGATGGCAGACATTATCAAAGTCCCCTGCCCCGGCCTTGTGGAAAAGATCGAGGAGGGCATTTTGGAAGGCGAAGAGATCGATACCTATCTGAACGAAAAATTTGCTCCTTACAATAAGAAGAAAATAGATGCGGTGGTGCTGGGCTGTACCCACTATCCCCTGATCCGCAAAGCGGTAGAAAAGGCTCTGCCCTATTCTGCCGTATTCGACGGAGGAGAAGGAACCGCCAAGCAAACGAAAAACCGCCTTACAGAAGCCGGCCTGCTTTCGGAAAAGAAAAGCGACGGCAATATCACCTTCTTTAATAGCACCGGCGACGAAAAACTTTTATCTCTTTGCAAAACCCTTTTAAATCGATAAACATAAGCTTTGGAAGAAAGGGAGCCTTTCTTCCAAAGCCCTTGACAAGAACACAAAAAATGATATAATAAATAGGCTTGATTTTTCAAAATCAACTCTTGTTTTCTTCCATTATATATTTATCGAGGCGTGGCACAGCTTGGGGACGTTTGCGAGCGCTCACGTTGTGAGATCAAGCGAGCAAAAAGGAGTGGCAACGGTCGAAATTTTGCGATGCGAATAGCGAGCGAAAAATTTCGGGCACCGTAACAGGAAGAGCGCCGCGTGACCCCTACGCGGCAGGTTACCCCAATGTCTTTCTCCTCTATTTACAATTTTATATATTATCGAGGCGTGGCTCAGTTTGGTAGAGCGCCGCGTTCGGGACGCGGAGGCCGCAGGTTCAAGTCCTGTCGCCTCGACCAAAATAAAAAGGCATCACAAATGTGATGCCTTTTTCTTTTGCATTTGATAAGACGGTTTGAACT
>JAZNRO010000069.1:0-3144 GCA_045590715.1 Eubacteriales bacterium | reverse complement strand
AAAGCGCAGTTTCTCTCCGATCTCCTGGGAAAGTGCCAGGATCAAGGTCCACACCTCTTCCCTGGTTTCAATGTCTTTCGCGGCGGTATGGCCGTGCCCCACGCTTTTCATGGGAGGCTCAAAGGTGGCGGGAAGTACCGGCGTTTTATCTTCCCCCAAAGCATTTTGCTTCATTGTTTCCCCGTTTTTCCCGAATTTCATTTTTAAAAATTTATCGTCTGCCCCGGCCAGATCCCCTACGGTATGAATGCCGAACTGATGAAGCACCGCGGCAGATCTTGGCCCTACGAAAAGAAGGCTTTCCACCGGCTGGGGCCATACCACGGTGGTGAAATTCTCCCTTGAAATATGGGTCTGGGCGTCCGGCTTTTTCAGGTCACTGCCAAGTTTTGCAAAAACTTTATTAAAGGAAATGCCAACGGAAATGGTAAGCCCCAATTCCTCTCTGGTACGGCGGCGGATCTGGCGGGCGATCTCCACCCCGTCGCCGAAAGCAAGGTGAGAAGCGGTCACGTCCAGCCAGCACTCATCCATGCCGAAAGACTCCACCAGGTCCGTATACTCCTGATAAATTTCCCGCACCAGGGCAGAATAAGTAACGTAGCGGCGAAAATGAGGGGGAACTACCCGAATTTCGGGACACTTTTCCTTGGCCTGCCAAATGGCGTCCCCGGTCTTCACGCCCAAGGCCTTGGCCTCCTCGCTTTTGGCCAAAACGATGCCGTGCCGGGCCTCCTCATCCCCACACACCGCCACCGGCACCCCTTTTAAGGAATCGTCGTAAAGCCTTTCCACCGAAGCATAAAAATTATTGAGATCACAGTGCAAAATACTTCGTTCCATTTTTTCTCCTTGACAAATCCCGTTCGCAGTTTTATAATAAATTACGAACAAGTTTTCGTATTGCTATGATATACGAACTTTTGTTCACTGTCAAGTGTAAATTTATGTAAATTCGTTCGCAAAGGAGAAGAAGATGCATTTTTCTGAAAAATTAAAAGACGCCCGGAAAAAGGCGGGGCTGTCCCAGAGCGCCCTGGCAGAAAAGGCGGGCATTTCCCTTCGAACCCTGCAAAATTATGAAATGGGCAAAAGATACCCTGCAAGTCTTGATATTGCGGTAGGTCTTGCCACTGCTCTGGAAACCACCACCGAAGCCCTTTTATCCACCGGGGAAAAGAGCATTGTAGACGCTCGGGGCGATGCCAAGAGCCAGCTGCAGGAGCTGGTCCTTGCGGTATCGGGCCTTTTTTCCGGCGGTGAGATCGGCGATGAAGACAGAGATGCGGCCATGGAAGCCATCATTGCCGCTTACTGGGCCGCAAAGAAGGAAAAACGGGGGCAGAGCACCCGCAAAGAGACCCCATGACCGAGATCGTTCGCATTGCAAAGCTTTCCGATGCCCTCTGTGAAAAGCACGGCACCCGAAATCCTTTTGAGCTGGCCGAGGCGGAAGGAATTGAGATCCGCTTTTGCCCGGAATTTCAGACCTTAAAGGGAATGTATAAGGTCATCTTAAATCAAAGGTTTATTTTCCTCAACGGAAACTTAAAACGCCGGGAAGCAAAGCAGGTCCTGGCCCACGAACTGGGTCACGATATGCTCCATCGAGAAATGGCAAAGGACAGCATCGTCCAAGACCATTTCATCCTGGATATGACCCTAAAGCCGGAGTACGAAGCAAATCTTTTCGCCGCGGGCATCCTTCTGGACACCAAAAAAGTGATTTCTCTTTTAAAAGAAGGCCTTTCCCGGGAAGAGATGGGAAAAAAGCTTTCCGTTCCCCCGCTTTTTGTAGAACTGAAAATTCTGATGCTGGAAAAACAGGGCCTCCTGCCCTAAAGTTTGAAAAAAGCAAGGGAAAAACGGAAAATCTCTTGCAAAAAAAAATACTTTGTGGTAAAATTTTCCCATCATCAAAAGCTTGAAAGGAATTATAAATATGAAAATTCTCGTTATCAATGCTGGTTCCTCTTCCGTTAAGTATCAGCTGATCGATATGACAAGCGATACCCTTCTTGCCAAGGGTCTTTGCGAGCGTATCGGTATCTCCGGCGGTGCTTTTAAGCATCAGGTTCCCGGAAAAGATGCTTACAAGATGGACGTAGATATGAAAAATCACGGCGAAGCCATCTCCATCGTGGTAAAAACTCTTACCGATCCTACCCACGGCGTCATCTCCGATCTTTCCGAAATCGGCGCTGTAGGACACAGAGTACTCCACGGCGGTGAAAAATTCTCCGGTTCCGTCATCGTAAACGACAAGGTGATCGAAGCCATTGAAGAGTGCTGCGAGCTTGGCCCGCTTCACAACCCCCACAACCTGACCGGTATCCGCGCTTGCGAAGAAATTATGCCCGGCGTTCCCCAGGTTGCGGTATTTGACACCGGCTTCCACCAGACCATGCCCAAGTACGCTTATATGTACGCTCTGCCCTATGAATACTATGAAAAGTACAAGATCCGTCGCTACGGTTTCCACGGTACTTCTCACCGCTACGTATCCTTGAGAGCCGCCCAGCTTCTGGGTAAAAAGCCCGAGGAACTGAACATTGTTACCTGCCACCTGGGCAACGGTTCTTCCATCGCAGCCGTTCAGGGCGGCAAGTGCCTTGACACCACCATGGGCACCACACCTCTGGAAGGCATCATCATGGGTACCCGCTGCGGTTCTATCGACCCCGCTATCGTTCCTCTTCTGATGAAGAAGGAAGGCCTTACTCCCGACGAAGTAGATACTGTGATGAACAAGAAATCCGGTATCCTGGGCGTGACCGGCTTCACCTCCGACAACCGTGACGTAGAAGCAGGCTCTAAAGAAGGCAACGAAAGATGCAAACTGGTAGAAGATATGCTCTGCCACCAGCTGACCAAGTACGTAGGCGCTTATGCGGCTGCTATGGGCGGTGTAGACGCTATCGTATTCACCGGCGGTATCGGTGAAAACAATACCAGCTACCGTGAAAGAGTAGCAGAAAAGCTTGGCTTTATGGGCGTTGAAATGGACAAAGAAGCAAACGCCATCGCAAGACTTGGCAAGGAAATGGACGTTTCTACAGCCAATTCCAAGGTACGCGTACTCATCGTTCCCACCAATGAAGAACTGATGATCGCAAAAGATACCTTCGAGCTTTGCAAATAAAA
>JAZNRO010000068.1:0-14392 GCA_045590715.1 Eubacteriales bacterium | reverse complement strand
TACTTTTACTCTTTGCGCAGTACTTTTGATCTCCGTCACCGTTCTTCTTTTACTTGTGATGGAGAAGAATGGGTATTTGTATCGTCTTTCTTCCCGCTTTGAAAAGGAACCTTCTTCTACAGAGGAACCCCAAGGAATCGGAAATGAGACCCCTTTAGAGAAGGAGCTTCAGGACCCGGATACGGAAGCAAAAAAGGCCTATGTAGAAGCGAGGAAGCGCAGATATGTATATCTTTCTCCTGGTGCAAGTTGGATGCTGCCTCAGGATGATAATATCACAGATGACCCGTACGATTTTGTAGAGTTGAAACTGGCGTTTCAAAAGGCCGTTGTTACCAAGGATCGGAGTCTGCTGGAAAGAGAAGGGGTAGAGTTTTTTTATAGTGATATAGCAAAAATCGACTTGGAAACTCAGTCTTATTACGCCGCTTATCTCTCTATTACAATTCCCGAGGAAAAGGACGTTAATATTGGGGGAGTAAATTCTTTTCGCATTTGTTCCTATAAAATCTACGGTTTTTACAGTGATGCAGGTGTTTTTGGCCAAGCCAGAACTTGGGAGATGGTGGGTTACAATCCTGGGACTGCCTGTGAGAAGGATGTGATCCAAAAGAAAAGCACGGATAAAAGCTATTTTATCGTAGGTCCTTTGAAAGCCGGTCTTACCTATGATTTTATACTGGTATATATTGTGCCGGATGTGATGCTTCGGGAGGATAATTCTTTTTATATCTCCCGGGGAGAAGTTCCTCCTGCTTCTCTAAATAAGGATATCCCTATAGGCGCAGTGGGGAGAGCCAAATATTTGTATCCCGTTCTGATCATCGGAGAGCAGGGAGAAGTAGTGGCAACGGAAGGATATATGGGAGGGTATTTTCCCGTATACGGAGATGAACAAAATATCATATATGCCCCTTCATAAAAGGGGCTTTTTTTCTTTTTTTCTCGTGTTTTTCTCGGTTTATATACAATTGGAGGCCAAAAAAAGACAATTGGAGGTCAAAGTCTTCCCAAGCTTTTTATTTATTGATATAATAAAAGCGTGTACAAGAAGTTCCTGACGTCAGGATTCATTCAACAGAATAAATTCTGAAAGGAGAATTCTAAAATGAAAAAATGTATCGCTATCTTTTTGCTCTCGGCTACGCTGATGACACTACTAGCCGCCCCGGTTTTCGCCGCAGGAAATGTTCGAGATGATGAATATGAACTTTCCAGTATAGCAAATCTTTATGAAAACCAATATATGGTTTTTCGCCCGAAACAGGATTATACCAGTTCTTACATTAAAAATGATGCAACCTCGGGTGGGTCTTTGATTGCTTGGGTGCAAAGAGCTAACATGGAACATGAAGTAAATACAGCGTATAGCAGTTATAATCCTGAAATAGCGATTGACCGCTACTATGGTCCTATGGGATATGACAATCCAAACTCTCCTGATTATGATGAGTTTTATTACGGTCCCTATAAGACCCTGGCAAAGAAAGTATATCCCGGCGCTTCTACTTATCTAACCAATTTTGTGAAAGAAGATGGGTACCTTTACGCTTCTGTGGTATTTTATCCGGAAACTTGCATGGTAAAATACGAGATTCTTTGGAGCCCTGACAGCGTATAAAGAAAGCATAAACATACGCATAACATAAGTAAAAAGGGGAGAGCCGGCAGAAGCCGGTTCTCCCGGACCCTTTCTGATAAAGAATATACGAGAATATAATATGAAAAAGAAAATAATAACAAGGGCTATTGTCCTCGGCTTTCTTTTAGCATTTTTAATTTTGCTGCTGTGCTTTGGTAAACAGATGGGAATTTTTAATCGCAAAGATGAAATGGCATCTGCTTTGTCTTCTTCCGCTTTTTTGAAAAATGGAGCGAGCTGTAGCTTTCTTAATGAAAAAGGGGAGAGCTTTCAGATGAAGTTGGATAGCATCTCTTTTGAGGCTATTCCCGGAGAAGAAGACTCCGTTACGGTATTGTTTGATCTTTGTGTAAATTTTTCCGGAGAAGAGACTTTTCTGCCTGTATATCGGTTTTATGCACTCTTTGGACAAAATGACGGTTTTGCCCCGGAGAAGGTGGTTTACGGAGAGAATTCGGTAGAAAAAGGGGAGTCCTGTTCCATAATTTCCGGAGAATCCCGTTTTAGTTTCCAGTTTCAGGTCCCCTCTGATCTGGCGGATCTTCATTTCGATCTGTCTTTTGTTTTATTATACGTTACCCTGGATGGGGAGTGGAATCAGAGTGCCCCCATTATTGCGGCTTAACATACAAGGAGGATTTTTTATGATGAAAACGGTTTTTGCGGAGCTTCGCCGCGCTTTTCGCTCCCGGCTTTTTGTTTTTTCCCTGCTGATTACCTGTACGCTTGCTATGTGGTATGCATGGGAAAGGATCCCCTTTTGTATGATGTATAATGAGTTAATGGGACAACAGGAAAAGGTTTATAATGATTTTTATCAGGTCTCTTATACAAACTGGCTTTGTGGACCTAGTTTTTATACCAGTCAAAAGACCTTCTTTTGGCTGCTTCCCCTTTTGGCGGCTTTGCCTTTTTCCGGCTCTTTTTACGAGGATCTGAATGGGGGATATGTAAAAAATATTTTAGTCAGAACGGAAAAGAAAGCGTATTTTTTGGCAAAGTATATTGCCACCTTTCTCAGCAGCGCTGTGGCAACTGCCATTCCGCTTCTGCTTTCATTTTTGGTTACAGCCATGTTTCTGCCTTCTATGAAGCCGGAGGGAAATTTCTTTTTTACCAATGTTTATGAGGGTTCTCGGTGGTCAGCTTTGTTTTTCTCCCGCCCTTTGATCCATGTTTTTCTGACGGTTCTTCTGATTTCCTGCGTAACCGGATTGGTTGCCTGTCTTTCTCTGCCTATTACCTTTGTGGCTGCCCGCTCTTTTCTTTGCTATCTCTTTCCCTTTTTTGTGTATTTATTCTGGACCCTTTGTGCCATGCTCACGGGAAATCTGGATTTCAGTTTGATGGAATTAAATGATATTTCTTCGTATTTTACAACGCCTACGATTCGGGTGGCGATGCTGGGCGGGCTCTTTCTTGCTTCTTTTGTTCCATACTTTATTACCGGAGTGAAAAAAGATGTTTTGTAAAAAAAGAGTGTTTCGCCCTTTCACATTTCTTGCTTCTTTCTTGCCCCATTGTCTGATCTATTTTCTTTTAAATTTTCTCTTTTTGGTGGCAGTTCGTTTTTTCCTTGATCTGGATTTTGACGCCTCTGCCATGGACTGGGTGCAACTTGTGATGGAACTGCCGGTGTATTTTCTTCCCGTTCCCCTGACGCTGTTTTTCGCTCAGCTGATGACCGGTGCGGAAGAGGACCCCCAGGTGGTTCTTCGGCTGAAAAAGAGAAGCCGCATTTTAAAATTGGGTTGGCAAAAGGTTTTCACCGTGTCTCTTTTTCTGTCCTTCCTTTTTCTGACTTCTCTTTGTATTTCCGGTTCGCTTTTTTCTTCGGTGTTTTGCAACTGGTCAGAAGTGGGATCTTATTTCTTTCGGGAAAACGGCTTCGTTTGTTCCACACCCCCCTCGGTTTTGGTTCTTTACTACTTTTTTAAGTTCTTTTCCCGGATCCTCAGTTTTTCTCTGTTGGTGTACGGTATTTCCCAGTGGACGGGCAAGATATTTTCTCTTGTTGTGGGTATCCTTTTTGCAGCCATTCTTACCTGGGAGCGCAACTTGTTGAACCTCTTTCCTTCGCTATACGCTGCGAATCTGGAAAAAACACAGCTTATCTTGCCGGAGGTAGAACTTTTAGTTCTTGGCATCTTTCTTTTAATCGTGTTATCTTCCTTTTTCCTTGGTTGGATCAAAAGTAAAAAAAAGGATTTTCTTTCTCATGAAAAGTAAAGGGTTTTATAAAATGTTTCGGTATGATCTTCGCCGTGGAATATGGGAGCGGCGGAAATTGTATTTGTTCTTTTTCCTTTTGGCTTTTTTGGTGCTTTCTTTTTTCTCTTACCGCGTGTTCCTGTTAAATTCCGATCTGAAGGATCCCATTCAGCCTGGACTTTCCGATCTTATGGCAGAACTGTTTTCCGGTAGGTCTTCCCTGGATCTCATTAGCCAGAGCACCGTTTCTTTTCCCATTATTTGGTTTTGTTTTCATGCACTTGTTTTTTACGCGGTAGGCTTTTTTGCCGACGGGGATCTGCGAAGCGGTGCTGCCACTCGGATCATCCGTACTCGTTCCAGAGCCTTGTGGCTAAGTTCAAAATATCTTTGGTGCGCCTTTACCGTGTTTTTTGCTTATTTGGTTATGCTTCTTACGGTTCTGTGCTTTTGGCTTGGCTGGGGTGCAGGCGGGATTCGTTCTTGTGATCAGATCGCAACTGTGTTTTTCAGGGCAAAACTGTCCCTTCTTCCCACCGGACTTTTTTTAGCGAAATTGATCTTGGTTCCTTTTCTGATCTCTCTGTCTGCCGCCTTTTTGCAAATGACCCTTTCTCTTTTTGTAAACCCCTTGATTCCATTTGCTACGGCTCTTGGTATTGCTGTGGTGTCCGCGTCTGCCGGGTCTGCCTTTCTCCCTTTTACTTATACTTTTCTTTTCAAAAAAGTGCCTTACGTCCCTGCGAAAGCGGCACCTTCGGATACCGCCGCTTTGCTATTCGTTTTTGCGATGCTTGCTTTATCTTTTGGCATCGGTTATATTTTCATTCGTAAAAAAGATATTGTTTGAAATGAGGAAATTATGAATATCAGTGTTGAATCTTATGTGAAAAATTTTGGAAAACATACTGTGCTGGATCGGATCAGCCTGGAACTGGAAAGCGGAAAGATCTATGGTTTCGTTGGAAAAAACGGTAGCGGAAAGACCATGCTGATGCGAGCCATTTGCGGTCTGATCCTTCCCACCGCCGGCAAGGTCGTGATTGATGGAAAGACGGTAGGAAAAGACATTTCCTTTCCCGAAAATTGCGGTATCCTCATTGAAAATCCCGGTTTTGTTTCCGGGTACAGCGGTTTTCGCAATTTAAAGCATCTTGCCTCTTTGCAAAATCGGATCGACGATGAAAAGATCCGGGAGACTCTGCGGGAGGTAGGACTGGATCCCAATGAAAAAAAGAGTTTTCGAAAGTATTCCTTGGGAATGAAGCAGAAACTGGGCATTGCCGCGGCCTTAATGGAGGATCCCAATTTGATTCTTCTGGATGAACCTTTTAACGCTCTGGACGAAGAGACGGTGGATAAGGTGCGGGAACTGATCCGCTCCAAAAAGAGGGAAGATACTATCATCATTCTTTCCTGCCACGATAAGGAGGAAATAGAGAATCTCTGCGATGAGATCGTTCTTTTGAAGAACGGAAAGGTCATGGAGGTGAAGAAAAATGAAAAAATGGATTAAATGGCTCTTTTTCGTTTTCGCTCTTGCTTTTGTTTCCTTTGCTATTTGGCGGATCGTAGATATCAATATCAAATACCCCCGCAGCGAAAAAGTTCAGATCCCTGCCGGCACGGAAATGGATTATCAGGGAGTGAAATTTAAAGTGACCGCCGCGGAGTGGGTGGATGTTTCCGCTCTTCCCGATGAGGATGAAATGAAGGTGGCAGTGTATTCTATTTTCAATCATCCCAAGGAGACCCGCACCAGAGCAATGATCCTTGAATACGAATTTTATAATCCCGGTAAAGAAGCGGTTATGGTGGATATGACCACTACGAACATAGAAGCGGGAAATTATTCCTCACCCATGGAGAAGGGGACGGTGAATTTCTTTGATTCTACTGGCGGATGTTATGTGAATCTGGAGGCGGGAGAGACGAGGAAATGCAAGGTTTTGCACCCTTTTTATGATACGTATTTTACCGACCGGGAGTGGGAAACTTTAACACAGCGGCAGTTTTATTTTGTAACAAAGCTCTATCCGGTAAAACAAATGGCTTTGATTCCTGCCGAGCCTCTTTCATAAAAAATGCAACAAAAAACGGACCCTTTTCGGTCCGTTTTTCTTATGCCAAAAGATCGCCGTATTTTTCAAAATAGTAAAAGGAATCTTCAATGTTTACGGTGTAGTAGACCGCGTCTTCTTTTCGGTTCAGTTGAAGATAACGGTCGTCCCTGCGGACAAGTTCTCCTCTTCTTCCCCACCAGGCGCAGGGAAGGGAGTCGGGAGAGTAGTAAAAGCCGTTTTGCACCTTTCCTTTTTCGTTCTCTTTGGTGTAGGAAAAGATCACGCAGACCCGCCCGTCGGAGGCGGTCTGGAAGAAGATCAGCGCAAGGTCAAATTCGGTAAGGGCTTTTTCCAAAATATCGTTTTCGATTTCCGTCCGCTCATCGCTTTCTTTTTCGTAAAGGACCAGGCGTTTTGACCCTTCGATCTCGTTTTTGTCTTCGTCTTTTTCTTCTTCCATTGCTACATACACTCTCTCTTTTTTCATTTCCGAAAGAATTTCGTAGCACTGAAGAAAAAGGTTTTTGTTTTCTTTTACGTTTTGGGCAACAGTCCCTGCATTTACCATATTATTTTGACCCCCGCAGGAGGGCAAAAACAGAATAAGGGCAAGGAAAAACAATAAAATTCGTTTCATAATCAGCCTTTGTGATATAAGATCTTGCCGCTTTCGTAAAGGATCTTTGCTTCTTCGCTTTTTTCTCCGTTTTCATCTTGAAGGATAAATACATTTCGGCTCTTCAGATCCGGCTTTGCTCCCTTCACGGCGCGAACCAGAATCAGTTCCGGCGCGCTGTCCTTTTTTGGGGTGACAAAGAGGATGTTTTTGGGTTCCAAATTTTCTTTTTTCATGGCGAAAAACAGTTCCGCCATCCGGGAAAGACGGTATACGCAGTAAAATTCGCCCTTGTCCTGAAGACGGCTGGCGGCGGCACGGCACACGTCTTCAATATTGCAGTGGACTTCGTGTCTGGCAATGCGCTTTTTCTCGTTGTCGTTTTGTTTTCCGCTTTCGCTCTTCATATAAGGGGGATTGGAAAAAACGAAATCGCAGTAAAAAGGAACGTGCTTTTCCACTTCCTTTAGATCCCCCCATATTATTTCCACCTTGTCTTCGTATCCGTTTAAGGCAATGTTTTCTGCGGCAAGGTCTGCATAGTCTTTTTGAATCTCCAGGGCGTAGATCTTCCCGAAATCCTTGTGAATGGAAAGGAGAAGAGGAATAATACCGGTGCCGGTACCAAGTTCCAGGCCGATACTGCCGGGACGGGGAGAGATAAAGCCGGACAGCAGTACCGCATCCGTGCCAAAGGAAAACCCTTCGGTGTATTGATAAATGTTATGCTTTTCGTCAATGCTCTGCAGGACTTTGGCCATAAGAGATCCTTTCTTTGATACTTGAATTTGGGGGAAATTTATGCTATAATAAAAAAAGAAATTACCAGAGGAGAAAAAGATGGAAAAAATCTATACCATTCCGGTAAATGAAGCCTTTGATGAAACCGGCAGCTGTCCCTTTTGCAGAATGAGAAAAAAACTGGAGGACGGTGAGATCGATCTGATCCTGGGTGCTTCTATGATGGAGCCGGATATCCGGATCCAGACCAATGAAAAGGGCTTTTGCGCCCACCATTTCGAAAAGCTTTTTTCTGCGCAAAAAAGACTTCCTCTGGCACTAATGCTGGAAAGCCATCTGGACCAGATCCGGAAGGAATGCGCTACTCCTAAAATTTCTTTAAAAGAAAAACTTTCCGGGGTGGCCGGTCATACCGAAAGTTTTTGCAATACTTGCTACGTTTGCGAAAGAGTAGAATTCCATTTAAGCAAAATGTTTGAGACTGCCTGTCTTCTCTGGGACCTGGATATCGAATTTCGCAGAAAAATGGAAAAGCAGACCTATTTCTGTCTGCCCTGTTATACCCGCTTTTTGAAAACCGCAAAGCTTTATATTCCCAAAAAGAAGCTTTCCGACTTTTTGGATGCGGCGCAAAAGGTTCAGATGGGGTATCTGGATTCCCTGAAAGGGGACGTATCCCATTTTTGCAAAAAGTTTGATTACCGCTATCAGAAAGAGCCCTGGGGCAACGCCAGAGACGCGGTAGAACGCTCCATCCGTTTCCTCTCCGGAGAAGGAGATTTTTGGGAACAGAAGGAGAGCGAAGAGGAATAATTTTTTCCTTTTACAAAAAGCGTTTTATTTTCTTGAAAAATGTGAAAAGCGCGGATTTTGGGGCGAAAAAGCCTTGAAATATCGCACTTTTTCACATTCTCCACAAAGTTTTCCACATTTTCTTGTGGAAAAAGTGAAATGATAATGGTTAGAATTTGAAGCTGAAAGGGGAGGTAGCGTGAGCGTTCAGGCTCTCGTCTGCCAGGATTCCCGCCTTGTAGTTGTAATATGCCTGGGCCGCAATCATCGCGCCGTTATCTCCGCAGAGAGAAACGGGGGGAAGATATAGGGTAGTACCGCATTTTTTGCAAACCTCTTCTGCGGTTTTTCGGATATGAGAATTTGCGGCAACCCCGCCGGCCAGTACCAGTTTTTTATGAGGGAAGGCGGTAAGGACGTTCTGAAGCCGGGATGCAATGCCGTCGCAAGTGGCTTTGGTGAAAGAAGCCGCCAGATCCTCCGGCACGATCTCTTCGCCCAGCTGTTTTTTGTTGTGGGCGTAGTTGATCACCGCGGTCTTCAGGCCCGAAAAAGTAAAGTCAAAGTCGTGATCCCGGATAGCCGCCGCAGGCAGGGGAATGGCATTTGGATTTCCTAAATGGGAAAGCCGGTCCATTTCTTTTCCGCCGGGGTAACCGATGCCGATAATACGGCCCGCCTTGTCAAAGGCTTCGCCTACCGCATCATCACGGGTTGCGCCGATGAGAGAAAAAGCGGTATATCCCTTTACTTCTACAAGAGAAGTGTGACCGCCGCTCATAATGAGAGCCACAAAGGGCGGTTCCAGATCCGGATGGGCCAGATAAAGGGCCGCAATATGACCTTCAATGTGATTGACGGGAATAAGAGGAAGGTCTTTTGAAAAAGCCAGGGATTTGGCAAAGTTTACCCCAACCAAAAGAGCGCCGATGAGACCGGGACGGTTCGTTACTCCGATGGCGTCAATGTGGTCGATGGTAAGACCTGCTTCCGCAAGCGCTCTGTCACAAACGGTGCAAATAGCCTCCGTGTGAGCCCGGGAAGCGATCTCCGGCACCACTCCGCCGTAGCGGTGATGAATGTCGATCTGGCTTAAAACGATATTGGATAAAATACGTCTTCCGTCCTCCACCACTGCCGCGGCAGTTTCATCGCAGGAGGATTCAAAAGCAAGGATTTTCATTTTATTACTCCGTTACAGAATTTTTTCATAGATCAAAGCGTCGTCCGTGGGCTTATGGTAGTAGTTTTTTCTTTCTCCCAGTAAACGAAAGCCCAGTTTTTCATAAAGATTTTTCGCCGGAAGATTGTTTTTTCTCACTTCCAGAAAGATCCGCTTTGCCCCTTCGTTTTTTTCTTTTTCCAGTGCAAAAGATAAAAGGGTAAAGGTAAGACCTTTTCTTGAAAACTGTGGCTCTACGCCGCAGCGAAGAAGTTCGCCTTCCCCACATATCGTTTGAAATAGCGCGTAAGATGCTCTTACGCCGTCCACTTTTAAAACATAGCCTTTTGCGCCTGAACAGGAAAGCCAGGAGAAAAGAGAATTTTCATTCCAAGGGTCGGAAAAAAGTTTTTCTTCCAAGACCCGGATAAAGGGGAGATCTTCTTTTGTGATAAGGCTGATTTCAGTCATCAAATACCCCTTTCTCAAAAAGCATCAGAAGGGCTTTTTCGATCTCTTTCCCACATTTTTCATAACAAGGAAGGTCACCCCCGTAAGGGTCGCCTACGGAGAGGGGAAGGGAAAGGATCTTTTCCTTGTTTCCGAAAAGGTTTATTAAAAGATCTCTGTGATTTTCCGTCATTCCGATCACAAGGTCCGCCCGGTCGATCGTTTCTTTCGTGCAGGGCTTTGCGCTATGGGAAAAATCGGTGATATCAAAGTTCTTTTCCAGAACTTTCAAGGTGTTTTCCGCCGTCTTTTGTCCCGGAATCGCATAGATCCCCGCAGAGTCTGCCTTGTAAGACAGATTCTTTTCCGAAAGCATTTTTTCAAAAATTGCCTGGGCCATGGGACTGCGGCAGGTATTGCCGGTACAAACAAAAAGTACGTTCATTTTTTCACCTCGCAGATTACTATAACACAAATAAAAGAAAAATACAATTCCCCAAGGAGGAAAGTATGAAGAAAAAACAGCTGACTATTTTTTTGGTTTTACTTTTGATCGTTTTTGTTTTGTTTGGCGCTTTCTTATACGTTCTCCGTATGTATAACCAAAAAGGCTTAAGCCTTATCACTTCTTTTGATGAGGCCTATGACTATAACGGAAAACTTCTGCTTTCTAAAGATAGGGAAAAGGCCCTTTTGTTAAACGCCCTGGGCAAAACGGAGTTTGAGGAACTTCCGCTTGAAACGCTGGATCTTACTCCCTTCGGCTTTGAAGGAAAAACATTTTCTTATTACAAGGTAAAGGTGGAAGAGGAGTACGGCATCAAAAAGACCTTCCTTTACACGCCCGACCCCTCTTATGAAGGACTGTGGCCCGCTTTGCGGGAGGACCGTATCATCTACCGGGATGAAGAGGGCAAAAAATACTGTATTCATCCGGAAGAGGGACTTTGCTACCCCATGTTCTCCGATTCTATCAGTGGGGTAGACCCCTACGGAACCCACGTTCTCGGTTTTTCCGGTAACGCTTCTTACGCCCTTTCTCTTTCGGGAGAAAAGGTAACGGTATATCACACCGATCCTATGGACGGTAGCCTTCGCATCGTAGACGTAAAAGAGGTTTCTCTTGCCGATTTCGGAAAAGATATCCGTTTCGGCGCTTTCTTAAATAATACCGATGCATATTTTACCGTAAAAGGGGAAAAAGGCGATATTCTCGTGGCTTTAAACTGTAAGACCGGTCAGGCGGTACAGAGCGCATTAGACCTTTCCGGAGAATATTCCAAGCCCTTAAACCGCCTTTACGCTCAGCGTCTGGATGAAGAAGAAAAAGAAGAGCTTACCGCCACCTGGTCCCATCTGCTTTTGGGTGAGAAAACCACTTCCCGGAAACTTTCCGGCTTTGATTCGGTAGAACTTCTCACCGTATCTCCCGGTGGCACCTACGCCGTAGGCGTGGCAAAAAATGGAAAGACAGAAGAGATTCTTTGCCTTAGTAAAAAAAGAAATATTTCTCTTTCTTCTTTCCTTTCCCAGGGAGAGAAGGTGTTGAAGGTAGAGTTTATCTACGAGAATTTAATTTTTGTTACAGTGGAAAACGAGAAAGGTGAAATGGGATCTTTGTGCTATAAGATCTGCTTTTAAGGATGAAGTATTATTTCTTTGATTTAGACGGAACATTGACCGATCCCGGCCTTGGTATTACAAATTCCGTGCAGAAAGCCCTTCTGGCTTTTGGGATCCGGGAAGAGAAGAGGGAAAAACTTTTTCCCTTTATCGGCCCGCCTCTTGTGGATTCTTTTATGGGCTATTACGGTTTTTCAAAAGAGAAGGCCCAGGAAGCAGTAGAGCATTACCGGGCGTATTTCCGGGAAAAGGGCATTTTTGAAAACGAAGTATACGAAGGCGTCCCCTCTCTTTTAAAAGAACTGAAAGATAGGGGGAAGAAGGTGATCCTGGCTACCTCCAAACCGGAAGAATTCGCCCTTCGTATTTTGGAGCATTTTGATCTTTTCTCTTATTTTGATGACGTTTGCGGCGCTACCATGGATGGAGTAGGGCGCAGTGAGAAAACGGACGTACTTCGCTACGCCCTTGAAAAAACCGGAGCCGACCCCAAGGAATCCTATATGATCGGTGACCGGAAATACGACGTCCTGGCAGGAAAAGAACTTGGTCTTTCTGCTATTGGCGTTCTTTACGGCTACGGCTCAAGGGAAGAACTTGTGGAAGCCGGCGCGGATGATATTTTTGAAACGGTGAAGGAATTAAAGGAGCATTTGCTGAAATGAAAAAAGTTTTATCCCTATTACTTGCTCTTGTTTTCGTTTTTTCCTTGACAGAGATTTTTGTTCTGGCAGAAGGGGAGAGCCTTGCTCTTTCTACCCCTTATCCTGCCTTGACAGACGGCAGAGAGTCAAGGCCCGTTACCGTAAAAGAATCCTTTACCCTTTCAGCAGAAAAAGAGATGGATTCCATCTATCTTATTTTTCATACGAAGCCCATTTCTCTTACTTTGACGGCAGGAGACCAGACCAAAACCTTTTCTGCTTCATTCCTTCGTCAGTATATCAGTATCACCGATCTTTTCGATGCCCCACAAAAGGAGATCACTCTGTCTTTTGAAGGGGAAGCAACCTTTCTTGAAATTTACGGTTTTTCCGGCGCTGTCCCTTCCTGGGTGCAGATCTGGAAAGAGCCGGCGGAAAAGGCAGACCTCTGTCTGATGACCACCCACGCCGACGATGAACAACTGTTTTTTGCCGGTATCTTGCCTTATTACGCCGGGGAGAAGAAGCTTTCCGTTCAGGTGATCTATTTTACCGATCATCAAAACGAGCCTATGCGCCGCCACGAGCTGCTTCAGGGACTTTGGACCGTAGGCGTTACCCATTACCCGGTGATCGGTCCCTTTCCCGATCTTTACAGCAAAAGTGAAGACGCGGCAATGCAGCAGCTTTCCGGTAGGGGATATTCCTATGAAGACGTAGTAGGATTTCAAGTGGAGATGCTCCGCCGTTTCCGTCCCCTTGTGGTAGTGGGCCACGATCCTTTGGGAGAGTACGGACACGGTCAGCATATCCTAAATTCCCACACCCTGCGGGACGCGGTGCTGCAGGCCGGCTCGGAAGAAGCCTTCCCCGAAAGCCGTGCCCTCTACGGCACCTATGAAGTACCGAAAACCTATCTGCATTTATATTCCGAAAATCAGATCACCCTGGATTGGGATACGCCGCTACAATCCTTTGACGGAAAAACCGCTTTTGAAGTAACGAAACTTGGTTTTGCCTGTCACGATTCCCAGCAGTACACCTGGTTTCGCCGCTGGCTGAACGGAGAGAACGGGGAGATTAAAAAAAGCACCCAGATCCGAAACTATTCCCCCAATTCCTACGGTCTTTTCCGCTCCTTGGTAGGGGAGGACGTAGAGAAAAACGATTTCTTTGAAAATCAGCTTTCCTACGAAGAAATGCGCATAATCGAGGAAGAAGAAAGAGCCCGGATCGAAGCGGAAGAAAAGGCCAAGGCGGAAAAAGAACGTCTGGAAAAAGAAGCTAGGGATAGACGGGAAAAAGAAGCTCTGCGCTTAAGAAAAGAAAGAGAAAAAAAGGAAAGAGAAAGAAATATTTTAATCGTTATTTCCATCCTATTCTTTGCGATTTCCATGGTGATGTTCTATATCTACGGCAAGAATAAAAAAGTAAAATAAAAAACAAAAAACCGACCCATTAGCGTGTTCGCCTTCACGGAGAACACGCAGTCAAATCCGTCTTCGACGGGTGAAATCCGCCTACGGCGGATGAAATCACTCCCGCGATGAAATCCTGCCTTGCAGGGTGATAAGTAGACGGATTTGATTTCATCCAAGGGCCTACCTTGGATTTCATCAGAACGAAGTGAAGATTTCATCGTTACACGGTAACGATTTCATTTTATTAAAAAAGAGAGTACGTTTCGGCTACAGAACCGATTTGTTCTCTCTTTCTATTATTATAAGGGTTTGGGCTTGGCTAAAAAATTGTTTGGCAAATGCGATGTGGGTTTTTAACAGAAATGGATATATTTTTTATTTATTCTATAAGAACTACGCCTTTTGCGGTGGAATTTCTCTTTTTTACAGACCGGTTTTTTCCCAGATAACGGTTTTATAACGATTTAGTTTTTCCTCTGCGGCCACTTTGTCCTTTCCGCAGATGGAATAGTAAAATTTGATCTTAGGCTCGGTACCGGAAGGACGTGCGGCGATCCAGGAGCCGTCTTCCAGATAGAATTTCAATACGTTTGCCCGGGGAAGATCGTCGATGCCACTTGCATAGTCCAGCACCTCTTTTGTTCCGGGGAATACTTCAGGATCTGCCCGAAGCTGGGTCATAATTTCCCCGATCCTTTCAATACCTTCTTTTCCCGCAAGGGAGAAGGATTCAACAGTATCAAGAAAATAGCCGTATTCTTTGTAGATTTCATTTAAGGCATCTATCAGGGTTCTGCCGTTTTGTTTGTGGTATGCGGCCATTTCGCAAATGAGCATTGCCGCTACGATGGCGTCTTTATCCCTTGCGTGCTTGCCGGCAAGATAACCGTAGCTTTCTTCGTAGCCCAAAAGGAAATCGGGGCCGGAGCCGGTATTTTTCTTTTCTTCTTCAAAGCCGGTGATAAGATTTCCAATAAAGCGGAATCCCGTCAGCACAAGTTTCGCGCGGCAGCCGTATTTTTCCGCA
>JAZNRO010000067.1:0-5813 GCA_045590715.1 Eubacteriales bacterium | reverse complement strand
AGGGAAACAAGGTGTTTTGGCAATACCATATAACTTGCACGAAGAGAAGCGGAAACCGTCTTGGAAAAAGAATTGATATAAATCACGTTATCCTTTTTGTTCATTGAAAAAAGCGTATCTTCCGGCTTACGGGAAAGGGTAAATTCCGATTCGAAATCGTCTTCTACCAGATACCGCCCTTCCTTTTCCGCCCACCTAAGATACTCTCTTTTTTTGGAGGCAGAGGCAGTAACGCCGCTGGGGAAGCTTCGATAGGGGGTAACGTGAAGAACGTCTGCCCGGCTCCCCTTCAGCGCTACGCTTTCGATACCTTCACTGCCAAGCGGTAGATGCTCGCATTTTGCCCCGTAAGAATCGTAAACCTTATGAATTTTTTCATAAGATGGCTTTTCAATGCCGAAAAGTTTCTCTTTCCCCAAAAGGAAAACGATCAGGCTATATAAATATTCACTGCCGGCGCCAACGACGATCTGTTCCGGCTCCGCTTCGATCCCGCGGCTTCTGGCCAGATACCGGCACAATTCCATACGGAACGAAAGATCCCCTTTTCCGGGACTTTTGATAAAAAGAGATTCGCCGTAATCCAAAAGTACCCGGCGCATGGTTTTGGCGAGAACGGAAAAAGGAAACTGGTTTTTTTCATGGGTGTTTTCCGGAATAAAGGAAGACGCTTCTTTTGCACCGGGCAAGGAAAAGCCGTCATCCTCCCGAAAAGAAACGAAATATCCGCTCCGCTCCCGGGAAGTCACGTAGCCTTCTTCACAGAGAAGGGCGTAGGCATGAGCCACCGTAATACGGCTGACCCCGGTCTCCTCTGCCAGGATACGCTTAGAAGGAAGCTTTGACCCGTAAAGGAAATTTCCCTCTACAATGTCTTCCCGCAGTGCTTCGTAAAGCTGTACGTATGCTTTTTTAGAGAGCGAAGAATCAATGCGATATTTCATTTTCCACTCCTCTATTTTCATTTAAAATCTACCATTATTATACTGCGAAAACAAGATAGGGTCAAGAAATCCAAAAGAAAAAGCCCGATCAAATGATCAGGCTTTTTGGCTTTTTTATTTCATTGCTTCGTATCTGGTGTTTTCACACTCTAAAATAACGTTCCAAAGATTTTCAAATCTCTGTACGTGCTCATCTACCAAAACCTTTACGTCGGGATGGAAATCTTCATAGTACTCTGCACGAAGAGAAGCAGCGTTTGCACGGTTCAGAAGACGAACTGCGTACCAACGGAATATTTCCAGTCTGGGTTCGGGCAGGTAAATGGAAAGTTCCGCAGAACCTGCATAAGGAGAAATGGATGCAGCAAAATTGGGAACAGGAACGTAAAGGTTATTTCCTTCCGGATCCTTCAAGGTCTTTCCGTCTGCACCGGTTACGGTTGCCAGATACATTTCATCCATATTGTAATGGGTGGCAACATCAGTATCACCAACTACCTGTTCGTTATAACGGGAGATCATCTCCTGAATGGTCCAGCAAGCCAGGTAGTAAATGCTCTTGAATTCCTGTTCACCGTAGGTTACGGTACCGTCTTTATAAAGGATATAAGGACGGAATGTGTAGAAGGTGAAGAAGTCATCAAAGTCGTGATACAGACCTTCGCCATTGGCTCCGCCGAATACAACGGAGTACATATCGCCGTAAATTTCACCGGTCTCTGCGTTCTTGTGCTTACCGGCGGAATTTTCCAGATCAGCGGGCAAGGTATATACGGTATAGATACCGCTGGGCTTGCCGCCGAATACGTCCGATGCTACAAAGGAATCGGAATCGTTGGGAACGGCAGTATCGTTAAAGTATTTTTCGGTGTTTTCGGTCATATTGACCCACTGACCGTCTTCGGTTACACCCATGAGAACGGGGTAATCTTCGCAGTAGTAAGCAATTGAAGACATACCAAGCTTCAGCTGATTTCTTCTTGCTACTTCAGTAGGCGCTACAATTACGCCTGCCTCTTCAATTTCCTTGGTGGTTTCAGGAATAGAGAACTGAATTCTGATCTTCTGATTCTCTGCACCGTCTGCACGGATATTGGCGCCTACGTAATTGGGCTCTACGTATCCGTCTTTGGGTTCCTGACCGGCTGTGTAATATACAAAGGGAAGATCCGTACCGATATAGGAGGTCTTTCTGTCCTTCACACTTGCATAATCACTTACGTAGGGATCCCATACACCGTAAGAGTAGGTAATACCGGCCCACATAAAGTTATAGGTACCGTAATCCTCTCCCTCGGTCAGACCGGTTCTGTGAGGAAGTCTCATGGTGTAAAGATCTTTGGGATAGTTACCGCTGCCACGTACCAGAGAACCGGGAAGGTGTCTGGTTTCACGGGGAAGATGGAAAGCGAACATGTAATTGCCGGATGCCAGAGAGTTTTCAAGTTGTACCTGGCTGTACATCATAAAGGTTTCGGGAACGGGGGTAGAATCGGTCTGGGGATTGTACTTACCGTTCAGCACTTTCCAAGGGGTACGGTACTCGTAAACGGTGGTGCCGTAGGTGCCGGAGGAAAGCTCGTCAGAACTATCTTCACCAAATCCGCCGAAAATATCTTCTTCCTCGTTCTTAACAGGAGCCTGGTAAGGCGTATGGGTAATGGCGTAATCGGAACCTGCCTGGGTCAATTCGGTGATAGAGGTAGCTTCCAGATTGCCGTATTTTCTCAAAATGGGATTTAAGTTCACAAGGGTCTGGCTGCCGTTGATATAAGTACGGGAGCCGGAAGAGCTGGTACCCATGGTAGTAGCAGAACCGTCTGCGGCTTCGCGGGTGATATATCCGCCAAAGTCATAAGAGTTAGAGAAAACAGAGAGAAGGTTGGACATGGTAGTACCGAAATAGAAGTTATTGCGGTAGTACGCAGTTTTGTGCTTCAGCTCGGTCAGTTCCAGCGCATAGTAAAGGTAATCATCGTCGTATCTTGCGTAAACGTTGATCTCTTCGGGCAGGATAACGTGATTGTCCTTTAGGTACGTAACACCGAAAACGGTGCTGGTGTTGCTGGCAGATAAATAAAGCTTATCTACGGTAATGCGGTCGCCCTTGTAATAGGTCTTACCGGAAAAGCTGGGAGCCTTTCCGTCTTCCGTAGCCTGAACCGGAACGTAACCGCTGTTTGCGGTGTAGTAGCTTGCAAAATTGGTTTCCCAGTCAGCAGGCTGTTCGGTAAGTTTTTCTGCGTTATTCAGAACGTACTCGCCTTTTCTGTTCAGAACGGTATAATTCTTGAAGGTCTCCTTGGTAACGTGGTACGCAGTGGAGAAAGACAAGGTCTGAGGATTCCGATAATAATAGAGCGTGGTAGCAGAAAAAGAGGTTGCAAGAACTCTGCCCGTATAGATGTAGCCGTAGGGGCTGTCCGTTTCAACAGACTGAATGGCATCCCACACTTCCTGGGGGGAATCGTGGGTGGGGTACACGTAATAAGTACCGTCAGCGCGCAGCTTAAATTCGCCGTTATTGATATCCGGCGTTACGTACTCTGCGGTGGTGCAGTAGCGCAGACCATAAGTAGCAACGGGCTTACCGTAGCCGTCAGTATCGGTTACGTATCCGTCGATCTTCGGCGCTCTTTCCCCTTTCGTAACCTCATACAGATAAATATTCTGCTGGCCAAAATCCTTCCAAGCAGTTGCGGAAGGAGCAAAAGGAACTGCCAAAGTCGCGATGGGAAGGGCAGTTGCCATCATCACAATCGTCAGGGCCAGAGCAAGAATTCTCTTTTTCATTTGTTTAATACCTTTCTGGGTCATTTCGATACCAACCCAATTTGTTCTTATACATTTGTATTCTACCATAGCAAAAATGAAAAATCAAGCGTTTTTCTGTATATTTTGTTCCCTGTTTCTTGTGTATTTTCCATAAAAAAGGATTCTTCTTTCCCAAAATAAGAACCCGCCCCGCCAGCGCAATTAAATTTGCGGGCGGGTTCCCCGGAACCTTGTTGTTTTCACAATAAAAAAAGAAACACCGCTTCTTTTAAAAAGCGGTGTTTTTTCTGTTAAATTTCTACCAGTACCGGCAGTACCATAGGCCGACGGTGGGTGCGGCCGAAAAGGAATTTGGAGATCTCATCTCTGGCGCGGCTCTTAACGGAAGCAAGATCCAATCCCTGATCCAAAGCGTTTTCCAACGCTCTTTGGGAAACGGTGCGAATTTCTTCCATCAGATCTTCGCTTTCTCTGACGTAAACGAAGCCGCGGGTGATGATCTGCACGTCACCCACCAGAAACTTTCCGTAGGAATCCACAGCGGCAACTACGGTAATGATACCCTCTTCGGAAAGGAGCTTGCGGTCACGGAGTACCACACTGCCTACGTCGCCTACGCCAAGCCCGTCTACCAGGATCTTGCCGGCGGGAACGGAGCCTGCAAAGCGAGCACTTTCACCGCCTTCGGAGATCTCAAGAACTCTGCCGATCTCGGAAATGAAGATATTTTTCGGATCAATTCCCGCGTACTGTGCAAGAGAAGCGTTTTTATGAAGGTGCTTATACTCTCCGTGTATGGGCATAAAGAAGCGGGGACGGGTGAGAGCCACGATCATTTTAATTTCTTCCTGGCAGGCGTGGCCGGAAACGTGCACTTCCGCGATCTGATCGTACACCACGGAAACCTGCTTTTTCATCAGTTCATTGATGATATTATTGATGGTCTTTTCATTGCCCGGAATAGGATGGGCGGAAATAACAACCATATCCTCGCTGGAAAGCTTTACCTGGCTATGGGTACCGTAGGCCATGCGGGAAAGGGCGCTCATAGCTTCTCCCTGGCTACCGGTAGTAATGAGGGTTACGTTGCGGGGATTGAATTTCCGGATCTCATCCGGCTCAATGAGAGTGCCTTTGGGAATATTCATATAACCAAGATTTGAGGCGGTATTGACGATGTTTGTCATACTTCTTCCCATAATGCAAACCGCTCTGTGATGCTTCACACTGGCGTCGATGATCTGCTGAACTCTGTGAATATTGGAAGAGAAGGTGGCCACTACCACTCTCTTATTGTTATCGCGAAAAATATGCTCAAGGCTGGTGCCTACGGTTCTTTCACTGGGGGTAAAGCCGGGGCGCTCGGAGTTTGTAGATTCGCAAAAGAGCGCGGTAACGCCCTCTCTGCCAAGTTCCCCGAAACGGGTCAGATCCGTCATTTTTCCAGCTATGGGGGTGGCGTCGATCTTAAAGTCACCGGTAAACACCAGATTTCCCACGGGAGACTTGATGTTAAAGGCCACCGCATCGGCAATGGAGTGGTTTACGGAAATGAATTCTACCGTAAATTCTCCTGCCCGTACGCTTTCGCCGGGGTTCATACGATTGAGTTTTACAGAGCCTAAAAGGCCGAATTCCACCAGTTTATTTTCTACGATGCCAAGGGTCAGTCTGGTACCGTAAATGGGGGCGCTCACTTTGCGCAAAACGTAAGGAATGGCGCCGATATGGTCTTCGTGACCGTGGGTCAGGAAAATACCGCGGAGCTTATGCACATTTTCTTCCAGATACTGAACGTCGGGGATCACAAGGTCAATGCCGGGCATTCCGTCATCGGGGAAGCCCATACCGCAGTCAATGACGATCATATCCCGATCGGTTTCCACCACAGTCATATTTTTACCGATCTCGCCAAGGCCGCCCAAGGGGATAATGCGAACGGGAGAATTGGATTTTTTCTCCGGCTGGGGTGCCTTCTTCCCTTCCTTCTTTTTGGGAGCGGGCTCGGGGATGGCGGGCAGAGCGCCTTTTTTCACACTTTGTTTCTTGCGGGAGGGCGCTTTTTTAGAAGCAGGCTTTTTCTCCTGCTTTTTT
>JAZNRO010000066.1:0-16670 GCA_045590715.1 Eubacteriales bacterium | reverse complement strand
CTGCCGGGAAAAGGGCTTTGTATTTGAGAAAAAGGAAAATTCTCTTACCGTTTCCGGCAGTCTTTCTGCAGGAAATTACCGTGTACCCGGCAATATCTCCAGCCAGTTTATTACGGGACTTTTATTTGCCCTTTCCCTTTTACCGGGGGATAGCGCCCTTTCTGTTACGGGCCAGTTTGAAAGCCGATCTTACGTGGACCTTACCCTTTCGGTGATGAAGGAATTCGGTGTGGAAATAAAGACTACGGAAGAAGGGTATTTGATTCCCGGCGGTCAAAATTATCAGGCCGGGGAATACCGGGTGGAAGCGGATCTTTCCAACGCTGCTTTTATGGAAGCCTTTTCCTTCCTTGGCGGTAAGGTGACCCTTTCCGGAATGCCGGAAAACTCTCTTCAGGGAGATGGGGTCTATCAAAATTATTTTGAAGCTTTAAGCAAATCTTTTTGCACCCTTGATATCAAAAACTGTCCGGATCTGGGACCGGTTCTCATGGCCTTTGCCGCTCTTTTCCACGGGGCAGAGCTTACCTCTACCAAAAGACTTGCCATGAAAGAAAGTGATAGAGGCCGAGCGATGGCAGAGGAACTTTTAAAATGCGGGGTATCGGTTCTGGTAGAAGAAGACAGGATCCTGGTCCCCGGCGGTAAGGTGAAAAAACCGGCGGAGTCCCTTTTCTCTCATAACGATCATAGAATCGCCATGGCTTTGTCCATTCTTTTATCCAAAGTAGGCGGTGAGATCCGGGGGGCAGAGTGCGTGAAAAAAAGTTATCCTCAATTTTTTGAAGATATTAGAAAACTAGGAATCGAAGTGAATTTTTAATGAAATTAAATCAAAATCAAAAAATTAAAATCCTCATTGTGGGCCTTGGTCTTTTGGGCGGCAGCTACGCCAGAGCACTGAAGAAAAAAGGCTATACGGTCTGGGCCATTGAGAAGAAGGAATCTTCCATCAAATACGCCCTGGAAAATGGAATTATTGATGCGGGCAGTGTAGACGTAAAGGAAGAATTTTTAAAAGAAAGCGATCTTACGGTCTTTGCCCTTTATCCCGGGGTATTAAAAGAGTGGCTGAAAATGAACGGTCATCTTTTCTCTCCCGGCGCCGTTTTAACGGACGTTACGGGTGTGAAAAGCGGTATCGTTTATGAGATCCAGTCCCTTTTGCCGGAAGGGGTAGAATTCATTGCGGCTCACCCCATGGCAGGAAAAGAAGTGGGCGGTGTGGAAAACAGCGACGAGAAGATCTTTCTTGGGGCAAACTACATTGTGGTACCCACGGAGAAAAACACGAAATCCGGTATAGAACTGTGCAAGGAACTGGGAAGAGAGTTGGGATTTCGGAAAATTTCCGTTTTGGATCCGGAAAAGCACGATGAAATGATCGCTTTTCTTTCCCAGCTGACCCACTGTATTGCGGTGTCTTTGATGTGCGCTACGGAAGATGAGGGACTGGTAGACTATACCGGTGACTCCTTCCGGGACCTGACCCGTATTGCCCGGATAAACGAGGATATGTGGTCGGAACTGTTTTTATTAAATAAAGAAATGCTTCTTTCCCAGATGGAAAAATTTGAAGAGAGCTTTATGAAACTGAAAAAGACCATTTTGGAAGAAGACGTAGAAGAAATGAAGGAAATGATGCGGCTTTCTACCCATCGCCGTGCGCTTTTTGATAAAAAAGGAGAAGGAAAATGAATTTTATCCGAAAACTTCCTATCCCCAAGGAACTGAAAGAACAGTTTCCCGTTCCTCCCGCTTCTGCAAAACTGCGGGAAGAAAAAATTTCGGAACTGAAAAAGATCTTTCGGGGAGATAGTGATAAATTTGTTCTGATCATCGGCCCTTGCTCTGCGGATAATGCACAGGCGGTGCTTTCTTATATGGAACGTCTTGCTCGGGTGCAGGAAGAGGTAAAGGATAAGATCCTCATTGTTCCCAGAGTTTATACCAATAAGCCCCGTACCACCGGGGAAGGGTACAAAGGGATGCTCCATCAGCCGGACCCCGCATCCCGTCCCGATATGCTGAAAGGAATTACGGCTATTCGGAAATTGCATCTTGCTGCCCTTACGGATTACGGTTTTGTTTGTGCCGATGAAATGCTTTACCCGGAAAATCACCGGTATCTTTCCGATCTTCTGGCCTATATTGCCATTGGTGCAAGATCGGTGGAAAACCAGCAGCACAGACTGACCGCCAGCGGAATGGACGTGCCGGTGGGAATGAAAAATCCTACCGGGGGCGATATGCACGTAATGATGAATTCCATTCACGCCGCCCAGTGCGGACACACCTTCCTTTACAGAGGCTGGGAAGTACATAGCGACGGAAATCCTTACGCCCACGCCATTTTAAGAGGGTATATTGATTTTACCGGAAAGAATGTTTCAAATTATCACTACGAAGATCTTGCTTCTCTTTGTCAGCTTTACGGTGAAACGAAACTTTCCTATCCTTCCGTGATCGTAGATACCAACCACGCAAACTCCGGAAAACAGTATTTAGAGCAGATCCGCATTGCAAAAGACGTGGTACATAGCTGTAATCAAAACAAGGATATCCGAAAGCTGGTCAAGGGACTGATGATCGAAAGTTACCTTGAGGACGGCGCCCAAAAGGTAGGAGAAAACACCTTTGGTAAGTCCATTACCGACCCTTGTTTGGGCTGGGAAAAGTCCCGGGACCTGATTTTAGATATCGCATCATCGCTTATATGAGAAAAAGGGCATTTTTGCCCTTTTTTCTTTTTGCAAAAGGATTAAGAATCCTTGACAAGGGCAAAAAGAATATGGTAATATTTCTCAAAGGATCAAATAGATCCAAAGGAGGAAAATATGGCAGAAACTTTTGAAAAAATGTATGCGAACCTGCACTTTCATTCCACGCATTCCGACGGCATTGACACCCCCGAGACCCTTGCAAAAATTGCAAAAGAAGAGGGCTACGGCGCACTGTGTCTGACCGACCACGATACCAATACCGGTCTTGGCGAAATGAAGGCCGCTTGTGAAAAAGAGGGCCTGGAATTTCTTACCGGTTGTGAATTTTACTGTAAACTGGGCGATATTCCTTTCCACATCGTAGGAATGGATTTCGACCCCAATCATCCCAATATGCTGGAGTACCAGGACTATTCCAATAAGCGCTGGCTCACCATTACCAAAGGATTTTTTGATCTGGGTCTGGAGAGAGGAACCATCAAAGGCATTACCTGGGACGAAGTAGTGGCAGATAACCCGGGCGTTACCACTCTGGTAAACGACCACGTATTCCGCACCATGAAGAAAAAGGGCCTTGCTACCGACAAAGATTACGACGAATTTTTCCGTGTAAACTACGGTTTCCGCGCTCCTTTCGATAACCCCTATAAGCCCTGGAGCGTTCAGCAGGTCTTTGATCTGATCCATTCCAGCGGCGGTATCGTAATTTTCGCTCACCCCGGCTATCAGAATGCTTACCGCTATTTTGATGAGCTTCTGGAACTGGGCTTTGACGGCGTTGAGGTACAGCACCCCGATAACGTGGAACTGGGCGAAGGCATTTTTGACGAGCTTTATAAGAAATGCGAGAACCTCGGTCTTTACGTTTCCGGCGGCACGGACCATTCCGGCCTGATGGGCGGCCAGTACGCCTTCTTTGACGGTCCCGTGGAAGAGGGTCCCCACTATATTCCTTCTCTGAAATACGGAGCAAGAGAAGTAGACTTCAGAAACATTCAGAAACGTATTTACCGCTAAATGAATACTCTTTTGGAAGAGATTCCCGGAGAAGAACCATACGAAAAGAAGTTTGCAAATCTTCATTTTCATACGGAGCATTCCGATAATATGCGCCCCGTTCGCGAGGTGATCCGCCTTGGGGTGGAGGAAGGCTTTCGGGCCTTCGGTATCACGGACCACGATACGGTGGGCGGATGGCGGGAGTGCAAAGAGGCATGCCGGGAATTCGGCGTAGAGTTTATTCTGGGCGCGGAATTTTACGGCTTTGCTTTCGGCGTTCCTTTTCATATTACCGCTTTTGATTTCGATCCGGAAACGGAAGAGATGAAAGATCTTTTATCTTACGTGAAGAAGAGAAATACCTACCCGGTAAAGACAAGGTTTGACCTTGGCGTACAGCGGGGCACCATTCGGGGCATTACCTGGGACGACGTTTTAAAGAGAAATGAAGGAATTGATTTTCTTTTTCACAATCACGTTGCCCGGACCATGATCGAAATGGGCCTTTTAAAGAAAGAGGAAAAAGCGGACTTTGTAAAGGAGAATTTCTCCAAAGAAAAGGTACCCATTCCGCTTCCCTATGATCCTCCCAAGATCGAGGATATTATTTCTGCGGTGAAAAATGCCGGCGGTGTTTCCATTATGGCTCATCCCGGTTACCAGGACCGGCAGGCGTATATGGAGCCTCTTATCAAAATGGGAATTGGGGGAATTGAACTGTGGCACCCCCAGAATGATGCTGAAACCCGGGAGATGATCTTATCTCTTGCGGAGAAGTACCCCCTTTATATCAGCGGCGGTACGGATCATCACGGTTATATGGAGGGCTATGCCCCTTACGTGCCCGGAAAAGAGAATCCTCCCCGCTGTGTCCCTTTGGGGAAATTCGGCGTGACCAAAGAAGAGTATGAAAAACTGAAAAACAGAGTATACGGATAAAAAGATGCGCTGGGCGCATCTTTTTTTCTCTTTTTTCTAAACTGGAAAGCAAGCTTCTTTTGCCGGCTATGGTGCTTCACACTTTTTTGGAGCGCTTTACGGTAGAAACTTTTTCCACTCCTGGAAGACCCTTCTTTACAGTCTTGTGGCACTGCTTATTGCCATTGCGGTAGCAAAGATCTGCGTTCGCTTTATTACAAAGGACGGATATTTGAGAAATATCTATACTTACGGTCTTTCCTTTGCCAATTTTGCCTTTATGGGTTATGCGGTGGTAAACGCTCTGTTTCCCGAAATTTATTTTGAGTATGTGATCTTTACCCTTCCCACCGTATTTATGTTTGGGGCACGTCTGAGCATCTCATTGCTGACGGAAGCAAGAAAAAATTTACCGACAGACTGAAGAATTTTGTAAACCCCATGTTTATTTCCTTTTTGCCCTAAATAAAAATGAAGATCCCCGAATTTTTTATTCGGGGATCTTTTTTATGAAAAAAGGACAGGCTGCAGGTTTTCTCCTATTAGCGCCGCTTTTACGGCGTCGGGAACAAGAGAAAAATCGCATTGCAGGGAATTTGGTTTTTCTATTGGGCTGTCCTGCTTTAAAGGTACGAAATAGAAGCCTTTTTTGTCCATCAGTTTCCCAAGACTGCCGGCAGAGCCGGAGAGGGCGTCGTTGGTTGAAAGACCGATGAGAATTTTTCCTCCGGCCCGGCGGTGGGACTTTGCCGCCATGGTCACGCTGGTATCGGTGATGCCAAAGGCCATTTTGGAAAGGGTATTGCCGGTGCAGGGGCAGATGAGAAGAAGGTCCAGCATTTTTTGCGGGCCCAGCGGTTCTACCGCCGTAATATCGCAAAGAGGCTTTCTTTCGCAGATGCGGGTGACCTCTTTGAGAACTTCTTCTTTCCGGAAAAAGCGGGTATCGGTACTTGCCACCCGTTCCGAGAGAATGGGAACAAGATCGTAGTCTTTCTTTAGTTTTTCCATCAGCAAAAAGGCGTCTTTTAACGTGCAAAAGGAGCCGGTCAAGGCAAATCCGATGGTTTTTTTCATTTTTTACTCCTTGGGGTTTTCAAAACTCCGGGTAATAAGATCATAAAGACCCAAAGCCTCCGATCTTGGCGCATAGAGGCCGGGAAGTCTGGGCAGAGGATGAAAATGAATTTTTCGGGATTCCAGTTTTTCGGGATCAATGCCGGAAAGCCCGGTGGCTACCTGGAAAAAGTGGGAGTCTTCCGCCATGGTGAAAAGAAGGGAGTCGGAAAAAATCGGAGTGGGTACGGTGTTGATGACCCCGTCAAACATACCAAGTCCTAAATTTTCGGCAGAATAAATATTAAAGCCTTCTTTTTCCGCCGCCTTGTTTCCTCTTTCCCGGGAGCAGACAAAGATCTCGCATCCGGCAAGCCAGAGAAGACGGGCGATGGCGCTTCCGCAGTTTCCGAAACCGTAGACCAGAAGGGTCAGTTCATCCAGGGTCCGGTCCATAGTTTCAATGACGTTTTTCAGTACGCCCTCTGCGGTGGCTTTGGCGTTTTGAAAGAGATAGATCTCATCCTCCAGTGCGCCCCGGAGGGTGATCTTTTTTTCTTTTGCAAAAAGGTGAAGCGCCGGGGTGGTTTTTCCTACCAGGGCAAAAGAGCCTTCCTTTGCAGTGGAAAGCACGTTTTGAACGGCTTCTTCTCCTAAGCCCAGCGGAAAAAGATAGAAAAGTGGCTCCGGTGGGATTTCTTCCGGGTAAAAGAGCACCCGGTTTCCCTCTTCCTCCAGCATTTCTCCCAGGATCAGGTATCTGGGGTCCCGGTCTAACAAATAAAAGGTATTCATCCTTTTCCTCCCTTCTGATTCCACACCTTATTTTATGCTTTTTTTCTTCTTTGGTGAGAGAAAAAAGAAAGGCTTTCGCAATTTGCGAAAGCCTTTTTGTTATCTTGTGATTCCCAGGTCTTCCAGGGAGAGAGAGGAAAGATCTTCTTCGTTTTCCTCTTCCTCTACTTCCGGGGGAGAGGGGGGATCGGAAGGATCCTCTTCTTCTGTTTCTTTCTCCTCTTTTATCAAAAGCATGAGAGCCAGGGTCAGGGCAAAAAGCAGATAGAAGAGATAAATGGAAACGGAAAAGAAACTGTATCGGAAATGGGAGTAGTGACCCATGGGAAGGAACTGGGAGAAATAAAAGAAAGAATATTTTTCTTTGAAAAGAAAAGATAGGATCAGGAGCAAGGTTTCAATTCCCATATAGGTAAAGGAAAGCTTTGCGGTAAGGGGACGAATGGTGCTTTCAAAAGCGGAAAGAAGGGTAAAGGCACTTAAAAGGAGAATGAAAAACAGGGTGATAAACAAGGTCCAGTGACTTTTCACGCCGCCAAGGAAAGCAAGAAATCTGGTAAGGGCGTAAAAGAAAAGGGGCAGGGGCGCAAGAATTAGGGCCGCTTTTCTTCCTTCTTCTTTCCGGCAAAGGGAAAGAGAAATGAGGAGAATAAAGGGAGATGCCATCCAAAAGCAGTCGGCAAGGGTCATAAGAAATCCTCTTTCCGTGCTGACGGGAATCTCAAAGCTTATCTGAATTCCTTTATCCGAATACCAAGCAAGGGTGCAAAAGGTAAAAAGGAGCATCCCCAAAGCAGAAAAAAGGGCAAGAAGAAAAAGGGGATCTTTTTTGCTTTTTTTCATAAGGGCTCCTTTCTTTTTTGACAGAAAAATCATTTTTCTTATTTTAACATAGCCGTTTTCTTTTTGCAACGGTTTTTCCTTTGGAGAGATCTTGTCATTGTATGTCAGTAAAGCGGCGGAGTATAATGCAGAAAAAAAGGAGAAAAAATCGTGAAAAAGATCACTGAAAATATGATCCGCCAAGGCATCACAGAATATTTTGACTCCCGGAAAACGGAAAAGCGGGATCAGGAAGGGCAGGTGCTATTAGGAAAGGGCGGGGAAATTCTTTATGAAGAAAAGCCCTGCACCGTTACCGGTCTTGCCCTGGCCCTGGGGTTTTCCGATCGGGAGAGCCTGTTTGAAATTGACAACAAAAAAATCAAAGCGCTCGTTGACCGAGCGCTTCTGACCATTGAAGAAAATGCCGAGGAGAAACTGTTTTCCAAGGATACCTTCCACGGGGCCAAGCTTTTTTTGGAGACCAATTTCAAGCGTTGGCGCGGGGAAGGGGAAGAGGTGGATACCGATAGTGCCCTTGGAGTTTGCACCCTCTGGGCGGAATAGTTACTTTTCTCTCACAAGAAGGATCTTGCCGGAGTGAACGGTGATGAGGGTATTTTCCGTTCCTTCGTTGCTGACGCCCTTGGGGAAGGAAGGCTTCAATACTTCCATTTCTAAAGGGAATTTAGCGCCTTGGATGGAAACGGTGCCTTCTTCCATGGCAAAAAGGGAAAAATATCCGCTTACAAAAGAAAACCGGTAAGCGCCGGGAGGAAGAAGGGAAACGGTATAGTTTTCGTCATAAAGAGTGCCCTGGGCTCCTTTTTCCTGAAGGAAGGAAAGGGCCTGGATATTGGCTATGGTATGGGAAAGCCGTTTTCCGCCCAGTGCACCGTAAATGCAAAAATGCGTATAGCCTTTTTCAAGGCCCAGGCGCAAAGCGGAGAGAATATCCGTATCGTCCTTTTCGCAGGGGAGAACGACGCGCGGGACACCTTCCGGGATTTCTCCCAGGGAGTCACCGTCGCCTACGAAAAAGTCGGGAGTAAGACCCATTTGGGAAAGATAACGGTAGCCCAGATCTGCGGCAATAAGTAGGTCATCTTTCTCTTTTTGAAGGAGAGAGGGGGTAAAGTCACCCGCTCCTACAACGTGGCATTTCTTCAAAGTAAGTTACCCTTTCTTGATTAAAGGAATTCTGGAAACGAAAAGAGAGCAGAAGGCGGTCAGGATCATTTCGGGGAACATATAAAGTCCGTTATAGACGATAGAATAGCAGAGAGCAAGACCGCTTCCGCTGAAATTGTTCATCACGAAATGGGAGATGGCAAGATCCTTTGCGGCACTTTCCAGGAAGAACCAATTTGCCCAGGCGCCGTAGAACAGGTAGCCGGACAGAACGTGGAAAAGGTAGCAGAGGAAAAGACCCAAAAGGCTTCCGAAGAAAAGGGACCATTTGCGGGAAAGCTTCTCTCGGAAAACGCCGGAAAATCCTACGCTGGTGTAGGCTGCGATATAGTCTAAAAATAAAATGGAAACAGCGTAGAAGAGATTGCCCATATAGGAGTCACTGCCGGGGATAAAAAGGCCGGAAACGGTACGGAAGCCGATGGCCATTTGGAAGAGGGCGTAGACGAAGGAGGCGCCCAGACCCCATTTTACCCCGTAGAGATTGCTGATGATCACAAGGGGCAGAAGGCTTGCCAGAGTGATGGTGCCACCGAAGGGAAGATTTAAAAAGGGGATCCATTCGGAGACCAGAGAGATTGCGCTTCCCAAGGCGATGAGCATGGCGGAAAGCACCAGTTTTTTTGTTTTTTCGGTACGCATAATAAGCTCCAATCTAAAAAATTCGCACAGGACGGAAGTCCCGTGCGAACTTAAAGATCGTTCTCCTAAAAACTCCCTACGCCGGTATTATCCATCTCAGGTTAAAGGGTTCGCAGATTTCTGCGTCTCAGCCGTAGCACCCCTGTTTTCCGCTCTTGTGCGTGTGATTATATTAGTGCTTTTTTTTCGATTTGTCAAGTGTTATATGAAAGCGATAGAAAAATTTTTATCTTCTCTCCGTCCTTTTCCGCCCCAGGAGGAATTTTTTCGGGCCAAGGCCAGAAGAATTGCCTACGGCGGGGCCAGAGGGGGCGGAAAAAGTTTTGCCATGCGAGCAAAGCTTGTACTTCTTGCCCTAAGGTATCCGGGAATTCAGATCCTTCTTTTAAGAAGGAGTTTTCCGGAACTGAGGGAAAACCATATCAATCCCTTAAGAAGGTGGCTTTACGGTCTTGCTTCCTTTCGGGAAAGTACCAAGGAATTCGTATTTCAATCCGGTAGCAGAATAAAACTTGGGTATCTGGCAGAAGAAGGGGACACCCTTCAGTACCAGGGCCAGGCCTATGAGGTCATCGGAATGGAGGAGGCCACCCAGTTCACGGAAAGCCAGTATTATGCTATGACCGAGTGTTGCCGCCTTTCCGGGCAGATGCGGGAGAAATTCGTTCCCAGAATGTACTTTACCTGTAACCCCGGCGGGGTGGGACACGCCTGGGTAAAACGGCTTTTTATTGACCGGGATTACCGGGAAGGGGAAAAGGCGGAGGATTACGTATTCATTCCCTCTACGGTGTACGATAACCGCTTTCTTCTTTCGGAAAACCCGGAATACGTGCGAAACCTGGAAAGCCTGCCGCCCCTGCGGAGAAAGGCTATGTTGGAGGGGGACTGGGATGCCTTTGAAGGGCAGTATTTTACGGAATTTGACCGAAAATATCACGAAATAAAGCCTTTTGAGATCCCGCCCAATTGGCACCGTTTCGGAGCTATGGACTACGGTCTTGATATGACCTGCTTTTTATGGTTTGCCTATCCCCCGGACCGGTCCCGCCTTGTGGTATACCGGGAACTGTATGAACCGGGCCTGGTTTTATCCCGGGCCGCCCAAAAGATCGTGGAAATGAACGGGGACGAGCCTCTTCGGTATATTGCCGCCTCTCCCGACCTTTCCGGCAGACGGCAGGACGTGGGAAAGACCGGCTTTGATATTTTGCAAAAGGGCGGGGTGAAGGGGCTTATCCCTGCGGAAAACGCCCGTATTCCCGGTTGGCGCAGAGTGCGGGAGTTTTTGCAGGCCAAAGGGGAGAAGGGGGCGTATCTGGGTATTTTTTCTTCTTGCCCCAATCTTCTTCGCACCTTGCCCCGACTTTGCTTTGATCCGGTGCGCACCGAGGATGCGGCCATTACCCCTCACGAGATCACCCACGCCCCGGACGCCCTTCGCTACGGGCTGGCATCTCTTTCTTTCCTGCCGGGGGATATCAAAGAAGAGAAACAAAGTCTTCGAGATCTGAAAAAAGAATTTTTCGGCAAAAAGGGAAGGCTTCCGTATTTTGATTTTATGAAAAAATAATTGACGAAAGGGGCTATTTTTGGTAGACTTTTTCTGGGAGGCTGATATGCTAAAAGATTTTTTTGAAAGAGAAAAAATTGAATATTTTGCCGAACTTTCCGTGAAAGACGCCGTTATCTGGGACAAGGAAAAATTCTCGAGAATGGAAGAAAAAATGGGAAGGGTGGAAAGCGTGGTGCTTTTTCTCATTCCTTATTATGCGGGGCAGAAGACCACAAATCTCTCTGTTTACGCCCAGGTGAAGGATTATCACTTGTTTGTGAAAGAATTATCAGAAAGGTTTTTTGCTTTTTTAGAGGAAAAGAAACTGGATCTTTCTTTTATGATGATGGCGGATACCTCGCCTTTGGCGGAGCGCCGGACCTTGCTTTTAAGCGGTCTTGGGGTCTTGGGAAAGAACGGCCTTGTGATCCACGAGAAATACGGCTCTTTTTTCTTTATCGGCTCGCTCTTTTTAGGCGTAGCGCAAAAGCCGGAAGAAAAAAAGGAGATCCGGTCTTGTATTGGCTGTGGGGCGTGCGAAAAGGCTTGTCCCACCGGTGCGATTTTTGACCCGGAGAGAAAGCTGTGTTTATCTCTGATCTCCCAAAAGAAAAATCTTTCTCCCGAAGAAGAAAAACTTTTGAAAGAGGCAAATTGTAAATGGGGCTGTGATCTGTGTCAAAATGTATGCCCTATGAATCAAAAGGCAGAAAAAACGCCTATTCCATTCTTTTTGGAAGAGCATATTTCTCATCTTACAAAAGATGTGATCGAAAGCGGCAAAGAAGCGTTTCAAAGCCGCGCCTTTTCCTGGCGGGGCAAAAAGATTTTATATCGAAATCTGGAAATAGAAGAATAAAAGAAATAGAAAAAAAGAAGCGGCGAGCCGCTTCTTTTTCTTTTACAGATTGGGTTTTTTTACAGATTGTCGTGGAGTTCTACATGTACCACGTATTTATCCATTACCTCTTTGATCTCTTTCATATGGGGCTGGTTCATATGCTCCATCTGGGCCTCTTTGCTTTCCCACTCTTCAAAGAGAAGGACTGCATCTTCGTCCCAGGATTTGAAATAATAATCGTAGCGAAGACAGCCTTTTTCCCGACGGACTTTATTGGCAAAGCCGCCTTTATCCAGAAGCTTTACAAATTCTTTTCCTTTGCCGTCTTTAATGAGATATAAAACCGTTAAGGTGTAAGTTTTTGCCATCTTTTTTTCTCCCAGATCCTTTTTTTGTATTGTAACATAAGTAATGCTTTTTTGCAAGCAAAAACGAGAAAGAGTTTTATCTTTCAAAAAGTCCAACAAAAGGAGAAAACAGAGAAAAAACAGTAGAATTGTTATGCATTTTAGCAGGATTCGTACTTTCCCTCAGAAAGCCAGAGTGTTATAATAAAGAAAAAAGGAGGAAAGAAATGAAAGCGATACTGGTTCAAAAAGATGAGAAACGCTCTCTTATCTGGAGCGAGGTGCCTGATCCTGTTATGGGAAAAGAGGATTGTCTTGTAAAAATATATGCGGCGGCCTTAAACCGCGCGGATCTGATGCAAAGAGAGGATGATTACCCCCCGCCTCCCGGTTGCCCGGAATGGATGGGACTTGAAATTGCCGGCGAGATCGTGGATATGGGAGAAGAGGCCAAAAAGAACTCCTCTTTTTCCATTGGCGATCAGGTTTGCGCCCTTTTGGGTGGCGGCGGTTATGCAGAATACGTAAACGTAAAATACGATATGCTGATGCCCGTGCCGAAAAACTGTTCTTTGGTAGAGGCGGCGGCCATTCCGGAGGCTTTTGCCACCGCGTACTTAAATCTTTTCTGGGAAGGCGGTATTCGGGAAGGGGATACCCTTTTGATGAATGCCGGCGCTTCCGGCCTTGCCAGTGTGGTAATTCCTATGGCAAAGGCCTTTGGCTGCAGAGTTATTACTACCGTTCTTTCCGATGAGATTGCAAAAGGAATACGTCATCTTGGCGCGGATCTTGTGGTAAACACAAGAAAAGATGATATTGTAGAAGTATTAAAGGCGGAAAATGAAGCCGGACGGGGCGTGGACGTTGCTATTGACTGCCTGGGCGGTGAGGTGATGGGAAAATGCATCCATCACTTAAAGCACGGCGCTCGCTGGATCGTGATCGCGGCGCTGGCCGGACAGAAAACGGAAATTGATTTAAAAAATATTTACGTAAGAAACGTGCGTATCGTAGGAAGCACCCTTCGTTCCCGTACGCCGGAAACCAAGGCAAAACTGCTTTCAGCCTTGGTAGAAAAGGTATTCCCGAAAATTGAGGCGGGTTTGGTACGTCCCACCATTTATAAGACTTTGCCTATTCAGAAGGCCGAAGAGGCCCACGATACCCTCTATCGCGGAGAGAATATCGGCAAGGTCGTTCTGACGGTAAATGATTAAGGAGTAAAAAATGAAAAATCGCTATATTGCCTTTGTTTCTCCCGGCAAAGCAGAACTTCTGGAAAGAGAACAGGCTCTTCCCGAAAAGGGCTACGTTTTGGTAAAAACTGCTGTTTCTACTATTTCCAGCGGTACGGAACGGGCAAATCTGATTGGGGATGCCAACATCCGTCTTGATCGTGACAGTGCAAAGGCTCCCGTAAAATTCCCCCGCACGGTAGGCTATAGTTCCTCCGGCGTAGTAGTAGCCGTAGGGGAAGGGGTAGAAAGCGTTAAGGTGGGAGATCGGGTTGCAGTTTCCTGGGGCAAGCACAGTGAATTTCAGCTTTTGGAAGAAAAGAACGTGCATCCTCTTCCCGAGAACGTTTCCTTTGAAGAGGCGGCTCTTGCCATGATCGGCACTTTCCCCATGGCGGCCATTCGCAAATGCCATTTGGAAATGGGTGAAAGCGCCATTGTTATGGGACTTGGGGTGCTGGGTCTATTTGCGGTTCAGCTTCTGCGGGCGGCCGGTGCCTATCCCGTTATTGCCGTAGACCCGGTGGAAGAAAAAAGAGATGAGGCTCTGTCCCTTGGTGCGGATTTTGCTTTTGACCCCTTTGACCCCGATTTTGAGGAAAAAGTGCGCTCTGTATCCCAGGGCGGGGTAAAGGTTGCCATTGAAGTGACCGGCAACGGAAAAGCTCTGGACCAGGTGCTGGACACCATGGCCCGTTTTGGCCGAGTGGCGCTTCTTGGCTGTACCAGAAATTCCGATTTTACCATTGATTATTACCGCAAGGTCCACGGCCCCGGCGTATCCCTCATCGGCGCCCATACCATGGCTCGTCCCAACGAGGAATCTTCTGCGGGACTCTGGACCACCAAAGACGATCTGCGCTCGATTTTGCGCCTTATTTCCGGGGGTAGAATTTCCCCTGCAAAACTGATTTCCAAGACTCATTCTCCCGTTCTGGCACCGGAGGTTTTCGGTCGTCTTGCTGTGGAAAATCATTTTCCCGTAGTACAATTTGATTGGACTCTTTTGGGAGAGGGAAAATGAAAAAGATCCGTATCGTGCAGGTAGGTACCAATGGGATCACCCACGCGGCGCCCACCTTTGACAGCATCCGAAAAAACTCCGACACCTTTGAATTTCTCGGCATTTGTGAGCCCATAGAGGAGTGGAAGAAAAATCTGGATACGCCTCGCTACCGCTCTGTCCCCCATTTATCCCTTGAAGAGGCTTTTGCCCTTCAGCCGGACGCAGTGGCCATTGAAACAAACGAAGAGGAAATGACAAAATACGCTCTTATGTTTGCTGAAAAGGGAATCTCCGTGCATATGGATAAGCCCGGCTCTTTTTCTCACAAAGATTTTTGCCGTTTGGCTGATATGCTGGAAGAACAAAATCTACCCTTTCATCTTGGGTATATGTATCGCTACAATCCTCTGATCCGGCGGGCTTTTGACCTAATTGAAAAAGGAAAACTTGGTCAGATCCTGTCCGTTGAAGCTCATATGAGTTGTCAATTATCTGCGGAAAATAAAGAGCGGCTGACCCGTTTCCCCGGGGGACAGATGTTTTATCTGGGTTGCCATATGCTGGATCTGATCTTGCGTTTGCAGGGAGAACCGAAAGAGGTGCTTCCTATGAATGTTGTCACCGGTATTGACGGAGTAAAAGCTGTAGATTCTGCTTTTGCCGTGTTGCGCTATGAAAAAGGGGTGTCCTTTGTGAAAACAAGCGCTTCCGAAATCGGTGGTTTTGCCAGAAGACAGCTTGTGATACTGGGAACGGAAGGAACGCTGGAA
The DNA here is from genome assembly GCA_045590715.1 of Eubacteriales bacterium. GTDB lineage: Bacteria > Bacillota > Clostridia > Oscillospirales > SIG627 > RGIG5579. The sequence goes on along the minus strand of JAZNRO010000066.1, from coordinate 1,767 downwards.
CTAAAGCCTTTGGAAGTAGCAGTGGAAGGTGGGCTGAAAAGCTTTGGCGCTCTTACTTTTAAAAAGGACGCTTTGCCCTGGGCGGATGCGTCTACCACTTGGGAAAGCGAAGTTTATGACCGCTACGATGAAATGATGCTTGATTTTGCAAGGCAGATTCGGGGCGAAAAGGAAGAGGTTTATACCCCCGAATACGAAAAGCGGCTACATCGCTTACTTCTTTGTGCTTGTGAAGAAAATAGGTTTGAGGAAGAATATGATCTATCATAAAAAACTTTGTATGAATGAACTTTCCGTAGAAAAAATCTGTCGGAAGGAAACGCGTGTTTTTGAGCAATATACCGACCCGCAGTATGCGACCCTTACCTTTTTGCAAAAGGGGCAGGGAAGAATTTGCACTACGGGACGGGAATTAAAGGTTTTTGAGGGACAGCTTCTGTATTTGCCGGAAGGAGAACGGTACGATATTCTCTGGACGGGGAAGGAAGAAATTTCTTTTATTCGTCTTTCTATCGTGTCAAGAAAATTTGATATTGAGAATACGGATCGCTACGAACCCCAGGTGGTGGAAGGAATAAAAAGCAAGGATACCGAAAGCGTATTTCAAAAGATCTTTCAGCTTTTTGAAACCGAAGATCGGATGGAAAAGATTCGCGCCATCGGACATTATTATCTTTTTTACGCGGACCTTTTACCACGTTTGGAACAGGCGTCCCCCCTGGCCATGAATCCTTTTTTGCGCGAGGCTATTTCTCTGATTGACTTGCGGTTTTCCGAGGATTTTTCCATGGAAGAATTGGCAAAGAACATTTCGTTAAGCCCTTCCCGGATGTTTCATCTTTTTCAGAAGGAACTTGGTATCACGCCTACCCGATACCGGAACCGAAGACGGGTGGAAGAAGCCGCTGTTTATTTGCGAGGCAGTGACGAGTCTATGGCCCACATTGCGGAGCGATGCGGATTTCATTCCACCGCTTATTTCCGTGAGATCTTTAAGTCCTTTGTAGGAAAGACTCCGCAGGAATACCGCGGGGAGTGGCGTAAGTAAAGAAAATAGCATAAAAAAGAACAGCCGAAAGGCTGTTCTTTTTTTAAATCAATTTTATTTTTATTGTTTTTTTAAGTTTTTTGGCGTATCGGATCATAGAGGCGGTGCCACGGCTTTTTCCGTCCCAAAAACAAATGATAAGATCGGAGATTTCCGCCATCTTTTTGTTTCTTATCACGCCGGCGGCTTTTCCGAAGCGTTTCCAGTCTGCCGGGTATCGTTCGACTCTGTATCCTTTTTCCTTGGCATACGATTCTCCCAGGGTGTCTGCTCCTTTTGCTCCGCCCGAAATGATGATTATGTTGTTTTCTTTTTTTATTTCAGATAAACAAGCATCAAGAAAAATCTTTGCTTCGTTGTATTTCGTATAATTTCTGCTTCCGCAGATAACAATTCTTTTTTCCATCATTTCATCTTCTTTGTATGGGGATTATATCCCCTTAATATTTGAGATTATAACCCCCATAATAAAAAATGTCAAGGGGGAATGATTATGATAGTATTTAACCGTTTATGGATTACCATGAAGGAAAAAGGTTTTTCCACTTATAAATTACGAGAGCAGTGCGGTATTGACAGCAAAACCATTCGCAGACTGAAGGCCAATGAAAATATAGAAACAAAGACGATTGATAAAATTTGCTCTGCTCTTGGGTGCAAAATTGAAGATGTTTTAGAGTTTGTTGAAAACAAATAAAAAAAGAACAGCCGAAAGGCTG
>JAZNRO010000065.1:0-11054 GCA_045590715.1 Eubacteriales bacterium | reverse complement strand
TGTCGTACCAAGAAACGACCTGAACCTGGTAGGTGTCGTCGTCGATCTTAGCGACCATGGTCTGGGTAGCATCGAACAGAGAGCCGTAACGCATGCCGATCACGTCGGAGGAAACGATCTCCTCGGTGTTGTAGCCGAAGGACTCGGTAGCAGCAGCCTTCATAGCAGCATTGATGCCGTCAACGGTGATGTCCTTGCCCTTCACCACAGCGATCAGGATCGTGGTGGTGCCGGTGCAGGTGGGAACGCGCTGAGCAGCGCCGATGAGCTTGCCGTTGAGCTCGGGGATTACGAGACCGATTGCCTTTGCAGCGCCGGTGGAGTTGGGAACGATGTTCTGTGCAGCTGCACGAGCACGTCTGAGGTCGCCCTTTCTGTGGGGACCGTCAAGAACCATCTGGTCGCCTGTGTATGCATGAACGGTGGTCATGATACCGGACAGAACGGGAGCGTAATCGTTCAGAGCCTTTGCCATGGGAGCCAGGCAGTTGGTGGTGCAGGAAGCAGCAGAGATGATGGTGTCATCCTTGGTGAGGATGTTGTGGTTTACGTTGTAAACAACGGTGGGAAGATCGTTGCCTGCGGGAGCAGAGATAACAACCTTCTTTGCGCCGGCGGTGATGTGAGCGCTGGCTTTTGCTTTGGAGGTGTAGAAACCGGTGCATTCCAGAACTACGTCAACGTCCAGTTCGCCCCAGGGCAGCTTGGAAGCGTCGGGCTCAGCGTAGATGGTGATTTCTTTGCCGTCTACGATGATGGAGTTTTCGGTAGCTTCTACAGCCTTGTTGTAACGACCCTGAGCAGAGTCATATTTCAGAAGGTGAGCAAGCATTTTGGGATTGGTCAGGTCATTGATGGCAACTACTTCGTAGCCTTCAGCAGCGAACATCTGGCGGAAAGCGAGACGGCCGATACGACCGAAACCGTTAATGGCAACTTTTACAGACATTTTGGTTTCTCCTTTATATTAGAGTTTATTTTTTACCAAAGGTTAGTATAGTACATTTTTCAAGGCTTTACAAGAGAAAAATGGAATATTTTTCATTTTTGTAACATTTGAAAAAAACGAAGGGCGTTTTCCCGGGTAATTTGTATCATTTCGTCGGTAGATACCCCGTGGATCTCTGCAAGGCGGGCCGCCGTAGCGTAGGCGTAGTGAGATTTGTTTCTCTTTCCTCTGTAAGGCACCGGCGCAAGGTAAGGCGCGTCGGTTTCGATGAGAAGGCGGTCCAGAGGCACCACCGCCGCCGCGGCAGGTACCACCGATGCGTTTTTAAAGGTGAGGGTGCCGGAGAAGGAAATGTGCCAGCCCATTTTCACGTATTGCTTTGCCATTTCGGGACTGCCGGAATAGGAGTGAAGGACCCCTTTTACGTCGGGAAATTCCTGGATGATATCAAATACGTCCCCGTGGGCGTCCCGATCGTGAATACAAACGGGGTAGCCGGTCTCCCGGGCAAGCTCCATCTGCTTCCGGAACACTTCGTTCTGCACGTCCCTGGGGGCATTTTCATATTTGTAATCCAGCCCGATCTCGCCGATGGCAACGGCCTTTTCGTGCCCCAGCATCTCTCTTAATTCCGAAATGGAATTTTCAGTAAATGTATGAGCGTCCTGGGGATGAATGCCTACGGCCGCATAAAAGAGGGGATATTTTTCCGCAAGATCAAGGCAGAGCCGGCTGGTGGGAACGTCGCACCCGATATTGACCACGTATTCCACCCCGCAAGGGCAGATCTCGCTTTTTTCTGTCATTTGCCCTACTACTTCGTCAAGATCCCCCCCGAAGCGGGGATCGTCGTAGTGGGCGTGTGAATCAAAGAGTCCCATTTTTTATCCGATGGTAGCGCCGGCGGGGGTTTCGGGATCCAGGATGATGATGCGGACAACGCCTTCTGCCTCGGTGGACAGAAGCATACCGTGGGATTCCAGACCCATCATTTTCCGGGGCAGAAGGTTTTTCACCAGAACAAGGTTCTTGCCGACAAGATCTTCCGGTGCATAGAATTTTGCAATGCCGGAAAGCACCTGTCTTTCTTCCGTGCCGATATCAAGCTGGAATTTTAACAGCTTTTCGCTCTTTTCTACCTTTTCGCAGGAAAGCACCTTGGCGCAGACCATTTCTACCTTGCAGAAATCCTCAAAGGTGCAAGGCTCTTTGGGGCCGGCGGCTTCTTTTTCCGCTGCCTTTTTGGCGGCTTTTTCCGCTTCTTTTCTGGCCTTTTCTTTCTTCTTTTCTTCCGCTTCCAGTTCCTTTAAAAGCGCCTCCCCGTCAATACGGGCAAAGAGGGGCTGGCAGGGAGAAACGGCAAAGCCTTCCTGGAGACCGAAGGGCGCCTTTACGGGGTCCATGGTGGTAGCCAGGGTAAGACCCAGGGAAGCGGCGATCTTCTCTGCGGTTTCGGGCATAAAGGGATAGAGCATGGTGCCGATGCGGGAAATGGCCTCTAACAGGTTATAGAGCACCTCTTCCAGACGGCCCGTCTTTTCCGGATCTTTGGCAAGAGCCCAGGGCATGGTCTCGTCAATATACTTGTTGCATCTCTTTGCAAAGTCCATTACGGCATTGACACTGTCGCCGATGTGGAGATTGTCGATTCCGTCGCACAGAGCCTGGAAGGCAGCCTTTTCACAAGCGATGAGATCAAGATCAATTTCGTCGGTAAATTCCTTGGGACGGGAAACCTTGCCGTCAAAGTATTTTACCGCCATGGCGATACTGCGGCTCACAAGGTTACCCAGCGTATTGGCAAGATCGGAATTAAACTTTGCGATCATGGATTCATAGGTAATAGAGCCGTCCTGGGCAAAGGGGATCTCGGAAAGGAGATAGTAGCGAACGGCGTCTACCCCGAAGATCTCTGCCAATTCGTCTGCGTAAAGCACGTTGCCTTTGGACTTACTCATCTTGTCTTCGCCTACCAGTACCCAGGGGTGACCCAGTACTCTCTTGGGCAGGGGCAGGTCCAGGGCCATTAAAAGAATGGGCCAGTAAATGGTGTGGAAACGGACGATATCCTTTCCGATCACGTGGAGATCTGCCGGCCAGTATTTTAAGTAGTTTTCGCCCTGTTTATCCGGGTGGTAGCCAAGGGCGGTAATGTAGTTGGACAGCGCGTCGATCCAAACGTAGATCACGTGTCTGGGATCGTCCTTTACCTTTACGCCCCAGGAGAAGGTAGAACGGGAAACGCAAAGATCTGCAAGGCCGGGCTTGATAAAGTTATTGATCATTTCCGCGCGGCGGGAGAGGGGCGCGAAAAAGTCGGGATTTTCTTCGTAGTACTGAACCAGTCTGTCCGCGTATTTGGAAAGGCGCAAAAAGTAGGCTTCTTCCTTGGCGTCGGTGCAGGGTCTGCCGCAGTCGGGGCAAAGACCGCCCTCTTTCAGCTGGGATGCGGTGAAGAAGGATTCACAGGGCACGCAGTACTTTCCTTCGTACTCCCCTTTGTAAATATCGCCTTTTTCCAGAAGCACCTGGAAAATGCGCTCTACGGCTTCTTCGTGGTCCTTGTCGGTGGTACGGATAAAACGGTCGTAAGAAATATTCATTTTATCCCATACGCCTTTGATCTGGGCGGCGATTTTGTCAACGTATTCCTTGGGGCTGGTGCCGGATTTTTTGGCAAGGTCCTCGATCTTCTGGCCGTGCTCGTCGGAGCCGGTAAGATAAAATACGTCGTAGCCCATCATTCTCTTAAATCTGGCAATGGCGTCTGCCAAAACCGGATCGTATACGTTGCCGATATGGGGCTTGCGGGAGGTATAGGCAATGGCCGTGGTGATATAGAACTTTTCTTTTTCCATTTTGGTCCTCTTTCTTTCTGAAAAAGGGCAAATGAGCCCCTTTTCGTTCATTCAGAATGATTATACCCCATTTTTTTCCTATTTTCAAGTGCCACCTTTCGGGAAAAGCAAATTTTTCCCGAAAAAAGCGTCCTTTTTTCCTTTTCAAGGAAAAGTTGCAAAAAAGGGGCGTTTGTGATAGGATAAAAGAAGTGAAAAGAAAGGAAGGAAAAAAGGATGCTGTATCGGATTTTCGGACCCGTAGGAAGCGGGAAAGGAGCCCATATCAGAAGTCAGATCCGCGCCGCCCTTCTCCAGGGAAAGCGGGTTTTTGTTCTGGTGCCCGAACAGCAGGCCGCCACTTACGAATACCAGATCGTAGAGGACTGCGGAACCCTTTCCCAAAATGCGGAAGTGACAAACTTTTCCCGCCTTTCCAATATCGTGTTCCGCGCCGTGGGCTTCCCCCAAGGCAGAATTCCCACCACTGCGGAAAAAAAGCTTTTACTGGCAAATCTGGTGCACGGCATAAAGGATACCCTTCCCGCTCTGAAATTAAAGGAAGACCCGGAATCGGTATCCGGCCTTTTATCGGAGATGGAATCTCTAAAGCTTTTGGGTCTTACCCCGAAGGTGCTTTCCCAACTTTCGGAAAGAGAATTTTCTTCTCCCCGCCTGTCTGAACTTTTAAGCCAGACCGCTCTTTTAACTTCATCCTTTGCCAAGCTTTCCGAAGGAGTCTTCCGGGACCCTTCCGACGAAGGGGAGCATCTGTACCGGGCCCTTTCGGAATACGCCTTTTTTGAAAAAAGCGCCGTCTTTATCGACGGCTTCTGGGACTTTACCTATATCCAGGAAAAAATTATAGAAAAGATCCTTTCCCAGGCAGAGGACGTGACCGTAAGCTTTGCCGCCAAAAAGGGAGATCTGGATCTGTTTGAAAAGCCCCTGAAAGCCGCCCGCAGAATTCTTGCTATGGCAAGAGAAAAGGGCATCGAGGTGCGGGATATAACCTTGGAAAAGAAGGAAGACGACAGCGCCCTGGGTCACCTTCGCACTCATTTTATGACAAAGGCTGTGCCCTACGACAAAAAAATAGAAAATCTTTCCCTGACCGCTTGTAAAAACAGCGGGGAAGAAGCTTTGTTTGTGGCAGAAAAGATCCTGGATCTTGTAAGACGGGGCGCCAGATTTTCCGATATTGCCGTTTTAAGCCGGGACGGTGCGGGAGAAGAGATGCTGTCCCTGATCTTCCAGGAAAAGGGCATCCCCCATTTCTGCGAGGAGAAAAAGCCTCTTTCCGCCACCCAGCTTTCCCGTACGGTACTGCTTTCCGTCCGTCTTGCCCTGGGCCTTGGGGAAGAGGGAGAGGTGCGCACCTATATTAAAAACGGCGTTTTCTCGGCGCCGGAGGAAGAGCGATTTGCTCTGGAGACCTACGTTTCTACCTGGTCCCTCTCAAGGAGAAAAATTTTGCAGGAAGGGGACTTTGTCTTCCATCCGGAAGGATATTTTGAGCCCAGTGACCGCTCCCGGGAAGAATTAAAGCTTGTAAACCGGGCAAAAGAGCGGATCTTTGCCCCTTTAAACAGCCTTTCCTTTGCCCTGGCCGGCGGAAACGTTTTAGAAAAGATCGGCGCCGTTATTTCCCACCTTACCCGCCTGGGTACGGAAAAGGAACTGCTTTCGGCCGTAGAAAAAGCCAGAGAAGAAAAGGATTTTGAAAAGGCAGGAGAACTTCTGCGCACTTGGAACAGCCTTCTTTCCGCCCTGTCCGCCCTTGGTAGGACATTAGGGGAAGAAGAGTGTGACGGCCCCCGCTTTTTGGAGCTTCTGACCCTTTCTCTTTCCGATCCCCTGCCGGGAAAACTTCCCCCCGGGCAGGATCGAGTACAGATCGGCAGAGTGGATTTTTCCCGTCCAGAAAACACAAAATACGTGTTCGTTACCGGCCTTTCTGCCGGTGTTTTCCCTGCGCCTGCGCCTAAGGGCGGTCTTTTCCAAAAAGGCGAGCGGGAAGAACTGAGAAGCCTTGGCTATCCTTTGCCCGGCTCCTCGGAAGACCTTTTAGAGGAGTATTTCTATTTTCATTTGGCCGCATCCTTTGCGGAAAAAGAACTGTATCTTTCCTTTTCTACCGGAGAGGGTGAGATGGAGAGCGGCGCTTTGTCCGTCATCGGAAAGCACGTTTTGACCCTTTTCCCCCAGCTTTCCGTTACCGCCTTTGATCTGGCCGGGCACGTTCCCCAAACCCCGGAAGAAGCCTTCTCCCGCTATCTTTCCCTTTTGGGAACGGAGTCCGAAGAGGAAGAAGCCCTGTCCGAATATTTTCTCGCCCTGCCCCAGTGGAAGGAGAGAGTCCTTTCCGCATCATGTGGAATGGCCACAAGAGAAGGAAGAGATCTTTTGCAGAAGGAAAAGCCTTACGAAGGAAAAGATATGGGAATGGTATATTCCCGCCTGGAAAAATATACCCTTTGTCCCTTCTCCTATTTTGCCCGCTATTTATTAAAGGCGGAAACCAGAGAAAAAGCCACTGTTGGCGCCGGGATCGCCGGCAGCTTTGTTCATAGAGTTCTGGAACTGGTGCTTCAAAACGTATCGGGAGAGAAAAAAGATTTTATCGCCCTTTCGAGAGAAGAGCTTGTTTTGGAAAATGAAAAAGCCACTTTTCAGGCCCTTGTTGAGATCGGCATTACGGAGATTTCCGGCAGTCTTATCTATCTTGTGGAACGGCTGAAGGAAAGCTGTCTTTTGATATTGGAAAATTTAAAAGAAGAATTTTCCCAGTCGGGATTTCGGCCCCTTTTCTTTGAAAAGAGCCTTTCCGATCTGGACGGCGTATATCATATTCCCTTGCAGGACGGCACAAGCCTCTGTCTTTACGGCTATATTGACCGTGTCGATCAGTACACCGCAGAGGACGGAAAACAATACGTGCGGGTAGTAGACTATAAGACCGGCGGCCACGATTTTAATTTAACGGACGTTGGCAACGGCCTTTCCCTGCAGATGCTTCTATATCTTTTCGCTCTGTGGAACCAGGGCTATGAACAAGGGGGAGAGAAGGTAAAACCCCTTCCCGCCGGCGTCATTTACTTAAACGGACTTGCCACCCCCGGCGTTTGTGAAAACGAAGAGGATCTAAAGCTTTTGGCCGCTTCCCCTTACGAAAGTTTGTCCCGAGAGGGCCTTTTGGTGGACGATCCGGAACTGCTTGCCGCTCAGGATAAAGAGGGCCTTGGCAAATTTATTCCCGTGGCCTGGGGCAAGGACCGTCCTACGGGTACCTCTAGCCTTGTATCCCTGGAAAACCTGGGAAGATTGAAGAAAAAAGTAGAAAAAGATTTAAAAATTCTGGCAGAGAATTTAAAAGAAGGAAAAGTAGGGGCTTCTCCCTTAACGTCCAAAGGACGGAAGATCGACCCCTGCAAATTCTGTGAATATCTGCCTATTTGCCGCCGCTCGGAAGGGGACAGAAGACCCTATCAGAGCCGGCTTTCCAAAGAAGAGATATTCGGGGAGGTGGAAGAATGAGTGTAAAATGGACCAAAAGCCAGGAAAACGCCATTTTCTCCCGTGGAAAAAGTCTTGCCGTTTCTGCCGCCGCCGGCAGTGGAAAGACCAGCGTTCTCACCCAAAGAATTCTCACCCTCTTATCGGAAGGTAAGGTAGAAGCGGACCGCCTGGTGGTGGTGACCTTTACCAAGGCCGCCGCAAAAAGCCTTTCCGATAAGCTTTATATCGCCCTTTCGGATCTGGTAGCCGAAAATCCGGGAGATAAAAACCTTTCCCGTCAGCTTATGGCCCTTTCCCGGGCACAAATTTCTACCATTCATTCCTTCTGTTATTCTCTCATCCGTTCCTATCACAAGGAACTTTCCCTTCCCGCCACCCTTCACATTGCTGACCCTTGCCGGATCAAGCAAATGAAGGAAAAGGCCATTATGGAAGGGGTAGAGGAATTTTTATCCGTAGAGGATAAAGCGCTTTTGGAAAAGAGAAAGGAGATCTGCCGGCTCTTCGGTACGGCCCGCTCCCTTTCTCCTCTTTACGATACGCTTTTTACCCTTTTTGAAAAGGCGTCCTGTCTGCCCGGAGGTATTGCTTTCCTTTCCCGCCGCAGGGAGATTTTACAGGAAGAGCTTCTTGCCCTGGAAGAGGGCAGGATCTCCCTTGCCCGGACCCGCTTCGGAAAGCCGGTGCTGGAAGAAGGAAAAGAGCTTTTTTCCCGGATGAAGGAAAGTTTTTCTGCCCTTTTATCCGCTCTTTCCACAAGCCAGATCGTGGGAGAAAAGTACGGCCCTTTCCTGGAAGAAAGATGCGCCCTCATGGACAAGATCCTTTCCGTTTTAATTACAGGCGATCTGTTTTCCGCATCCCTTCTTTTGGAAGAAGGCTTTTCCACCTCTCTTCCCCGCATTATGAAATGCCCTCCCGAGGAGAAGGAATTAAAGGAAGAGGTTTCCGAAATTCATAACGCCCTGAAAAAAGAGGCTTTGAAATTTTCCCGGGATCACTTGAAAAAGACCGGGAAGGAACTGGTGGAGGAAGTGCGCCCCGCCCTTTCTCTTACGGAAGAATTTCTCGCCCTTGCCTCCCTTTGCCTTGACCGTTTTGATAAGGCCAAAAGGGAAAAGGGGCTCCTTGATTACAGCGACCTTGAAAATCTCACCCTAAAGCTTGTGGCAGAGCAAAAGGGAGAAAAATGGGCGAAGACCCCGGAAGGACAGCGGATCACGGAAGAGTTTGACGCGGTATTCGTAGACGAATACCAGGATTCCAACAGTATCCAGGATCTGATCTTCCGCCACATTACCCGTCCCGATAATCTCTTTATCGTAGGCGACCCCAAGCAGAGCATTTACCGATTCCGCGGGGCAGAGCCTTCCATTTTCTCCGATTATAAAAATCACCTGCCCCAGTACCCATCGGAAAAGGGAGAGATGCAGAGTATTTTCCTCTCTCATAACTTCCGTTCTTCCCGGCCTATTATCTCCACCGTCAACCGTATTTTCACGGTGATGATGGATGAAAACGCCCCCGATTCCCTTTACAAAAAAGAGGATCAGCTTCGCTACGGCCCGGCAGAGGAAAAAGCGGAGCTCAGGGTCAGCCTTTGCCTTCTTCAAAAGCCGGAAGAGGAAGAAAAAGCGCTGTCCGAAGCCCAGAAGCTTCTGGAAGAAGAAAATATTGAGGCAAAATATATTGCCTCCTCTATCAGAGAAATGCTTTCTTCTTACGAGCCTGGTGACATTGCGGTGATCTGCCGTACCCATCGGCAAATTTCCCTGGTGGAAAAGTCCTTATCTCTTCTCAATATCCCTTGTAGCAGTGCCCGGGAAGGGCAGATGGGAGAAAATCCGGAATATCTTTTCGTTCACTCTCTCTTATCCGCTCTTGATAATCCCACGGCAGACGTACCCCTTCTTGCTACGCTTTTGTCCCCGGTATTTTCCTTTACTTCCGATGATCTTTATATGATCCGCAAAGGAAAAGGGGAAGGTAATTTCTATTGGGCTTTGAAGCTTTTTGCGGAAAAAGGCGACGAAAAAAGCAGGTACGCCTTAAAGGTTTTAAAAGACCTGCGGGAAGAAAGTAAAAACCTTTCTTTCACCGCTCTTATTTTCCATCTTTACCGCACTCTTTCCATTTCCGCTCTTTTCTCCGGGGGAGATACGGCGGTAAAAGACTTTTTCTTGTCTTCCGCTTCGCTTTTTGAAAGTATGGGAGAGGATAGCCTTTCTTCCTTTACGGAATATCTGACCCGTGCCGCCGAGGAAAACGGCGGCGGGGACGAGGAGATTGCAGGCGTTCATCTTATGACCATTCATAAGTCCAAGGGCCTGGAATTTCCCGTGGTATTCGTTTCTTTCCTGGGTCAGCCCTTTGACCTTAGGGACGAGCAGGGAAAACTGATCTTTTCTTCCGATCTGGGATGTGTATTCCATACCCCCGCCCTTTCCGGCAGAGCAAGGCTCAATCACTTCCTGCGCAAAGGCGCAAAGATCGGTTTGCACCGGGAGATGATCGAGGAAGAAAAGCGGGTGCTTTACGTTGCCCTTACCCGTGCCAAGGAAAAACTTATTATGACTGCAAATCCCAGAAGCTATAAGACTGTAAAAAGAGAGCTTCTCCTTGCCTGTCCTCAGCCCTTGTCCCCCGCTCTTACCCGCCTTTTGGTACAGAGCGCCAAATCCCCTCTTTCCCTTCTTTTATCTTCCCTGCGGGAAAGCGAGGCCCTTCGCCGCGTTTTGTGTGAAGGGGGAAGTTTCGGGGAAAAGGATCTGGAAGTGGCTATGGTGACCCCCTTTGACGTAAAGCCTTTGGCCAGGGAAAAAACAGCGGAAGAAAACAAAATGGATCTTTCTGCCATTTTTGAAAATCTTTCCTTTACTTATGAAGAAGAGGCGCTTCAGACCCTTCCGAAAAAGCTTTCCGTATCAGAGCTTTTGCGCTACGGCAGAGAGGAAGAAGGGGATCTGATTCCCCATAAACTTCTGGACTTTGAAAAAGGCGTTTTGCATTCCGGCGCGGCTCTTATCGGTACGGCTACTCACCAGGTGATGCAGTTTGCGGACTTTGAAAATCTTAAGACCCAGCCGGAAAAAGAGTATGCCCGTCTTTTAGAAAAGGGCTTTCTTACCGAAGAGGATCTTTCTCTTGTGGAAAAAGAGAAGATCGCCCGCTTTTTTACTTCGCCCCTTTATGAGAAGATGATCTCTTCTCCCGCTCTCTTCCGGGAAAAGCGTTTTTCCGTTTTGCTCCCGGCGGATGATATTCTGCAAAAAGAGGGTCAGGTTTTGGTGCAGGGTGTTATCGACGCCTGGTTTGAGAATGAAGACGGCACCCTTTCCGTTCTGGATTTTAAGACGGATCGGGTAAAGGAAGAGGGTGTTCTGGTAGAAAGACACCGGGATCAGCTTCTCCTTTACGGCAAGGCCCTTGAAAAGCTTACGGGCAAAGCCGTACGGGATATCTACCTTTATTCTTTCTCCCTCGGAAAAGAAATCCTCGTAAAATAACCCACTTTCTTTTGGAAAAAGAAAGTGGGCAAAGAAAACTTAAACTTAAAAAACAAAAATAGCAGATAGAAAAAATCTATCTGCTATTTTTTATTAGGATTCTTTTTTACCCATAAAAAAGTCCGATTTATAGAAAAGTTTAATTATTATTACTGATTTAATCTTTGAAAATTAATTTGCGATTAACTTTTGTTTGTTGTTTTGTACGGTTTAAGATCTAAAATAGTGTTTCTCCGGGGCTTA
>JAZNRO010000064.1:0-4853 GCA_045590715.1 Eubacteriales bacterium | reverse complement strand
CACAAACTGATCGCCCGTGGCAATGACCCCTTCCAGTACGTTGATCTTAAGGTCTTCTGCCGCTTTTTTGATAGAAGCGGAAAGATCAGGATCGCAGGGAAGGAAAACCTTATTGATGCCGGAAATCAGACCTACCGGATCCCCCAGGGGAGAAGTGTCCATATCGTGCTGAACCAGGCTTTCGCCAAGAGCCACGTCTAAAATTTCCAGCTTTTCGCTTAAACTTCCTGCAACGCCCGAGCAGATCAGGCAGTCCGGCGCGTATTTTAAAATCAAAGTCTGGGCGCAGAGGGCGGCAAATACTTTTCCGATGCCGCAAACGGCAACGACAAGTTTCTTTTCTCCGCAGGTTCCCAGGGAAAATTTCAGGCTGCCGATCTTTTCTTCTTTTTTGTTTTTAAGGGCAGAGAGGATCTCTTCCGCTTCGCTTTCCATGGCACAGATAATGCCGATCTTCTTATACTGCATAGGTAAAGGTGATCTCGCTTTCTTCTAAAATGGCAAGGTACTTCCGGCACTCTTCTTTTCCTGCCGCAAGGGAAAGGTTTTCATAGTTTCCGCACTCGATCCGGCTGGAACCGGGCATTTCCCCTTCGTAGGAGATGATCTCTCGAAGGACCCGGAAGATCTCTTCTTTTACCACTTCGGGGGAAAGAGAGCGGGTAATGAGATAAAAGCCGGTCTGACAGCCCATGGGCCCGAAATACAAAATGTTTTTCGAGTGGGGACCGTTTCGCACCATGGTAGCGAAAAGATGCTCCACGGAGTGCATGGTAAGATTTGTCATATAGTCGCCGCTATTGGGTTTTCGGGTGCGCAGGTCAAAGGTGGTGGCGTCCCCGTCTTTTCTGGAAATATAAAGACCCGGTTCTAAAAGGTCGTGATTTACGGTAAAGCTTTGAATTTTTTCCATATATTTTCCTTATTCTGTGTCTTTGATGGGATTTTCCCCAAAGGCTTTTATAAGGGCCTTTTGAAAGTCTTCGTGCAGGGGAGCGGTAACGGACATCGGGGTGCCCTTTACCGGGTGGTCAAAGGAAAGGCGCCTTGCGTGAAGGGCCTGTCTTGGGATGATCTCGGATTTTTGGCCGTAGAGGGTATCGCCTGCCAGGGGAAAGCCGATGGCGGAAAAGTGGGCCCGAAGCTGATGGGTCCTGCCGGTAATGGGACTTGCTAGAAAGAGGTGATAGGGGGGACGGCTTTGCAGTAGGGCAAAGCGGGTTAAGGCAATCTCGCTCTCCTTATCGTCTTCCCGTCTTTCGTGGCACACTCTTTTGATATAGCTTTCTTCGTCCCTTGTAATAGACAGGGAGATCTCTCCATCTTCCGGCGGGGTAAGATCGCTTTCGCAAAGGACCAGATATTCTTTTTTGATCTGGTGCTTTTTGATCTGGTGGAAAAACCTTGCGCTGACCACTCTCGTTTTGGCGGAGATGACCACACCGCTGGTATCTTTATCAAGTCTTCCTGCCGCGCGGAATACTAAGGGATATCGGTGGTAGAGGATGCGACCGGCCAGGGTATCATCCTGGAGTTTTTTGGAAGGGTGTACCGCCATTCCCGCCGGTTTGTTTACCGCGATGATATCTTCATCTTCATAGAGAATGTCGATAGGCCCACAGCTTTCCTGGATGCGGGGGCTGGGGGCGGTGTCCTCGGTCTTAAGGTTTAAAACGTCCCCTTCTGAAAGAACGTAGCGGACGGTCTTGTGTTCTTCATTTACGGTAATGCCCATTTCCTTTTGTTTCAGGCTGGTTACCGCGGCCCGGGAGAATTTCAGCCGGTCAAGGAGTACCTTTTTAATGGTAAGACCCGCGTATTCTTTTCCGCAAATGATCTGCATTTTTTGTACTCCTTTCCTAAATTTATAACAGTATAACACATTTTTTTCAGCATTTCCATACTTTCTGAAAAATCCCTTGACAAAGAAAACAAACTGTGATATGATAAGTAGCACGCTCGAAAGGGCGCACGATTCATTAGCTCAGCCGGTAGAGCACTTGACTTTTAATCAAGGGGTCCGGAGTTCGAATCTCCGATGAATCACCAAAAATAAAGACCGTCTTTTGACGGTCTTTATTTTTATCCAATCCGACCGCAGGGAAGGATTGGTATGGAATCAACGGGCCCGGCCCGACGTATGGCATCACGGCAAAGCCGTGCATGGAATCACACCTTTCGGTGTGTATGCCGTCGGTCGGATTGATTCCATACAGCACCCAGTGCTGATTCCATACCGCCTACGGCGGATTCCATGCAATGCTTGCGCATTGATTTTGATTCCTTTTTTAAATAACAAAAGCACCCGGGCCGAATATGGCTTTGGGTGCTTATTCTTTTACAAATTTTAAAATGTCGGAAACTTCGCAATCCAGTGCATAGCAAAGGGTATCAAGCGTTTTGGTATTGATCGCCTCGCCTTTTTTCATTCTGTGCAGGGTGTTGGCGGAAAAACCTTGCTTGAAGATCAGATGATATTCCGTTATGCCTTTTTCAAATAACGTTTTATAAAAGGGCTCGTAACTAATCACTTTTTCATCACCTTTTTTATATTATCATACTTAACCTATTGACAATACTTAAAATATTGAGTATAATTCTGGCAATGGATATTTTCGCGGTTTTATTTTGCTGTCGAAAAATGATGCGGATTATCGTTTTGTGTAAAAGCAAACAGTGTTTATGAAATTAGGTAATCGCAATCAGATTGATTGTAATTATATAAAAATATATTTGGAGGTTTAGTTATGTCCGGACAGAATTTTCAGAATCAGCAGATGATTTCTTCCAAGTCCAAGGGTACCGCAGCAGTACTCTGCTTCTTTTTTGGCTGGCTTGGGATTCATCGTTTTTATGTCGGAAAAATCGGCACAGGTATTCTTTGGATGCTGACATGCGGTCTTTTTGGCTTAGGTGAAGTAATTGATTTCATTATGATTCTTTGCGGATCCTTTAAGGATAAAGATGGTGCTGAAATAAAGTAATCATCTATTGAGAGTGCAGAGGATCAATTTTTCTGCACTCTTTTATTTTGTTGAGGTAGATAAATGAATATAGGGTTAGTATTGTCTGGTGGTATGGCAAAGGGTGCATACCAAATTGGTGCGCTTCGAGCATTAAACGAATTTGTTCCGCCTAATGAAATTAAATATATAAGCTGTGCTTCCGTTGGTGTTTTGAACGGGTATGCATATGTTACCAATAATCTTGATCGAGCTGAACAAATGTGGAAAAGCATTTGTAATAACGACGCACGCATTGTTATTAGTCAAATTCTTAGAAGCAGTATGTTGCAACAAAACATAAAAAACATTTATAACTCTGACAAAAAAATATCATCTACATTTTATTGTTCTTTATTTGATTGGAATCACAGAAATATTGTGTATAAAGATTTATCTGCGGTAGATCATAACCAGATACCACTATATTTAAAAGCAAGTGTTGCTATGCCTGCGTATAATCGTTCAGTTCAATGTGATAACACTTCTTATTTTGATGGCGCAATGGTTGATAATATTCCCGTTTATCCTCTTTTAAAGCATAATCTTGACTATATTATCTGTATGTATTTTGATGATATTAGTTATAAATTTGAGAATACATATTTTGACAATAAAATAATAAAAGTTACTTTTCCGTGTAAAAGCATATTAAAGCAGTCTGTTGTATTTCAACAAGATAGTATAGAGGATATGATAAAAAGCGGATATGACAGAACAAGGTATCTTCTTAAAACAATATTTTCAGAAGGGTATGAAAATATTGATTATATTTATCGTGCTATCAATTGCATGAATCAAGACCATAAAGACAATATTCGTATAACAGGAGATGTGCTTGTCACAAATTTAAATAAAATTACACAACGGTTGACAAAAAGAAAAATTGTATAAATTATGTTTTAAAAAGGAGTGTTTTTTATGCGAAAAATATTAAGAATTATTTCTGTATCGACAGGCATAGTTAGCGTTGTTTCAGCTGTAATTCTTGGATTTATATATTTGGAAGATATTCTTAAATGTTTTCAGAAAATGAAAACGAGATCTGAGAAAAAAATTAGGGGAAATAGGTATGGAGGAGATGATAATGAATATGTATGAACATAGAGATTATTTTAATAGAAAAAAACCGTTTACCGGTATCGTTTTAGTTGTCTTTGGCATAATTACTCTTATGTTGGGATTTTTACTTGGAGGTTCCGTTGAGAGCGCTTTTTTGTGGGCTATGTTAGGTTCTTTTTTGATTGCGAGTGGAGTTTATTTTATTATTAAAATTCGCGCACAAGAATCAGATAGAGCATTAGATAAGTTTTGTAGTGCACAAGCAGAGGAGTATTTTTCAACGAAAAAAATCGTTGTTGAATCGCGAGAAAAGGGTATCGTGGATTCTGTTTTTTCAAGTGGATATTGTTTTGAAAATCTTTTTAGCGCAAGAAGAGCGATAAGAGGCAAAGATAAAGTGTGGCGTTCATCAATTTATGAGATGTCCAGTTTGTTTTTTTCCGAGAATAAAGTTTATTATTATAGTAAGAAGATTTCTCTTATGACTGATGAAAAGTGTGAAAGACAAAATGAATTCCGTTTGCAGGACATTCAGTCGGTTGCGTTAGAAGAAGTGAACCAATCGGTGGTCGTTGCAATTGTAATTCCCGGAAATGAAAAAATTTTTGTGAATTGTAAAAATAAGGAAGAGGCGATTGAACTTTGTGATAGAATCAAAAACAAGGTTTTCGAGGGAGAATAGAAAAAGAAGAGGATTTTTCTTCTTCTTTTTTTGCGGGCCGTCGGGGACGTCGGCAAGTCGGATCGTAGCCATGTCGTTCTGTGAGCCAAGGAGTTGGGTCTAGTCAT
>JAZNRO010000063.1:0-8217 GCA_045590715.1 Eubacteriales bacterium | reverse complement strand
GAAGCGGCCCGTATGGGCGCCCTCTCGGAAGGGAGAGAGTTAAAAGAAAAAGAATTTTACGCTTTTCACATTTCCGGCGGTACTACCGAGTTTCTGCGCGTTACGGAAGAGGGGGAAAGATACCGGGTAGATTTGGTATCCCAGGCTCTGGATCTGACCCTGGGACAGCTTATTGACCGCTGCGGGGTAAAACTGGGACTTGAGTTCCCGGCAGGCGCACACCTGGAACAGCTGGCCCTTTCAGCCCCGCCCCAAAAGATCCCCAAGATCCCCGTAAAAGAAGGGGGAGTGAACCTTTCCGGCTTTGAAAATCAGTTTGATAAGAGGCTGAAGGAAGGGGAAGGAAAGGAAGATCTTGCCCGTTTTGTCTTTTCTATCGTCATCGGGGCGGTAAAGGCCCTTGTGGATATGGGCCAAGAGGATCTTCCCGTGTTATTTTCCGGCGGGGTGGCTTCTTCCCGCATGGTAAGAGAGTATTTTTCCGGTGACCGGTACTTTTTTGCGCCTCCGTCCTACTGCGCGGACAATGCTATGGGCACCGCTTTCCTTGTAAAGAAAGGATTTGAAAATGGATCACGCTAGCGCTTTGACGGTTACACAGCTGAATGAATATATCAAAATGAAATTGGATACGGACCCGAGGCTTTCAAATGTTTTGGTCAAGGGCGAAATCTCCAATTTTGTCAACCACTATAAAACGGGACACTTTTATCTTTCCTTAAAGGATGAAGGGGGCGTGATCCGCGCCATTATGTTCCGCCAGAGTAATGCAAAGCTTACGTTCGTTCCCGAAAACGGAATGAAGGTGATCTGCACCGGAAGAGTTTCTTCTTATGTGAAGGACGGTCAGTACCAGCTTTATATTACGGATATGCAGCCGGACGGGGTAGGCGCTTTGTATATCGCCTATGAGCAGTTAAAGAAAAAACTGGAGGCAGAAGGACTTTTTGATCCCATGTACAAAAAGCCTTTGCCCAAGTACCCGGCAAAGATCGGCATTATCACCTCGCCCACCGGTGCGGCGATTCGGGATATGATCAATGTATCCCGCCGGAGATTTCCATTAGCGAAAATCTCCCTTTACCCAAGCCTGGTGCAAGGAGACGGAGCCCCCGCCCAGCTGATCCGGGGCATTGAGGTTTTTAACACCCTTTACCCGGTGGACGTGATTATTTTAGGTCGCGGCGGCGGAAGTCTGGAAGAACTTTGGGCCTTTAACGATGAGGGACTGGCCCGTGCTATTTTCGCATCCCGTATTCCCATTATCTCTGCGGTGGGTCACGAAACGGACTTTTCCATCAGTGACTTCGTATCAGACCTTCGGGCACCCACTCCTTCTGCGGCGGCGGAACTTGCTCTGCCGGAAGCGGGGGAAGTGAAGAGAAAGCTTCATAACGTCATTGACAAAATGAGCTTGCAGACGGAAAATCGCATGAAAGCTCTCCGCAGCCGGGTGCAAAGCCTTGCTTCTGCACCCCAGATGCAAAGTCAGATGCGCCTGGTGGATGACAGGAGAACGGCCCTGCTCTTTTTGGAAAGAGAAATGGAAAACCTTGTTTCGGGAAGGTTAAACGATAAACGAAATACCCTTTTGCAGTACAGCGGAAAGCTGGATGCCTTAAGCCCCCTTGCGGTGCTTTCTAGAGGTTACAGCGCTCTTTTTGACGAAAAGGGCGAAAGCGTCAGCCGAAAGGCAAGTTTGAAAACCGGAGACCGGGTGAAGATCCGCTTTACAGACGGAGAAGCCGCGGCAGAGATTCTGGAGGTATAAGAATGAGTGAAAAGAAAGATATGACCTTTGAAGAAATGCTGAAAAGACTGGAGGAGATCGTTCGGGCGCTGGATAGCGTGGAGACTCCTCTGGATACTTCCTTAAAACTGTTCGAAGAGGGCGCGGGACTTGTGAGAAAGTGCACAAAGACCCTGGATGATGCCCAGCAGAAGGTGACCCTTCTGACTTTAGGCGCAGACGGTGTTACCGAAGGCCCTATGACCGGGGAAAATGAATGAAGAAGTTTCTGACCTGGAAAGAGGTAAAAGATCTTTCCCCCGAAAAGGCCGAAGAATACGGCGCTTTTCTGCGGAAGGTTTTGGTGGAGAGGGTACTTTGTAACGGCGGACACCTTGCCAGTAACCTTGGCGTGGTGGAGATCAGTCTTGCCCTTTGCCGCGTTCTTGATATGGAAAAGGACAGAGTCCTTTACGATACCGGCCACCAGGCCTACGTACATAAGCTGCTGACCGGCAGAGGAGAGGATTTTGCCACCCTTCGCAAATACGGCGGTATTTCCGGTTTCCCCCGTCGGGATGAATCACCCTTTGACCACTTCGGCACGGGCCACAGCGGTACGGCGCTTTCCGCCGCCCTGGGTCTGCAGAAGGCTGCCCAGAGAAAAGGGGAAGATACGGTGACGGCAGTGGTCATCGGCGACGGCTCCTTTGGGGGCGGTATGGTCTTTGAAGCCTTAAATAATATTTCTCCCACGGACAGAGTTATTATTATCTTAAACGATAATAAAATGAGTATCGGCAAAAGCGTGGGTACGCTTCACAGTATTTTCAATAAAATGCGTACCCCCGGCTATTATAAATTGAAGTCGGAACTGGAAGAAAAATTTGACCGTCACCCTCTTTTGGAGCACTCCTTCGGTACCCTGCTACGGGGACTGAAAAACTCCATTAAGCGCCAGGTACTGACCGGGGGCAATTTCTTTGAGGAAATGGGTCTGCATTACTACGGCCCTGCCGACGGCAACGACCTTGAAAAAGTAGAACTTCTTTTAAAGGAAGCGAAAAACCGAAAAGGGCCTTCCATCATTCACCTTTGCACCAAAAAGGGCAAGGGCTACGAGCCGGCGGAGAAGGAGCCCAGCCGTTATCACGGCGTATCTCCCAAAGGGGAGAAAAAGGGAGAGGGAAAAAGCTTTTCCGAAATTTTCGGGGAAGAAGTCACTTCTCTTGCAGAAAAAGACGAGAGGATCCTTTGCATTACCTCGGCTATGACCGGGGGCGTAGGGCTTTCCGGCTTTGAAAAGAAATTTCCCGCAAGACTATATGATACGGGCATTTCCGAGGAACACGCCTTTACCTTTGCCGCGGGACTTGCGGCAGGGGGTATGAAGCCTTGTCTTGCTCTTTACGCTACCTTTTTCCAGCGGGCCCTGGACCAGTTCGTTCACGACGGTGCCCTGCAGAAACTGCCGGTGGTCTTATGCCTTGACCGTGCCGGTATTACGGGAGAGGACGGGGCCACCCATCACGGCCTTTACGATCTGCCTTTTCTTCTTTCCGTACCGGGCGTGAAAATTTACGCGCCCATTTCCCGCTTGGAAATGAGAAGGGCTTTGGAAAAGGGCTTTTCCGAAAAGGAAGCGCCAACTGTTATCCGCTATCCCAAAGGATCGGAAGAAAAAGAACTTTTGGAAGCGTTCCCCTGTGAAGAGGACATTGAAAAAGTCGATCTTCCCGCGGACGGAAAAACGGACGTTTTGGTAGTAAGCTATTCCAGAATGACCCTTCCCGCCCTTCAGGCCGCTAAAAAAATGGCAGAAAAGGGCGTGGGCGTAAGACTTGTCCGCTTTGCTATGCTGAAAGGCTTTGAGAAAGAAAAGCTTACCGAATTTTTTGCAGAGGCCAAAAAGATCCTCTTTGTGGAAGAGGGAGTAGGAGTAGGTTCTTTCTCCCAGTATCTCATCTCCCTTTTAAGAGAAGAAGGACTTCCCAAAAACGTAAAAACAAAGACCCTTTGTATCGGGGAAAAATTCATTCCCCACGGTCCCGCGGACCTTCTTTTATCCAAGGAAGGGCTGGACGTGGATGGAATAGAAAAGGAAATTGAGTATCTTGCCAAGACTTGATCACTATTTACTGGAAAACGGCTACTGCCGTAGCAGAAGCCTTGGGGCAAAGCTGGTGCGGGCCGGGTACGTATTCGTCAACGGCACCGAACAGACAAAGCCCAGTTTTCCCGTGGAAGAGGGGGATCTGGTAGAGATCCGGGAAAATCCTCTGACCCGCTACGTATCCCGTGGGGGATTAAAGCTGGAAGCGGCGCTGAAGGCTTTTGATATTTCCCCTCGTTCTCAAATTTGTATTGATATCGGCGCATCTACCGGCGGTTTTACCGACTGCCTTTTGCAGCACGGCGCCAAAAAAGTATATGCGGTGGATTCCGGCACGGGCCAGCTTCATCCTTCCCTTCGGTCCAACGACTGCGTGGTGTCCCTGGAAAATACCAATGCAAGATTTCTGGATGAAAGTATGGTGCCCGTCTCTCCCCTGGTGGTAATGGACGTGTCCTTTATTTCCCAGAGTCTTTTATACCCTGCGGTGGCAAAGGTTCTTGCCCCCGGCGGCGCTTTTATTTCTCTCATTAAGCCCCAGTTTGAGGTGGGCAGGGAAAACATCGGAAGCGGCGGTATCGTAAAAAATGAAAAGGCAAGAGCGGAGTGTATTGAAAAACTGCGCGCCCTTGCATTAAAATACGGCCTTGTAATGGAAAAGGTTATGGAATCTCCCATTACCGGCGGCGACGGAAACACGGAGTATCTTGCCGTTTTCCGTCTGGAAAAATAAGAAAAGGAGAAAACAGGTGAAACGAATCAGCCTTTATCCCAATCCGGATCGGGATCCGAAGCTTCTTCGCACCCGAAAGGTGATAAGCGCCCTTTCGGCCTTTGAAGGGGAAATTTTGATGGCGGAAAAATACGCTTCGTTTTCTGCCTTGTCCGATTCTCCCGTGAAACTTGCCTTCGTAACGGAAGAAGAGCTTTTCACCCTGGGAGATCTGATGATCACCTTGGGCGGGGACGGTACCATTCTTTCCGTCAGCGCCAGAGCCGCAAAAGAAAATCTTCCCATTTTCGGGATCAATTTCGGTAAAGTAGGCTTTATGACCGCCCTGGAAGAAGGGGAGATGGAAAAACTTTCCGATCTTCTTTCCGGCAAGGTCCTATCTTCCCACCGCTTGATGCTCACCTGTCGGGCAGGCGGAAAAGAAATTTCTGCTTTAAATGAGATCGTAGTAGCCTCGGAAAAAGGGTCCCACATGGCAGAGCTTGCCCTTTATACCGATGAGAAAAAGCTTTGTGATTTCCGTGCGGACGGGCTCATTTTCAATACCCCTACCGGTTCTACCGGCTATGCTTTTTCCGCCGGCGGTGCGGTGATGGGAGAGGAGCTGGAGCTCATTGGCGTAAAGGCCATTGCATCTTACCTTCTCATTAACGCCCATCATATGATCTTTTCCGGTAAAACCGTTTTCCGGGTGAAAAATCTTTCTGAAGAAGGCGCTTCTCTTACGGTGTGCGCCGACGGGGGAGAGCCCATTCCCCTACTTCCCGGTGAAGAGGTGGAAATTTTCCGCAGTGAAAAGAAACTGACCCTTTTAAGTATTGATAAAAGAAGCAATATGGAAGTATTTTTCCGTAAATTTTGAGGTAATAGAATGAAAAACGACCGTCAACTGAAAATACTGGAGATCATTGCAGAAAAAGAAGTTCGTACCCAGGAGGAATTGAGTATGGAGCTTCGCCGTCTTGGCTTTTCCGCTACCCAGGCCACCGTTTCCCGTGATATCAAGGAACTGCATCTGCAAAAAGTTCCCTGCGCTACCGGGGGCACCCGTTACGCTGTGGGCCAGGAGAGAGCCAGAGAAGAAAAAGAACGGCTGGATAAGTATCAGAGCGTATTGCACCAGGTAATGCTCTCTGCGGTGCCGGCAAGTAACATTGCCGTCATCAAGACCCTTTCCGGTACGGCAAATGCCGCCGCGGCGGCACTGGAGGCCATCGGGGTGGAAAACATCATCGGCACGCTGGCCGGTGACGATACCCTGCTTGTACTATTTGCAAACGAACGCCTGGCCTTTGCTTTCTGCCGGGATATGAACGTCCGCTATATCAAAGATTAAAGGAAAAAATCCAATGCTCTCATCCCTTTTTGTTTCCGATCTTGCGCTGATACGTCGCCTTTCGGTGGATTTCCATCGGGGCTTTTCCGTGCTGACCGGAGAAACCGGCGCCGGTAAATCTTTGGTGCTGGATTCCCTGGGACTTTTTTTGGAGTCCAAAGGGGCAAAGGAACTGGTGCGCCACGGCAGTGAAAAACTGGAAGTAAGCCTCTTTTTCACCGATATTTCCGATGAAGCGGAAAAGGAGCTTTCCGACCTTTTGACAAAAGAAGAGTGCGCCGAGGGGGTTACCCTTACCCGCACCGTTTCGGCGGAAGGAAAGAGCATTTGCAAAATTGCAGGTCGGCCCGTTCCCTTCGCCCGCCTTTCCAAAGCCGCAAGCAGTCTTCTTGCCATTCACGGTCAAGGGTCTGCCGCAGGGCTGTTAAACGAAAAAAATCATCTACGGTATTTAGATTCCGCTCTGTCCCCTGAAGGACTTTGTGCTTTGGCAAAGTATGAAGAGATCTGGCGGGAATACAGTGATACCAAAAAACGCCTGGATGAACTTCTTGCCATGGGAAATGAGGAAGACGAAATCGCCCTCATTGATTATAAGCTTTCCCAGATCGGGAAGGTAAACCCCAAAAAGGGCGAGGAAGAGGCCCTGGAAAAGAAGCTTTCTTCTCTTCAGTCCTATGAAAAATCCTACGCCGCATTTTCCACCGCCCACAGGGCTCTGTCCGGTGGCGAAAAAGGAAAAGGCGCGGTATTTCTTCTTTCTGCCGCGGCAAGGAGTCTGGAAAAAGTGCCGGGAAATGAAGAGGTGCAAGAGAAGATCGGCGCCCTTTACGAGCTTTCCCAAAAGGCCCAGGACTTAGAGCGGGAAATTGCCCTTTTCCTTTCTGAACTGGGAGAGGAAGATCCCGGGGACCTTATGGACCGGATTCAGAAGAGAATTCAGGTTTTATACAGGCTAAAACAAAGCTTTAAAATGCCGGTGGATGAGATCATTGATTTTGCTGACAAGCTCCGGGAAAAGAAGGAGTTGACAGCCCGGCGAAAAGATGATATAAAAAGAGAAACCAAAAGGCTGGAATCCCTTCTGAAAGAGCTTCATAGCGTAGGCAAATCCTTATCAGAAGAGAGGAAAAAGACCTCCCGCCGTCTGGAGGAAGAGGTAAAATCGGTTCTCGCATTTTTGGATATGCCGAAGACCCGGTTTTCCGTTTTGTTTACGCCCCTTACCGAGCCTGCAACATTTGGACTTGAGAAGGTGGCCTTTGGTATTTGTGCGAACACCGGTGAAGCCATGATGCCCCTTTCCCAGGTGGCTTCCGGCGGTGAAATGAGCCGTATTATGCTGGCTCTGTCACTGAAACTGTTAAAGGCAAAAGACGCGGATACCCTAATTTTTGATGAAATTGACACGGGCATCTCCGGGGCAACGGCCCAGAAGATCGGTGTTTGTTTAAAGATCCTGGGAGAGAAAAAGCAGATCTTCTGCGTGACCCACTCTGCCCAGGTGGCAACTCTTTCGGACTGCCACTATCTGGTGGAAAAGAGAGAGGAAGAAGGTCGGACCGAGACCCATCTTCAAAAGCTTGAGGAAAAAGCCTCATTAAATGAGGTAGCAAGGCTGTTAGGTGGCGCCGAGCTTTCTGACCAGGCCCTTTCCGCCGCCGAGAAACTGCGGGCAGAGGGCGAAGAACAATGGCTGAAATTAAAAGATACTTGGAAATAAAGGAAGGCAAAGAAAAATGGGAATTTATGAAGAACTGAAAGCGCGTGGACTGATCGCGCAGGTAACAGACGAAGAAGAGATCAGAGATCTTATTAACGCGGGCGGTGCCCGTTTCTACATCGGTTTTGACCCCACGGCGGATTCTCTCCACTGCGGTCACTTTATGGCGCTGTGTCTGATGAAAAGACTTCAGATGGCAGGCAACCGTCCGGTGGTGCTGGTTGGCGGCGGTACCGGTTATATCGGTGACCCCTCCGGCAGAAGCGATATGCGCTCTATGCTGACCCCCGAAACCATCGAGCACAACTGTCAGTGCTTCCAGAGACAGATGGAGAAATTCATTGAATTCGGTGAAGACAAGGCCATCCTTGTAAACAATGCAGACTGGCTTTTAGATCTGAAGTATGTAGATCTTCTCCGTGAAGTTGGCGCTTGCTTCTCTGTTAATAATATGCTTCGTGCCGAGTGCTACAAGCAAAGAATGGAGAAGGGCCTTTCCTTCCTGGAATTCAACTATATGATCATGCAGTCCTACGACTTCTATTATCTGTCTGAAAAGTACGGCTGTAATATGCAGTTCGGC
>JAZNRO010000062.1:0-5660 GCA_045590715.1 Eubacteriales bacterium | reverse complement strand
ATCATCATATCATTTTTTTTCATTCTAGTCAAATCTTTTTTAAAGGAACTTTCTATGTTTTCTGAACATTTATTAAAAAAATCCGCCTATTTTTATGATCTGCCGGATGCGCTGATTGCACAGACTCCCGTCTATCCCCGCGATTCCTCCAGACTTCTTGTTTGCGGCAAGGACGGTAGCCTTTCCGACAAGGTATTTTCCGATCTGACTGATTATTTATTACTCGGCGACGTTCTTGTTGTAAATGAGTCGAAAGTAATCCCTGCCCGTCTCTTTTTGAAGGATGTAAACACCGGTTCTGATCTTGAAATTCTGCTTTTAAAACAAAAGGAACTAAATACCTGGCACTGCATGGTAAAACCAGGAAAAAAAGCAAAGCCCGGCAAGCGTTTTGTTACCCCGGATGGGAAACTCTACGCGAACGTCTTATCCATCGAAGAAAACGGAGATCGCATAATTTCCTTTGAATTTGACCAAAGCAAAACCTTCATGGAGCTTTTGGATGAAATCGGAAATATGCCGCTTCCCCCTTATATTACGGAAAAATTAACGGATAAAAACCGCTATCAGACCGTCTATGCCAAAACAGACGGTTCTGCCGCCGCACCTACTGCCGGTCTGCATTTCACTCCGGAACTGATGGAAAGGATCAAAAATATGGGCGTTACCATCGCCCCGGTTATTCTTCACGTAGGCATTGGTACCTTCCGCCCGGTGAAAGAAGAAGATATTACAAAGCACCCTATGCACAGTGAGTTCTTCTACGTGCCGGAGGAAACAAAAAATGCAATTCTGAATGCGAAAAAAGAAAACCGCCGTGTCATTGCTGTAGGCACTACTTCCTGCAGAACACTGGAAAGTGCTTTTGATCATAGCGGAAATCTTATCAAAAACAACTGTAATACCGATATCTTTATTTATCCCGGTTATAAATTTAAAGTAATTGACGGTTTGGTTACGAATTTTCACCTGCCTGAAAGTACTTTGATCATGCTGGTATCTGCACTGCTTGGATACGAAAATACCATGAATGCCTATCGCCACGCCGTAGAAGAAAAATACCGTTTCTTCTCCTTTGGCGATGCTATGCTGATCCGATGAAGCCTTGTATTGCTATTTTCGGACCTACCGCATCCGGCAAATCTTCCCTTGCGTTAAAGCTTGCCAAGAAGTGTAACGGTGTTATCATCTCTGCCGATTCTATGCAGATCTACAGGCAAATGGATATCGGCACGGCTAAACCTACAACGGAAGAAATGAGCCTTGTCCCCCATCGCCTGATAGACTTTATGGATCCCAAAGAGTCTTTTTCGGTATATGATTACAAGAAAATGGCCGAAGAAGAGATCCGCAGCGTTTTATCCGAGGGAAAACTTCCTATCCTTGTAGGCGGCACGGGATTATACTTTGACGCTCTGTTTTTTAATACGGATTTCGGTGAATTTGAAACGCCGAAAGAAATTCGGGAAGAATTAAACACAAAAGTACAAAACGGCCAGTCTGATGCTTTGCTGGATGAACTTCGCTCCATTGATCCTAAGGCTGCGGAAAATCTTTGCGCCAAGGATTCAAAGCGCATTGTCAGAGCGCTGGAAGTCTATTACGCCACCGGAAAAACCATCACAGAGCTAAAAGAAAAATCCCACGAAAACAAATCCGAATTTTCCTTTTTAAAGGTCTTTCTGAATTTTTCCGATCGTCAAAATCTTTACAATAGAATTAATCTTCGTGTGGATGAGATGATCTCGCTGGGTTTACTTGATGAAACAAATAATCTTTTAAAACAAGGCCTGCTTACAGACACCACCGCTTCCCAGGCAATCGGATATAAGGAACTAATTCCCTATTTCAACGGTGAAAAGGAACTAGACCTTTGTATTGAAACATTAAAACAAAAAACCAGAAACTACGCAAAGCGCCAGCTTACTTGGTTCCGACGTTACAAGGATGCCGTAGAAATCTTGATGGATACCGATCCCACCCCTTTTGAAACCCTTTTGAAAAAGGTCGATCAATTTTTAAAGGAGGAATGAAAATGAATGCAAAAAAATTGTTGTTCAGACTTGGCATCTTCTTGCTCTCTGCCTTTGTTATTGTTTACGTTTCCATTCAGTTGATTTCCTCTCTTTCTTCCGACGTAGAGTATGAATACGTTGCGGAACAAAACCATGAAAAGTCGATTGAGAAAACCGGTTACATCATTCGTTCAGAAACCGTTTTGTATGCTGAAAATGATGGCATTTTATCTTATTCGGTTTCCGAATCTCAAAAGGTTGGCATTGGTCAGCAGATCGCCAATGTATATGCCAGTTCCCAAGGTATGAGCGTTCAGAAGGAAATTGATGAAATTGAGCAAAAGATCGCAGTTCTGACTCGTTCCGCCATTGGAAACAGTTATCTCACCTCTGACGTCAATAAAATTGACCAAAAAATTTATGAGAATATCATCAAGGCGAAATCCTTTGTTGAGTCAAACGATCTTTCCCTGGTTTCCGATAATAAAGAAGAGATTCTCATTAATATGAACAAGAGAAATCTTGTAACTTCCGGTAAGGACGATTTTTCGGAACAAATCGAGGCATTAAAGCAGGAAAAGGATCGCTTGACCGCTTCCCTACAATCTGCAATATCTTCTGTTTATGCCACGAGTACCGGCTATTTTTCTACGCTTCTTGATGGATATGAAAATATTTTCACTAAGGAGAAAGTGAAAAATTTGACGCTTTCTTCCTTTGACGAGCTGATCTCTGCCGAAAAGGAAAAATACCAAAATACAACCATTGGCAAAGTGATTACCGATTTCGATTGGTATACCATTTGCGAAATTACTGCCGCTGAAGCGGAAAATTTCCAGGAAGGAAGAAACTACCCGGTAACTTATCTGTATTCTTCCGGCCAACAATTAAGCGCCTATTTAGAGAAGAAGATCACACAAACGGATTCTAATAGAGCCATTTTAGTTTTTTTGATGGAAGAGGTTCCCCAGGACTTCGATTATACTAGAAAACAGACTATTAAAATTGTAACCGAGAAGAAATCAGGAATCAGTTTTCCCGCTTCTGCCCTTCGCATTGTTGACGGTGTGCAAGGCGTTTATATCGTAGCGGGAAACGTAGTAGATTTTAAAAAAGTAGAGATCATCGATTCCGATCAATCGAAATTTTTCAGCAAAGAATTTGAAAAAACCGATGCAAATGCTGACGAATATCTAACCCGTTTTGATCGTGTAATTACCGAAGGAAAGAATTTGTATGTTGGAAAAATCCTTAACTAACGATGCCGGACTTACCGAGGAAAGAAAATCCGAAATTCGTGCTGCTATTTCTGAAATTCAGCAAAAAATGTCGGAAAGCGCAAAAAAAAGCCCTTATCATCAAAAACCAAGACTGCTTTTGGCCACCAAAACCAGAACAGCGGAAGAAATCAACTTTGCCCTTTCCCTTGGTGTAGATCTAATCGGCGAAAACCGAGTGCAGGAACTTTGCGATAAATATGATGAGATCAACAAAGAAAAAGTCGAGATCCACTTTATCGGCGCACTGCAAACCAACAAGGTAAAATATATCATCGATAAAGTAAGCATGATCCATTCTCTTGACCGTATTTCTCTGGCAAAAGAGATCAATCGACAGGCGGAAAAGCATGGATTGATCATGGATGTTCTTTGTGAAGTAAATATTGGCGATGAGGAATCAAAATCCGGACTAAAACCGGAAGAAGTGCTTCCTTTTTTGACGAAAATGTCCAAATTTCCAAATATTCGTGTGCGCGGACTAATGTCGATCCCCCCGAAAATGACCTCTATTTCGACACAAAAACAATATTTTCAAAAAATTATGGATTTATATATTGACATATCGGCCAAAAAAATAGATAATATTAGTATGTCTGTACTTTCTATTGGCATGTCTTCGGATTTTGACATTGCCATCGAGCACGGTGCCACGATTGTGCGTATCGGCACGGCAGCCTTTGGAAACAGAAAATAAAGATTTAATATAATTTTGGAGGAAAAAAACATGGGACTGAAAAACACCTTAAACTCTCTGATTTTTGGAGATAGAGACGAGGAAACCACCTATACCAACGAAGAAGAATACGGCTACGAAGGCTTTGAAGACGGCGAAATCGATACCGACGGCAGAGTTTCTACCGGCGTTAGCGTTTCCAGCGGCGCTTCTATTGAAATGGTAGTTGTAAAACCTGAAAAGCTTGAAACCGTTACTCAGATCGCAGATTACCTGGTTGATCGCAAGACCATTCTTCTCAACCTGGAAGAAACCAACAAAGAAACCGCACGCAGACTCATCGACTTCTTGAACGGCGTAGCTTATGCAATCAACGGTGATCTGAGAAAGGTTGCTACCAACACTTACGTTATCACCCCCAGCAACGTAGAACTTTCCGGTGAAAAGCTGTCTGCAAACCAGGATACTTCCCTTACCCAGGAATAATTTGATTTGGAGACTGTCATCTATTTAGTTGTAAACGTTACCTATCTTTTGATAAGTGCCTTACAACTGATTATGCTACTTCGGGCTATTATGTCCTGGCTTCCTTTTGATGATTCCTCTCCCCTGTTTCGCTTTGTATACATCGTGACCGAACCGGTCATTCTACCTGTTAGAAATATAATGGACAAGATCGGATTTTTATCCGGTCTTCCTATTGATCTTTCCTTTTTGGTAACATATATGCTCCTAAGTTTCGTTCTGTATTTGTTGCCGTCAGTAAACTTTTAGTATGGAGAGGACCTATCATGATCGCGCCCCACGAATTAAAGAATAAGACTTTTTCCCGTGTTGTACGAGGTTATAATCCGGTAGAAGTTGATGAATATTTTGATTTTTTAATTGAAAAATATACCGAAGCGTATAAAACTGCGGCTGAACTGGAAGAAAAACTCAGCAAGATCGAAGCAAAATATGCTGAACTTTCCGGCGAAGAGGAATCTATCCGTTCTGCTCTCTTAAAAGCGCAAAAACTTGGTGAAGCCATTGTAAACAACGCGAAAAAAGAAGCAAAAGAGAAAATTTCTGCATTGGAAAATCGTTGCGATGAGATCGTAGCCGACGCAAAAGCAAAGGTTGAAAAAGAAAAGGAAAACATCGCTGCATTAAGAAAATCTGCCATTGATTTTCAGCATAAGCTCTATTCTGAATATGTGAAGCACGTAGAAATGCTGAAGGATATGAAGATTGACGAAATGACCGGCGACGAAAGCTTCAACGATGAAGAGAATGCATTTGAAGATGCGAAAACGGAAATGTTAAGCCCTTCTGAAATTTCCATTATTACAAACCCGGATCTGGACGCAAACGAAGAAAAGAACAATTAAATCAAACGGATATCGGGCCGCATCACTGCGGCCTATTCGTTGTTTTATAAGGAAGCATATGTTACAAGCAATTCTCATCGTTCTCATTGTTTTATTAGATCAAATTTCTAAATATTTCGCCAATATATATTTAAACGGCGCGGCAAAACAGGATTTTATTCCCTATGTACTTTCTTTGCAATACCATGAAAACCGTGGTGCTGCATGGGGGATGCTTGCCGATCACAGATGGGTCTTTATGACGCTTTCGACAGTGGCGATTCTCTTCATCATCGGATTTTTGATTTATACCAGAAAAGATAAGAATCCCCTTTTACTCACC
>JAZNRO010000061.1:0-12360 GCA_045590715.1 Eubacteriales bacterium | reverse complement strand
TTCCGGCATTTTCCGTTTTGAGAAAGCGGAAAAAAAGGCAGAAAAATATGTAATCTTTAATGTTCTTCGTTTGGGTTCTGCCATTGGTGGAATCCTGGCTTGTAAACTTCTTGGGATCAAGACGGTAGGCGTGGTAACAGACGTTCCCGGTTTTCGCATTCGGACCGATGGAAAAGTAAGCCTTCTTAGAAAAATCTGTGATTTTATCGGGCGAAAATTATTAGGAACTTTTGATTCCTATATTCTTTTATCCGATGCTATGGCTAAGGTGATGTCTGTGGGGCATAAACCTTATATTGTGATGGAAGGGCTTTATCACGCCGATCAAGATAAAGACATTGAAAAAGAAGAAAAATATGAAACTTATACGGTAATGTATGCCGGTTCTCTTCATTATCAATACGGCATTATGAATTTGGTGAATGCCGTAAAAGAAATGGACGAGGAAGAGATTCGCCTTTATATTTACGGTTCGGGTGAGGCAAAAGAAGAAATTTGCCGAATTTCCGCAGAAGATTCTCGTATTGTATATCGGGGGACCGTATCCCACGGCGAGATTCTCCGCCAGGAGAGAAAGGCTTCTCTTTTAGTAAATCCCAGACCGGTGGAAGATGAGTATGTAAAGTATTCTTTCCCTTCTAAAAATATGGAATATATGGCTTCCGGGACTCCGGTGCTGCTTACCGATATTCCGAGTTTGCCGGATGATTATAAAGAATACGTTTATATCGCGAAAGACAATAAAAAAGAAACACTTTCGGCAAAGATTTTGGAAATCAGTTCTTTGGAGAGAGAGAAGAGCTATCAAAAGGCCAAAGAAGCAAGAAATTTTATTTTAGAGCAGAAAAGTGAAGTGATTCAAGCTGCACGCTTGATTGAATTTTTACACGATAGAGAGAAATTATGAAGACAGAAAAACTTACCAAAGCAGAATTTTGCATTTTTGCAATGCTTTTCTTAACCAGTAGTTTTAACGTAACAAATGACATCATATCTTCTACTGTTACCATCGCATTGTGGGTGCTGACAGCGGCTTTTTTGTGTTTATCTATTCACAAGATGCAAACGGACCAAATGGTCATTTTTATACTGCTACTCGCTTCATTCGCTGTATCATCGGTAGCAAACTCCGAGAACTCCAGAAATATGATGGCAGTGATCTTCTCTTTTCTCGTGGCGTTTCTCTATTCTACCATTTATGATTTTCATCAGTTCCAGCGCGCTTTTATCCGTGTGATGAAATGGCTTTGTATCATTTCTTTGGTAGGATACGTTGCTTGTTCTCTTGTTCCTTCTTTGAGAGAGATCGGCGTTGTCTCCAACAAGGGCGGCGTAAATTATGCCAACTTTTTTATCTACGTAAGTTCTGCCAGCGGCAACCGAAATCTTGGTATGTTTTGGGAGCCAGGTGCATTTCAGACCTTTATTAACATTGCTTTTCTGTTTGAGATCATTCAGGAAAAGCCTGATTTGAAAACGATTGTAATTTTTGTAGCTACTATTATTACTACGTTTTCAACCACCGGTTATATTGCAATGGCAATGATTTTGTTCTTGGTATTCCTTCATAAAAATAATATGAAAAATGAGAGCCTTAAGACGTTTATTGCTTTTGTGTTTATTATTCTTGCCGTTTTGGTATATTTCTACCAGGATTTTCTTTTGGATACGACCCGTTCTTCCGTATTCGGAAAAATCATTAACTTCTTTACCAGAGGACAGTTTAATGCTTCCGGCGGAAGCTCTTCTGCTACCGTTCGATTTTTTGCTGTTACCAAGCCTTTTGAAGAGTTTTTGCAAAGACCTTTGTTCGGCTGGGGTTATGAGGGACTGATTGAAAGAACAGAACAATATACCTTGACGATGAATACTTGTACCTTTGTAAACTGGCTTGCGGTTTATGGCGTTACTTTTGGCGTGACCATGCTTTCCGGTTTTGTTCGTCTTTCTCAAAAAATCGGAAAAAGTATGCTGGCCATTGTGCTGGTATTCCTGATCTTTTTCGTTGTTACTATGTCGGAAAACTATGTAAATAATGCATTTTTTGTTCTTTTGGTTATGTATGGATTCCGCAAAGATGGATTTGGGGAAATAAAAAATGAAAATCTTACAAATAAACGCTTCTAATCACGGAAGCACCGGGAAAATTATGCTTCAGCTCGCTGAAAAAGCGGAAGAGGCGGGCCATATTGCGTATAGTGCTTTTGCCAACGTTCGGGAAAATAAAAAAACGGCAGTAAAGAATCAGATTCTCATTGGCAACCGTTTTTCTCGAAATCTTCATTTAAAGCTTTCGTATTATACCGGTCTTGAAGGTTGTTTTTCCTTTTTTTCTACCCTTCGTTTCTTGAAGAAGATCGATCGGATAAAGCCGGATCTGATTCATTTGCACAATCTTCATATTTGCTATATTAATCTGCCTTTGCTTTTTTCTTATATTAAGAAAAAAGAAATTCGAACTGTTTGGACTTTGCATGATTGCTGGCCTTTTACAGGGCATTGCCCTCATTTTCAAATGGCCGATTGTGATAAATGGAAAGAAGGTTGCTTTTCCTGCCCTATTTATAAGCAGTACCCGAAAAGCTTTTCGGATAATGCAAAAAAGATGTATCGGTTCAAGAAAAAGTGGTTTACGGGAGTAAAAGACCTTACCGTTGTTACGCCATCTCACTGGCTTGCATTTTTGGTAAAAGAATCCTTTTTGAAGGATTATCCCGTGAAAGTGATCCATAACGGGATTGATCTTCGTATTTTTAAGCCCATTACCGGCAACTTCCGGGATCAGTACAAGATTGGAGATAAATATATCATTTTGGGTGTTGCGAACCCGTGGAGCGAGAGAAAAGGTCTTGATGTTTTTATAGAGCTTTCCAAAAGATTGGATGACAGATTTCAAATCGTACTGGTTGGAACAAATGATAAACTGGATAAAAGTTTGCCGGAAAATATTATTTCTGTTCATAAGACCAAAGATCAGGCAGAATTGGCACAAATCTATTCTTCTGCCGATTTGTTTGTGAATCCTACCAGAGAAGAGAATTATCCAACGGTTAATATGGAAGCGGTTGCTTGTGGCACCCCTGTTCTTACTTTTCGTACCGGCGGAAGTCCTGAAATTTTAGATGAATTTACCGGCTCTGTGGTGGAAAAGAACGATGTGGATGCTATGTATGAAAAGATCGTTTCTATTTGTGAAAACAAAGAATTTTCAACGGAAGAAATATTAAAACGCGCAGAAAAATTTGATATGAATGAAAGATTTTGTGAGTATATCAAATTGTACGAGGGCTTTGATGAGTAAGATAAAAAAGTATATTTTAAAAATACCGATTGTTAATACTGCAGTTAGAATCTTAAAACGCTTTTTAGATAGCATTTTATTATATTCGGAAACAAAAAAGAAACTTTGTTCGGTGAAGGAAAAAGAAAATCGTATTTTTTATATTGGAATCCCTGCGCATACGAATTTGGGAGATCTTGCTCAAGGCGTATGCATTCGCCGATTCCTGAAAAAGCACTACTCGGACAGGGTTGTTGTGGAAATTCAGACAAATGCCTTGGTCAACACCTATTTTTCGGCGTTACCGCTTTTGAAGAAAGCATATAAAAAAGGGGATCTAATTGTATTCCAAAGCGGGTACACCACTACGGATTTGGGCGGTTATGCAGATGAAATGCATAAGGCGGTGATCAGATTATTGCCGGATGCTAAAATGTTGATGATGCCCCAGACCATTTTCTTTCAAAGTGATGCGCGAAAAAAAGAAACTTCTGAAGTTTATAGCAGTGCAAAAGATATGCTGTTTTTAGCCAGAGATAAAATTTCTTTTGAAATGGCAAAGGAGATGTTTACCGGTATTCGTTTGGCACAGTATCCAGATATTGTTACTACTTTGATTGGAACAAAAACATTTTCTGCTGAACGGAATGGCATCTTGTTTTGTTGTCGCAATGACGGAGAAAAGTACTATTCTGATGCTGATATCAACCATTTGATGGAAAAATGCAAGGCGTTTTCCCAGGTTGAGAAAACGGATACTACGAAAGATGGAAAAACGGCAAGCATCGTAGATCATGCAGAGGATTTTATTGATAGGGAGATTGGCTTTTATTCAAAATTCAAATTAATGATAACAGACCGTTATCATGGAACTATTTTATCATTAGTAGCAGGAACACCTGTTATCATTATCAAAACTACTGATCATAAGGTGATTACTGGTGCAAATTGGTTCAAAGGCGTTTATGATGATTACGTATATGTGGTTGACAATTTAGATGAGGCCTATGAACTAGCAGGAAAAATTTTAAATGCAGATAGAAGTTATCATTTGCAACCTTATTTTGAGAGGGAGTATTATGATAAGCTTCCTGGATTGTTAGGAGAATAAAGATGGAAATATGCCGCAAAGATCAGTGTGTTGGTTGTGGTATGTGTGTAAATGTTTGTTTGAAAAATGCTATTACTATGGTTTCGGACAAGCGGGGTTTTCTATATCCATGGATTAATGAAAAGCAATGTATTGATTGCGGTTTATGTACTAAAAAGTGTCCGGCGAATACCGATGCCCAATTTTCCAATTCGGAACCTTGTGTCTATGTGGCTTGGAACAAGAATAAGAAAAGCAGAAAAACAAGTACCTCCGGAGGGATTTTTTCGTTGCTTGCCTTAGAGATTTTAGAGTTAGGCGGTATTGTATGCGGTGTAAAGTGGAATGAAAAATTTCAAGCAAAACACTGTATTATTACAGATGAAAAAGATCTTCCTTTGTTGCAAGGTTCTAAATATGTGCAAAGTATCACCGGCGATATTTATAATGAAATCAAGGAAGCTCTCGAGAAAAAGCGTTTTGTGCTTTTTAGTGGAACACCTTGTCAAGTTGATGCTTTGTATCGTTTTTTAGGCAAGGATTATGAAACCCTTTGTACAGTGGACTTGGTATGCCATGGTGTTCCGCCTTATGATATGCTTGAAAAACATTTGAATGAACTGTCCGGCAATCGGATGGAGGAGATTACAAACGTATGGCTTAGACACAAGTCGCCATGCTGGAGTTTCAGTAGCGTTAAGGTGAATTTTAAATCTTCTACCCCCTATCAAAAATTGACTGTAGATGATGCATTTTTCAATTTATTTAATTTTAATTATTCATTGAGAGAGAGCTGTTATCAGTGTCCCTATACCAGAATAGAAAGAGTTTCCGATATTACTTTGTGTGATTTCTGGGGCTTTGTTCCAAAAAGTTTTAAAATGGCAGATTTTGATAATGGCGTTTCCGGCATTATGGTGAATACGGAAAAGGGAAGCAAGATTTTCGGACAGATCAAGAAAAAAATCGTTTTTGAAAAAAGCAGTGTAGCTGCCATAAAGAAGACAAATCAGAGTTTATCCAGACCGTTCTCGGCTCCGAGAGATGTAGAGGATTTTTGGCAAGAGTACGAGGAAGGAAGAGCAATTTCTCAATTGAATCGGAAATATGTTAAGAAACCTTATCGTAAACCGAAATATCTTTGTTTAAGACGAATCAAACGACAATATCAATGGATTTTTGGAAGATGAGTAATGAGTAATTCGAGAAGCAAAAATGTTTTATTAAATGTTTTTTTTGGTTATATTGCACAGCTGGGCATTTTGTTATTGTCTTTTTTGGGCAGAAGGATCTTTATTCAGTTTCTTTCCGCTGATTATTTGGGAATCAATGGACTTTATAGCAATATCTTATCGGTTTTGTCATTGGCAGAACTGGGGATCGGCAGCGTTACACAGTTTTATTTGTATCGACCGGTAGTTGAAAATAATCAGGAATTGGTTGTTTCATTATTAAAATATTTCAGAAAGCTCTATTTTGGAGTCGCGTCTGTTGTAATGATACTCGGATTATCTTTGATTCCTTTTCTGAAATATATTATAAATAGCGAATTGCCTCAAAATGAGTTTGTTCTTTATTATATTTTGTTTTTGCTGAATTCAACTGTTAGTTATTTTTCTGCACCTCAGGTGGCATTATTAGGAGCGAATCAGGATCATCGTTTATATAAATTGGTTTCATTGTTTACTAATTTTTTGATGCAAATTTTGCATATTGCAGTTTTGTTTATTTGGAGAAATTATATTGCATATGTATTGATGACGCTTCTTGCCTCTGTTTGCAATGTGGTTTTTGTAGATTCTCTTTGCAAAAGAAAATACAGATATATAAAGAATAAGATAGTGCCGCAAGCAATTAATAAAAATGAGATTGCCAAGAATTTGAAGTCTACTTTTTTTTACAAAGTAGGAGCAGTTATTGTAAATAACACAGATAATATTCTGATTTCGATTATTGTAAGCACGGCGGCAGTAGGCTTTTATTCTAATTATTTCATGGTGGTTTCCGGAGTTCAAGGATTCATTGCTATTGTCACCACTTCTTTAATTAGCGGAATCGGGAACCTTGCAGCCGAAAAGAATGGAAAAAGGCTTTATTCCTTGTTCCATACCATGCTTTTGGTGTTTCATTGTATGGCTGCTTTTGGGGGCATTGCTTTCTATTTGCTCTTTAATGATTTTATTGCCGTTTGGCTTGGTGAACATTATTTGATGAGCACAGCCGTGGTATTTGCAATTGCTTTCAATTTCTATTTAACTAATGCCATTAGTCCTACTTGGATGTATAGAGAGGCTAACGGTTTATTTAACAAAGTTAGATATTTGATGATTGCCGTGGCAGTCTCCAATGTTATATTTTCAGTAATTTTAGGAAAAATCTGGGGTATTTTTGGCATTTTAATTGCTACTGCAATCGCCAGGATGGTTACTATGGTTTGGTATGAACCGAGAGTTTTGTTTAAAACCGTATTTTCCTGTTCGTCAAAGCAGTATTGGATTGCACAGATAAAGTATGCTGCGCTTTCCGCCATTTCTTTGTTTTTATGCTATTTTGCTACTGATTTTATGCCCCACAGTTTTTTGTTCATCGTGTTGAAAGCTGTTGTGATTTTTGTGATATGTATGGCGGTATTTTTCCTAGGCACCTTTAAAAGCAATGAGTTCCGGGATTTAAAAGGGATTATTACATCTTTTATTTCGAGAAAAACAAGAACTGTAGATCGTTGATGGAGCTATGTTGTCTAGATAAAAACACTACAGAAAGAGAAGATCTATGTCAGAAAACTTAAAAAAGACAGTGATTGCCCTGGTAAATAGCGCTTTGAGCGGAAAGAGCGCTACTTTGCCTGAAGAGCTCGATTTTGAGGCTCTTTATGACTTTTCTTTAAAGCAAAATCTCATTCCCCTTGTTTATTATGGTTTGGTGACAAGCGGACTGGATAAGAAAAATCCTTGGGGACAAAAATTCTTTTTTGCTACCTGCCAGCTGATTGCTGTTTCTGAACAGCAAAACGAGCAGATGAATAGAATTTTTGCCGCTTTTGAAGAGAATAAAATTGATTTTCTACCCTTGAAAGGCGCGCATCTCCGGGGCCTTTATCCCAAAGGAGAAATGCGGGCTATGGGGGATATTGATATTCTCATTCGGGAAGAGCAGTATGACCGAATTGAAGAAGTAATGCGTGGTCTTGGTTTTGCTTTTAAAGAAGAGAGCAACCATGAGTTTGTTTGGACACTTGGAAAGACTTGCGTGGAACTGCATCGGTATTTGATCCCTTCGTATAATAAAGATTATTATGCTTATTTTGGTTCCGGTTGGGAGAAGGCAACCGGAATCCCCGGCAAAAGCGAGTTTCAAATGACTTGTGAAGATGAGCTTGTTTATCTCATTACCCATTTTGCCAAGCATTATCGGGATCGGGGAATTGGGGTTCGTCATCTTTTGGATATCA
The DNA here is from genome assembly GCA_045590715.1 of Eubacteriales bacterium. GTDB lineage: Bacteria > Bacillota > Clostridia > Oscillospirales > SIG627 > RGIG5579. The sequence continues at coordinate 4,539 of JAZNRO010000061.1, read as the reverse complement.
AGCAATATCTGGAACAAAAAGAACTGGATATGGCATTTCTTAAACAGCAACTTTCCAAATTAAAACTTTGGGAGTTCTTTTCTCATATCAGAGATCTTATTGCTTTTTGGTTTTATGAGGGAAAAGCGGATGATGCTGTGCGGCAGATGGAAAACGTACTGTTTGCCGGCGGTGCTTTCGGCACGGAGGAAGGCCGCAGACTTTCCGAAGCCATAAAAGATGGAATGCGGGGAGAGGAAAAGAGCAGAAAAGAACGCTTTATTTCCAGACTGTTTTTGTCCTATCCCAGAATGTGTTTGCTCTTTCCCATTTTGAGAAAACTTCCGGTCTTGCTTCCTTTCTTATGGGTTTGGCGCTTTGTTTACACTGCTCTGTTTAAAAAAGGAAAATTGGCACAGCACTGCAGAGTAGTAAGTGTTTTGTCAAAAGAAAATATTGTCCGGCACGAAAAAAATCTTGCTATGGTGGGATTAGAGTTCCGGTTAGATTCGGAAGAAGAATAAAAGAAAAGCCGCAGTTGCTTTTACAACTGCGGCTTTTTGTGTTAGAAAAAAAGAAATAAAAAGAAAAAAGAAAAACATCTGTCGAAACTTGTCGATTTTTTGACTTATATGTTTGAACCCTGCATATTTATAGAGAAATCGTTCGCCTAATGCTCACGGTGAAATCCAAAACAAGTTTTGGATGAAATATTTTTCCTGCGGCAAAACATGAAATTAAATCCACTCACCGCCGCAGCGATTTCACACGCCTAAGGCGTATTTCATATTGCGAAGCAATATTTCATCCACTCGTAAGTGTGGATTTAATTGAAAAAACCGACGACAAAAGTCGACGGTTTTTTCTGGTGGAGCATAGGGGACTTGAACCCCTGACCCCCACACTGCCAGTGTGATGCGCTCCCAACTGCGCTAATGCCCCGGGTCAAAGAACAAGGGTATTGTAACATAGAGAAAGAAAAAATGCAATGCTTTTTTTCAATTTTTTCTTAAATTTGGAATTTGTGTTTTTGGAATCTGAAATTATGCGTTTTTTTGCAATTCTATAAAAAGCAGTTGGTAAGAGAAAAGGGGAGAATAAAAGTATTTGTTTTTTGAAGAACCGAGGGAATGGAAAGCGCATATACTGGCGTGGGAGAAAAGAACTTTCTTCCCCTAAAAACGGCCTTAAAAACAAAGTCTAAAAAGGTGAAATTTTCGGTGAAATTCTTGACAATACCGAGAATTTGTGATACTCTTTAGACGTGATAGAGGCGCGCTTTATCAAGAGTAATTTCCTTACACAGACGGTTGCCGAAACCGGAGGAATGAAAGGGGTAGGCGCCGAAGCGGTCTTCTCTCGGCGGGAATACCGGCTGGCAGCTGGGAATAAGATCTCAGGTGCTGTCGCATAAGATGCGGAGTGCTATCCGACTTCCTTGAAAAATGCGTATTTGAAGTTGGTGGCTGTCCTGCAGCTACCGATTTTTTTGGAGAAAGGAATTGTTATGAAACACACACTTTTTAGCGGAGCAGCTACGGCTATTATTACGCCTATGACTCCTGCCGGCGTGGATTACGAGACCCTTGCCCGTCTGATCGAGTTTCAGATCAGCGGCGGTATCAGTGCGCTGGTTGTGACGGGTACTACCGGGGAGGCTTCTACTCTGACCACCGAGGAGCACAGAAAAGTGATCCGTTTTGCCATTGAAAAGGTGGCGGGAAGAGTGCCTGTGATTGCCGGTACCGGTTCCAACGATACAAGCTATGCCATTGAAGACAGCATTTGCGCATGCGAGGCCGGTGCAGACGGTCTTCTTCTGGTGGCTCCTTACTATAACAAAGCAACCCAGAACGGACTTTATCAGCATTTCAAGGCTATTGCCGATGCCGTGACAAAGCCCATTATCCTTTACAACGTTCCTTCCAGAACCGGAAGTAACATTAAGCCCGAGACTGTGGCAAAACTTGCAGAGCATCCTATGGTTGTGGGAATCAAGGAAGCCAGTGGTGACCTTTCCCAGGTAGCAAAAATCGCCCAGCTTTGCGGCGATAAGATCGATATCTATTCCGGTAACGACGACCAGATCCTGCCCGTTTTATCTTTGGGTGGTAAAGGTGTCATCTCCGTTTTGTCCAATCTCCTTCCCGGAGAAACGGACGCTATGTGCCAGAAATTCTTTGCAGGTGACGTGAAAGGTGCAAGAGAGCTGCAGCTTCGTTACCTTCCCCTGGTGCATCTGTTGTTTTCTGAAGTAAATCCCATTCCCGTAAAGGCTGCCATGTCCAGCATGGGATTCGGCGAAAATTATCTTCGCTTGCCTTTGACACCCATGGAAGAGAAAAACCGAATGTGTCTGTTGGAGGAAATGAAAAAACAGAATATTTTGGTTTGAGGTGAAAAAATGTTAAAGGTAGTAAAATTCGGCGGTACCAGCCTTGCTAATGCAGAGCAGTTTCGCAAGGTAGCCGCTATTGTAAAGGCAGATAATACCCGCCGCTATGTGGTGGCGTCTGCCCCGGGAAAGAGTTTCCCGGATGATATTAAGGTAACGGACCTTCTTCTGTTTTGCCATCGGCTTGCCAAAGAGGGAGAACAGTTCGATAGACCCTTTAACCAGGTTTGCGACAGATTCCGTACTATTTGCAAGGAACTTGGCGTCAAGATCGACCTGGAAAATGATTTTAAAGAGTTTTATGACAGAATTCGCAAGGGCACCAGTGAGGCGTACATCGCTTCTCGCGGAGAGCATTTCAATGCACGGATCCTGGCAGCTTATCTGGACTTTCCTTTCGTGGAGACCAGAGAAGTCATTCTCTTTGATAAGAGCGGAGCCCTTTTGGAGGCGGAGACCAATGAGCGTCTGGCGGAAGTTCTGCAGAAGAATACCTGCGCAGTGCTTCCCGGCTTCTACGGTTCTACCGTACACGGTGACGTGCGCATCTTCTCCCGTGGCGGTTCCGATATTACCGGTTCTCTGGTAGCCAGAGCAGTAAAAGCAGATCTTTATGAAAACTGGACCGACGTTTCCGGCCTTCTCATGGCAGATCCCCGTATCGTAGAGGATCCCCGCGCTATTGAAGAGGTAACTTACAGAGAACTGCGCGAGCTTTCCTATATGGGCGCCAGTGTTTTGCACGAAGACGCTATTTTCCCCGTTCGCAGAGAGGGGATCCCCATCAATATCCGTAATACCAATGCCCCCGAAGACAAAGGTACCATGATCGTAGAGAAAGCGGACCGTGAAGTAGGTGTTGTAACCGGTATTGCCGGTAAGAAGGGCTTTGCCGCTATCTATATTGAAAAGGGAATGATGAATAACGAGCTGGGCTTTGGCCGCAAGGTTCTTTCCGTTCTGGAAGAGAGAAAGATCAGCTTTGACCATTTCCCCAGCGGTATTGACAGTATGACCGTGGTAGTTGACCGGGCTTCTCTGGTGGGCCAGGAAAACGAACTGATCCACGCTCTGGAAAAGAGCGTTCAGCCCGATCGTATCCATCTGATTGAAGACCTGTGCCTCATTGCCGTGGTAGGCCGTGGTATGGTAGGTCGTCCCGGTGCGGCAGAAGCGCTGTTTTCCGCCCTTGCCGGCGCGGATATCAACGTGCGCATTATCGACCAGGGCTCCAGCGAACTGAACATTATCGTCGCTCTGGATGAAAAGGATTATGAAAAGGCGCTGATTGCGATTTACGCCGCCTTTCAGGACAAAAAATAAAAAGGACTTAAGTCGTTGATGATTTGCAAGAATTTATCCCTTTCTGCTGATGGCAATCTTTTGTTTGCCGGCAGAGATCTAAAGGAACTGGCAGAAAAGTACCGGACTCCTCTCTACTTGATGGACGAAGATCGGATCCGGGAAATGTGTCGCCGATACAAGAGTGCAATGCAAGAGGCCTTCGGTGAAAATGCTACGCCTCTCTATGCCAGTAAGGCTTGTTCCTTCCGTCAGATCTATCGGATCATGAAGGAAGAGGATATGGGCGTTGACGTGGTTTCCTGCGGTGAGATCCATACTGCCAAAAGCGTAGGCTTTGATCTGTCAAAGGCTTATTTTAACGGCAATAATAAAACCGATTCCGATATTCTCTACGCTATGGAAAACGGCGTTGGCTACTTTGTGGTAGACAATGAAGAAGAGATCGATGCCATTGAGCGGATTGCCGGAGAGATGAATACCTGCCAAAAGGTACTGCTTCGCATTACTCCCGGTATTGATACCCACACTTATGAAGAGATTGCCACCGGCCAGGTAGATTCCAAATTCGGCTCTGCCATTGAGACCGGCCAGGCAATGGCCATTACCAAAAAGACTCTTTCCTGCCCCCATATCAAGCTTTCCGGTTTTCACTGTCACGTAGGCAGCCAGGTGTTCGATTCCGATACCTTTATCCGCTCTGCTCAGATTATGATGGAGTATTTATCTACCGTTCGGGCGGAAACCGGCTTTGTAGCCGATACCCTTTCCTTGGGTGGCGGTTACGGTGTCCGCTACGTGGAAAAAGATCCCGAGCTTGATCTTGAGAAAAACGTTCTGCAGGTAGGAGAAGAGGTAAAACG
>JAZNRO010000060.1:0-11345 GCA_045590715.1 Eubacteriales bacterium | reverse complement strand
CGGTCTTTCCCGCGTTGCCGCTACCGAGTGGGCAAAAGACGGAATCAATATCAATGTAGTTTGTCCTCTTGCCTGGACAGCCCAGCTTGAAAACTTTGAAAAAGCATATCCCGAAGCTTTCAAAGCCAATGTAAAAATGCCTCCTGCCGGCCATTACGGCGATCCGGAAACGGAGATCGGCAGAGTTTGCGTTCAACTGGCTTCTCCCGATTTTAAATATATGAACGGAGAAACCATTACCCTGGAAGGCGGTATGGGCCTTCGCCCCTAAAGCGATCCTTGTAAAAAAAAGCAGTATATGTTAAAATAAGAAAAAGTCTTTGAAGGAGAAAATATTTTGGAACAAAGAGAGATTTTTATTAAGTCAACCCTGGACGGTAGTATGCAGCCTTCGCTGTTTTATAAGTCAGAATCAAAGGAGAAAAGACCTCTGCTTGTAGGCCTTCATACCTGGAGCCATGGCCGTGATAACCAGATCGGCAATATGCTCCCGGTTGCGGAAAAATATGATTTTAATCTGCTTCTGCCGGAATTTCGCGGCAGCAACCTGCCTTCTAATCCTATTTGCACCCAGGCTTGCGGTTCTGAACTTGCTCGGCAGGACATTAAAGACGCCATTGATTATATCATTGCAAATGAAGAAATCGATGAGAAAAACATCTTTCTTTTGGGTCTTTCCGGCGGCGGACATATGTCCCTGATGATGGCCGGTATGATCCCCGAGTATTTCAAGGCCATCGGTGCCTATGTTCCCATTACCGACCTTGAAAAATGGGCAGAGCAGAATGCCGAGTACGGCGCCCACGTAAAGGCTTGTTGCAGTGGAAGCGTAGAGGAAATGCGCAAGCGTTCTCCCATCACCTACGTGGATACCATCGCAAAAGCAAATTTAAAGATCTTCCACGGTAAATACGACCCTTGCGTTCCTTTTACTCACAGTGTAAACCTCTATAACGCTATTATTGAAAAGTATCCCACCGCTTCCGTGTATCTTGATATTTTTGATGGTAAGCACGAAATTGATATGCAAACGGCCATGTACTGGTTTATGTCCCAGTATATCGGCGTAAAAAAGACCCTGGTTACAGGATAAAAGAAAAAGAACAAGCCGAAAGGCTTGTTCTTTTTTTATAAAAATAAGTCCAAACCTTTTGGTTTGGACTTATTTTTGTATTTTGGGATTGTCACTGATTTCTAATATATAATCAGCAGAAACACCGTATAGGGAAGAGAGTTTAATTAGAATGTCGGTAGGAATATCTCGCTGGCCCAATTCATAATTGCTGTAAACCTGCTGGGAACAATTTAGCTTTTTTGCCACTTCCTTTTGTGTCAGATCGTGGTCTTCCCGTAGATCTCGAATTCTGCGAAACATATTCTCACCACCTTTAAAAATATTATATCCTACCGCGAAATGCGGTATTGACAAATACCGCAAATTGCAGTAGAATATCTTTGTCGATTCAAGTCGAACATTACATTTTAGGAGAGAAAAATATGGACCAGCAAAAAATCGATATGTTTATTATGACGAATCAGAAGTATTTCCCGGCAGAGAAGATCGTTTTCTTAAAGGAAAAGCTCAGAACACTTGATGAGGAAAAATTTTCTTTGGTTTCTGCGATTGATTTCAAAGAGCCTACTACCATCCTTCTCATTTCTTTGTTTTTGGGAACTTTGGGCATTGACCGCTTTATGATCGGGGATACCGGTATTGGCATCCTGAAATTGCTGACAGGCGGTTGCTGTGGTATCTTGACTGTAATTGACTGGTTTTCTATCGTAAAGAAAACGAAAGAAGTTAATTTCAATAACTTGATGACCTTGATTTAAGTGGAACGAAATTCTTTATTAAAGAGAAATTTTTTTTATTTTATATTTTTTTGTGGGTACTCTTTTGTCACTGATATTTGTGATCTTAAGTGTCTCTTTCTGATTTTATTTCAAATTCCTTGTCCGGCTTGTGGTGTGACCAGAGCGTTGAAAGCATTGATCTCTTTGGATATTGAAAAGTATTTTTGCTATCATGCAATGTCCGTTCCATTATTGGTTGCGGTTTTGATGATGCTAAATTTTGATTTTTTTCCAAAAGAAAAAACGGTGAAAATAGTTGTTTTTAGCATTTTAGTTTTAAATTTTGCATACTACGTTTTTAGACTTGTGGCAGGATCCTTGGAATTGATATAAAGGTTTGGATTTTAGGATTTTAAAGGAGAATAACAATGAAAAAGTTTTTAAGTTTAATCTTGATTGTAGCACTTGTATTTTCGTTTTCAGGATGTCTTGACACGGACGACACTCCACAAAAGGAGCAGTATGGAGAAGGTAGCAATACCGAAGAGTCTGTGCAGAAAGAAGAAACCTTTGGTTTAAATGAAAGTGCAGTATTTGATGAATTAAAAATTACTGCGATTGAAATTGTAGAAAATAATGGCAGTGATTTCTTTACTCCGGAGGAAGGAAATGTATTTGTAGGAGTAAAATTTGTGATCGAAAACATTTCCGATGAGGAGCAAACAGTTAGTTCTTTACTTTTGTTTGATGCTTATGCAGATGATGTTAAATCAGAGTATTCGTTTAACGCGTCCTGTGCTTTTTCAAATGGAACATTAGACGGTACCATTGCATCCGGCAAAAAGCTGGAGGGTTGGTATCCTATGGAGGTTCCCCAAAATTGGCAAAGCGTAGAATTGAACGTAAAAGCGGATTGGCTTTCCACTACTTCTGCAACCTTTGTTTTTGCAAAATAATGTAAAAAAAGAAGCGATTTTATATCGCTTCTTTTTTTACTCTTGCATTTTTTTGAAAAGGGGAGTATAATAAATGACGGCAGACGAATAATATATTTTTCGTCAAACGAATAATGTATCCTTCGCTTTGCGAATAATAGGAAGGCGCATAGGTGAGGTATGCTTTGGGAGGTTTTATGGAACCTGTTTTCAAACAAATGGGAGATTACCTGAAAATTGAAGAAGTAGCCGATTCGTGGAAGATCTCTCCCCGAAGAGTGCAGGCTTTGTGCGCCGCCGGAAAGATAAGTGGTGCAGTGCGTTTCGGCAGAGATTGGATGATACCGAAAAGTGCCCAGCGCCCGGTGGATGGCCGTACCAAAGCAGGCAGGAATTCGGATAGTGACAAAACTTATATGCCCATGCCGAAAAACACGCCCTTTCTCTATATGACGGATCTTTATCGGGTTCCCGGTGATGGGGAAAAGACGGTAGAAAAACTTGCGGCAAACCACGAAGCCCAGGTGCTTTTTGCGGCGGAAGTGGCTTATTCCCGCGGTGATATTGACAAGGTGTATGAAAGCGCAAGCTACCTTTTGCACCGTCGATCCGGCTTTTATTCCGTTTTGGCGGCAGGAACACTACTTGCTCTTTGTGCCATCTGGCGGGGGGATCTTTCTATGTGGCGAAGAGCAAAGATGCATATTGCGGAAGCTCCGGCAAAAGGGGATAACGATCGAGATATTATGACCTTGTCCATTACGGCTGTGGACTCTATGCTATATGACGTGGTATCCTTCCCGGATTGGTTTAAGATCGGTTGTTTTGAACCCCTTCATTTTGACGCCTTTCCTGCGGCAAAGGTCTTCTATGCCAAATATCTCTATGCCGCCGCCTACGCCGTTGCTACCAAAGAAATAAACGTAGAGGGAATGAAAGGCCTTTCTTTGATGTCTATTCTGCCCAATACCATTGAACCCTTGATCTGCCAGACTATGGCAGAGGGATCAATGATCGCCGAGATCTATCTGCGCCTCACCTGCGCCACGGTGTACCGTACTTGCGGAAATGAGGATCAGGCCATTCGCCATATTGACAGGGCCCTTACTTTAGCTCTTCCGGATCGGCTCTTTGGCCTTGTGGCGGAGTATTATCGCGCGTTGGGATCCCTTTTGGAGCAAAGGCTGAATCTTTATTCTTCCGAAGCCTTACTTGAGGTAAAGCGCCTTTATAAAGTGTATAATGAAGGCTGGTCGCTTCTTAGCGGCAGCGTTCGTGGAAGGAAACTTATCACCACGCTTTCTCAAAAAGAAAGGGAAGTGGCAAAACTTGCGGCCTTTGGCTTGCAAAACAGTGAGATCGCCGAGAAACTTCATATGTCCTTATCCGGCGTGAAGCAGGCGGTGCGAATCGTTTCTGAAAAGTCCGGTGTCAGCCGGGATGAATTTGCCGCCATTTTGTAAGGAATATATCCTTCGGGCGTAAAAAAGATATATTGCCCTTTTCAAAATATGTCCGAAAAATCCTTTTTTAGGTAATAACAACAGAAAATAAGATCTGCTATACTGTAGGTAGAAAAACAGTGTAGCAGATCTTTTGCTATGCCTATTAGGAGAAAAAAATGAAACGACTGTTTGAAACGGATGCCCTTTCTCCTCCCGCTGTCTTTTCAGAAGGAGAACTTTATAAAAGGGTAGAACTTCACGGAAGCCGATTCGATCTCTATTACGGATATTACGAAGAGTGTGACCGCTTAAATCCGGATATCGATCCCATGCCCATCTACCCGGATTTCTTGGAAGAGCCTCGGTACACCGAAGAGGGCTTTCCCTTTGTAACAAAAATGCAGGACGTATGTTCCCATTATAAAGGAAGGGATATCCCGGAAAAGGACTGCGCCGAATGTGCCTATTTCAAAGAAGGCCAGGATCTCATCGGCGTTTGCATCTGTCCAAAAAATAATAAAGTATTTTCAAATGAGATCGAAACAGATCCACCTAAGGAGGCTTAAAAATGAAACGATTTGGAATGAAACTTACAAGTATTATTCTTTCCTTGGCACTGCTGATGCCTTGCTTGCCCTTGGCATTTCTCTCTGTATCTGCTGTGTCTGATGCCATTAGAGTAGCAGATGAACATACTCTCGATCAGTGGAAAGAGTATTTTGGCGTACAGACCAAGGCTGAACTGGAATACGTTCTCAGTACCGAATTTGCAGGCGGTGTCTGGACGGATAAGTCCGTTTTCGAAGCGGATCAGATTCCCGACCAGTTGAAAAAAGATGCCGTGTATGTAGATTCTGATAGAAGAGAACACACCATTTCCATTCAGGATAAGGGAGACAACTTCCTGGTTGCTTTATCTGCCATTGCAAGTAATAAGCAGATCAAGGGTTATTCTACCATTCCTACCGATACGGTTCTGATCTTGGATCTTTCCAGTTCCATGCGTTCTACCGACGATAACCGCGGTAGCGCCGTAGATGAACTGGTAGAGGCAACCAATAAGGCCATTTCTGACCTTTTGAGTTTGAACGCCAATAACCGAGTAGCGGTTGTGGTATATGCCGGTAATACGGATAAAGAATTTACCAATGCCGGCGGTATAACCCAGATCGTTCTTCCTCTTGACAGTTATACCACTACTACTGCCGGTCAGTATCTTGCTTCCGTCAGTGTTGGAAATAATGCCAATTATGCGCTGGAGGTAAGAAGCGGAGTAAAGAATTCTTCTGGACAAAGCGTTTCCAAGAACCGTTTTGAAACCGCCAGAGGTACTTATATGCAGGACGGCATCTATGAAGCGATGAAAGTTCTTCTGGCGGCAGATCCTACGGTACAGAGCGGCGTTCAGGTTGGCACCAAGAGAATTCCTATTATGGTTTTGATGACCGACGGCGAGCCTACCATGGCAAATAATGACTATAACGGTAACGATAATAGAACGGATCTTGGTACCAGTAACCTCTATAATTATGAGGGAAGTACCGGCCAGTACAGACATCGCGATACCATTGCATTTTTAACCTCTCTTACCGCCGCTTTTGCCAAAAAAGAGATTGGCTCCCATTATGACAATATTCCTTTGATGTATACCCTGCCTTACGGCAATTCCGTTTTTAACCGTGCAGAGGCATTGAGTATTCTGAATCCCGTTGATGCCAGCGATGTTCAGAATGAACTTTGGAATGAGTTTTTAAACGGACAGAGCATCAACGTTTACCGCTCCGGCAGTGGTGGTTGGAATCCCAATTATTCTTATCTTACCACGCAAAATTCTTCCGTACCTGCGGAAAAACTGACCTCTCAGGACAGATACTACGTAGACCGCTATTTCCCCGCACAGAGCGATGAAGAGATGCTCAGTGCTTTTGAAAGCATCGTTGCGGAAATTATTCTTCAGTCTAAATACTATCCTACCTACGTAGAAAAAGATACCAATCACGACGGATACTTAACCTTTGCTGATAAGATCGGTCAGTTTATGGAAGTAACGGATGTTGCCGGTATCGTGGTAGGCGAAAGACTGTTCTCCGGCCAGGCTCTGGCGGAAAAATTCCCGGTAGGGCACACCGATTCTATCATAGCGGAAAACGCACTTGGAAAGGATCTTGTAAATTCTGTAAAACAGCGCATCGGCATTACCAATGATGCAGTAGCCACCGCTTTGGTACAGGATGCATACGATCATAAGCAACTTTATTACGACAAGACCACCGGTGAATTCCAGCATTATATCGGCTGGTTTGCCAAAGAAATTGAAAATAGTGCAGACGGCGAAAGCAAGTTTGAGTATGTAGACTTCTTCCATAAAGGGATGACTGCGGAACAAATCGCCGCCGCTAAGGCGAAAGGTGCCACTCACGTAGTTCGTTCCTACGGATTTTTGGGTGATACTACTGTCGTCCCCGGCGTTGCCAATACCGATATGATGTATATGTCTGTGCGTATCGCCACAAGTCTTGATACCCTTGACACCATCGTAGTTTGGAAAATTCCCGCATCCTTGGTTCCTACACTTACTTATGAAGCAGAAGTAGAAGTAAATGCTAACGGTCAGATCATAAAGCTTGATAGCCTGGAACTGGAACAGGGTACGGCAAATGCCCCCATCCGTCTTCTTTACGAAGTGGCGCTTCGCGGCGATTTAAAGGATTGGAATCTTGAAAATCTCTACGAGACCGACCCGTCTTTCAAGAGTTATGTGGATCAAAACGGCTACACCTTCTATTCCAATAAGTGGGATACCGATCCGGAAGACACCACCCAAAACACCTATTCTCACTTTGAGCCTTCTATTCAGAACGAAAGATATTATTATACCTACGACACCCCCGTTCTTCAGAAGACCGGTACGGATACTTATGCAGAATATACCGGTGCGACAAAGCCTATTGGTACCGGCTTCTATCACGCCATCCAGGTATTTGAAAAACTGAAAAACGGCTCTTACCGTGTTCATTATCACTATGAATCTATCTCTTCAGAGGCGCTGGACGAAGCGGTAAAAGAAGGAAACGGCTGGATCATTCCGAAGGATACCGTTCACCGTTATTACGACTTTGAGATCAGCCCCAAAGAAGATCCGATGAAGACCCAGACCATGGGTTATACCGATCATCCCTTCGTTGTGAAGGACGGTAACGTTTATTACACCTATTCTACCCAGGGCAATAACGGAAAACTGACCGTTACCCCTGCAACCGGCATCCGCCTTACCAAGACCCTGGCACAGGGCTATGAAAACAGCGGAGAATTCACTTTCGTCATTTCCGGTAATACCTCCGGCGCCAGAGTGGTAAGACTTACCGATTCCGGCGCAGAAGCGGGTCGTGAGGATCTGCTTTACGGCGGTAAGGTAAAAATAAAAGGCGGCGAGACAGTTTATATCATCGGTCTTTCTGCCGGTACGTATCACGTTGCAGAAGAAATTCCGGCAGGCGCTACCTTTGCCGTGCAGAGCGTTTACGTAAACGGCTCTCCCGTAAATGGCAAAGAAGCAGATGTTACCGTTACTTCTCAAAGCATTTCCGCTTTAGAGTTTGTAAATAACGAGCAGCTTTTCGGAAGTCTTATCGTTAGCAAAGACGTAGAGCATCCCTTCACCCAGGTTCCCGATGCTTTGACGAATAAAGCCTTTACCATTTCTGTAGATCTGGAGGGTGAAAACGTTGGAGGCAAAGCTTTTACCGCATCCGGACACAGTACCATTACCCAGGTTACTACCGATGCTGACGGTAAATTTGAAGTGAGCCTGAAAGACGGCGAATTCGTTACCGTTTCCGGTATCCCCGTAGGTACCACCTACACGGTTACCGAACAGATTCCGTCCACGGATCAAGGCTTCTCCCTGGATCAGGCAAATTCTACTCTTAACGGTACCATTTCTGCCAGTGAAGTTTCCTTCGGTCGCGTGATCAATAAGTATGCGCCCGAGAAGGCAGATACCGCTCTTGTTATCACAGGTACAAAGACCGTAGATGACCGCGCCGGTGCCTTCCAGTGGGCAGGTAGGTCCTTTAGCTTCAAACTGGAACAGTATGATCCAAGCACCGGAATGTATACCCAGGTGGGTCAAACTCAAACCGTTACTACAAACGGCGGCTCGTACACATTCGGTCCTTTGACCTTTGATACCCTCGGTACTTATTATTACAAAGTTTCCGAGATCATTCCCGAAAGTGCCGACCGTATTGACGGAATGAGCTATGACGCTACTACCGGCCGTTTGGAAGTTCGGGTTACGGATCACGATCTGGACGGTGAAATGGAAGCAGAAGTAGTGAATTTTGATACCGGACTTACCCTTGCTCCCCAGAATAATACCGTTATTTTTGAAAAGAACTTTGAAAATGTATATACCACCTCTGCTACCAGTGTTGAGTTTACCGCAACCAAACTGATTGAGGATTCCCATAACACCGGTATTTCTCGTGCCGGATTCCTCTTTGGTCTTTACAAAGTAGAGGGCGGCGCGGTTGCTGCCCAGCCCAGTTTTACGGTTCGCTCCGTAGGTTCTGCCGGCAAAGCTACTTTCCACATTCCCTTAAACGCAGTAACGGAAGATCATTACGTTCTGAAAGAGATCGTTCCGGCAAATCAGGATAAGATCCCCGGTATGGAATATGATGAAACTACCCAGTATGATGTGGTAGTGAAAGCCGAAGCCGATGTCAACAGTAAATTGGTAGGCAGTGTGCAGATCTCGAAAGACGGACAGCCCGTTTCCGGAGATCAGATCAGCTTTACCAATAAGATGGTGCTGAATCCTGCTACCGCTTTGTGGACTGTAAACAAAATAGAAGAGGGAAGTCCCGACACTTCTGAAGCTTACAAGTTTACCCTTACCGAAACCGATGGTTCTTTTGTAACGAAACTTCCCGGTGGTGTTACCGAAGAAATTACCATAACCGGTAGCGGCCAAAAGCAGTTTGATTCCATTTCCTATACTGCTCTGGGCACTCATTACTATGTAGTAAAAGAAGTTTCCGGAACAAAACTCGGTATGACTTATGATAAGGCAGAATACCACATTACCGTAAACGTGACCCAAAACGGCAATGACCTGGTAGCAAATACCGTTATAAGCAAACTGGGCGTAGGTATTGTTCCAGACATTCGGTTTACCAATACCTATACCATCACCGGTAACACTACCGTTCAGATCAGCGGTGAAAAGACCCTTACCGGCAGACCCATGGTGGCTTCTGAATTTGCTTTCCACCTGGAAGAAGTAGCAGATCAAACAGGCGCCCCCAAGGCAAATCCCCTTGTTCGCCGTACAGAAAATCTGGCTTCTGCCGACGGAGAAAAAGCTGCCTTCCGCTTTGATCCCATTACTTTCACCCAGCGCGGTACTTACTATTATAAGATCACCGAGCTTTCCGGTCCCAGCGGCAACGGCGTGACCTATTCTACCGATTTCTTTATCGTTGAAGTACAGGTAAAGGATAACGACCGGGGCGGTCTTACTTCCTCCTGGCGCGTAGTAGACGACAGAGCGCTTCAGTTTAAAAATACTTACGCTCCTGAAAACGTAAAAGTGGATTTCCACGCGCACAAGGAACTGGATGGAAAACTGCTTTCTCCCGGCAGGTTTGAATTTACTTTTGAACTGATTCAAACAGAAAGTGATTTCGAAACCGAGCATCTTTCCGGTGAAAAGAGAACGGTCAATAACGATCCCAGCGGATATATTGATTTCGGTGATTTTACTTATCGCGGTGAAGGCGTGTGTTACTACCTGATCCGTGAAAAGATCCCCGCAAATCCCTTGCCCGGCATCGTTTACGATAAGACAGAGTATCACGTAAGCGTCGTGGTTACCGATAACCATAAGGGCCAGCTTCTGGCGGATACTACGATCGTGGCAGTCGTGGAAGAAGACGGTGTAAAGAAAACCATGCCAGCAAGCTCCATCGATTTCTATAATCAGTACGTACTGGAAGACGGAAAAGTGCAATTTACCGTTGAAAAGAAGATGACCGGTGACAGCACCGATCCTTCCGGATTCCTGTTTGAACTTCGTGAAAAAGGTGAAGATACTCCTATCGAAACGGTAGAAAGCCCTGAAAACGGCCTTATTTCCTTTGGCGCCATCACTTTTACCCAGCCCGGCACTTATTTCTATACCATCAGCGAAAAGAATACCGGCAAAACCGGTGTTACCTACGATGAAAAGGTATATGAAATTGAGGTTACGGTTTCCGATAACGATGAAGGAAAACTTGTGGTAAGTTATAAGGTGAACGGCAAAGATGTGGATGAGATGAATTACCGCTTTGTATTCCGGAATCAGTTTACAAAGCCTACTCCCCCCACAACGACTACCACACCTACCGTTACCACAAAACCCCAGGATCCTCCCGCTTCTTCCGAAGCACCTGCCATCCCCCAGACCGGTGACGGATCCCTTGTGACCCTTTGGTTCGCTCTCCTCTTTATCAGCGGCGGCGGAATGATCATTTCCACCACCCGCAGAAGAAAAGAGAATCAGGCACAATAATGGAACCATAAAAAACAGCCCGGATGCTTCTGCATCCGGGCCTTTCTTTTTGCTTTTTTCTTTTTGAAAGTATTGACAAAAAATGCGCCTTTATGATATACTACATAGGCTTTGAGAGGGAATCGTCCTTTTCCATTGCATCTTTTGGCCTGGTAGTTCAGTTGGTTAGAACGCTAGCCTGTCACGCTAGAGGTCAGGGGTTCGAGTCCCCTTCGGGTCGCCACTTTAAAAAATACAGCCCTTGCTGTATGCCTCTGTAGCTCAGTTGGTAGAGCAGGGGACTGAAAATCCCCGTGTCGTTGGTTCAATTCCGACCGGAGGCACCACCTGCGGATTTAGCTCATTTGGTAGAGCGCAACCTTGCCAAGGTTGAGGTGGCGGGTTCGATCCCCGTAATCCGCTCCAAAAAATATGGGTACGCCAAAACGTGCCCATTATTATTAGGCGCCATGGCCAAGCGGTAAGGCAAAGGTCTGCAACACCTCTATCCCCGGTCCGATTCCGGGTGGCGCCTCCAAAAAATCCTGAAAACTCAGTTTTCAGGATTTTTTCATTTGTGCCGCAAGGCACAACAAGTCGGAGGCCAAGCGGTCTTAGGAAGACAATGACTAG
>JAZNRO010000059.1:0-6821 GCA_045590715.1 Eubacteriales bacterium | reverse complement strand
AGTCAAGACTTTTCCTTTATTTCCCGCCTTTTCGGGCTTTTGCGTCTTGTCAAAAGAGAGCTTTTTCTTTATAATGATAAAAATAAAAAAAGGGGGGAGAGAAATGAAGACCGGACTTGTTTTGGAAGGCGGCGCAATGCGTGGGCTTTTTACCGCGGGGGTGCTGGACTTCTTTTTGGAGGAAAGGCGTTTGTGATGGCGCCGAAAGAATTTCTTCCCGTGGGGCGCATGGAAAAAGATCCGGAGAAATTAAAACTTGCTTACAGAATGGGGTATGACAGGGCAAAGGAGGAAATTGCCCGGATCCGGGAATTTCTTTTATAAGAAAAAAGGAAAGACTTGTCAAAAAGCTGTTTTTGTGTTACAATACCCAGGTATTTATTTTTTAAAAAGAAAATGAGGTAAATTTATGGAACTTTTGGCATTTATTCTGTATTTTACCCTGATCTTGGGAGTGGGACTGTTCTTTTTCTTCCGCTCCAAAGGGGCAGGCGAAAAGGAATACTTTTTAGGCGGCCGTTCTATGGGCCCTTGGGTTACGGCCATGAGCGCCCAGGCGTCCGATATGTCCGGCTGGCTTCTTATGGGCTTCCCCGGTGCTATTCTGGCGGCCGGTATGGGCCAGGTTTGGATCGGTATCGGTCTTGCGCTGGGTACTGCGGCAAACTGGATCTTTGTAGCAAAGCGTCTGCGCCGTTTCTCCCGTGCCAGCGGTGACGCCATCACCCTTCCCCAGTATCTGACCCAGCGTTTCGCTACGGAAAACCCGGTTTTGAAGATCGTTTGCGCAGTGATCTTTCTTATAAGCTTTACCATTTACGTATCTTCTGCTTTCGTAGCAGGACAGAAGGTAATGTGCGCGGTAATTCCCGGTTTTGCCGGAAAAGAGCTTCTGGCCACTGCCATCTTTGCCATTCTCATTCTGATCTATACCTTCCTTGGCGGTTACAAGGCGGTATGCTGGACTGACTTCTTCCAGGGTCTGATGATGCTGGCAGCCCTTCTTGCCGTTCCGATCATTATGGCAACGGGTAATTTTGATTCCTCTTTCGTAGGCGCTTTTGCCGACGGGGTAAAAGCCTTTGGCACCAATCCCTTTACCGCGCCTCCCGCCGAGATCATCTCCGGTCTTGTATGGGGTCTTGGTTATTTTGGTATGCCTCATATCGTGGTTCGCTTTATGGCCATTGAAAAACCCAGTATGATCAAAAAAGCCGCTACCGTTGCCATTGCCTGGGTCGTGCTGACGCTGGGTGCGGCGATTGCCATTGCGATCTTGGGCAGAACTTATCTTTTTGCTGACGGTACTTCTCTTGCCGCTCTGCTTCTTCCTGCAAACGGACAGAACATCTTTATTGAAGTGGTACAGAGGATCTTCCCCGGTTTTGTGGCAGGTCTTCTTCTGGCGGCTATCGTTGCGGCGGCTATGTCTACTGCCGATTCCCAGCTTCTGGTTGCTTCTTCCTCCTTTACCAGCGACCTTTATAAGCCTATGATCCGCAAGAATCGTGCCGGTGATAAAGAGCTTCTCTGGGTGGGAAGAGCCGTGGTTCTGGTGGTGGCTGTGATCGCTTTCTTTATTGCAAAGAGCGGTATTGAAGATCCCTCCAGCTGGGCAAACAGCATTATGGCCATGGTAGAAAACGCCTGGGGTCTGTTTGGCGCATCCTTCGGCCCTGCGGTGATTCTTTCTCTCTTCTGGAAGAGATTTAATTACGCCGGCGCTGTTTCCGGTATTATTACCGGTGCGGTGGTGGATATTACCTGGCTCCTTTTCTTAAAGAGCAGTACCGGCATCTACGAGATCCTGCCCGGCTTTGTGGCAGCCCTTGCAGTATCCGTCTTCGTATCCCTTCTGACTCCCGCGCCCGATGAAAAGGTAGATGCAATTTTTGCTTCCGCTACCGATCCTTCCTTAGACGATTAAAAGAAAATTCTCCCTGCTTCCGATACAAAACGGGGGCAGGGAATTTTTGTTTATTTATGAAAAAAATGTGAAAAAATTGTTGACATAGACCTTTTTTGGGGATAAAATATAGGTGTACTTTGAAGGGGATTTTTGTGCATAATCTCTTTTGAGGACATTTTATTTTTAAAGGAGAAAACAATCATGAAAAAGCTCGTTTCCCTTCTTCTGGCTGTTCTGATGATCGCCGGATGCTTCCTGTTCGTTTCCTGCGATAAGGAAGAAGCTAAGGACACCTTTAAACTGGGTGTTGTATGCCTGCACGATGAAAAATCCACTTACGACTTAAACTTCATTGAAGCTGTAAAGCGCGCTCAGGAAGATCTTGGTCTTACCGACGCACAGGTAATCTTCAAGAAGAATATTCCCGAATCCAACGCTTGCTACGAAGCTTGCGCTGACCTGGTTGACCAGGGTTGCGACGTGATCTTCGCAAACTCCTTCGGTCACGAGTCTTACGTTTTGAAGGCTGCGAAAGAATTCAAAGACGTTGAATTCTGCCACGCAACCGGTACCACCGCTCACACCGAAAAGCTTGACAACTTCCACAATGCATTTGCTTCTATCTACGAAGGCAGATACCTTGCCGGTATCGCTGCCGGTCTGAAGCTGAAGGAAATGATGGCTGCTGACGCTACCGTTGTTCCCAAGATCGGTTACGTAGGTGCATTCACCTATGCAGAAGTTATCTCCGGTTACACCTCCTTCTACCTTGGCGTAAAGGAAATCGTTCCCGAAGTTACCATGGAAGTACAGTTCACCGGTAGCTGGTATGACGAAATCGAAGAAAAGAACGCTGCTACCGCTCTCATTCAGAACGGTTGTGTTCTCATTTCTCAGCACGCTGACTCTATGGGCGCTCCCTCCGCTTGCGAAGAGAGAGGCATTCCCAACGTTTCTTACAACGGCTCTACCGCCGCTTCCTGCCCCAACACCTTTATCGTATCTTCCAAGATCGACTGGACTCCTTACTTCAAGCTGATCTGCGAAGCAGCTCAGAAGGGTGAAAAGATTCCTACCGATTACACCGGTACCATTGAAACCGCTTCCGTTGCACTGACTGAAGTAAACGAAAAAGGCGCTGCCAAAGATACCCAGAAGACCATTGATTCTTACAAGGCTCAGCTGGTTGCCGGTACTCGCGACGTATTTGAAACCTCTAGCTTCACCGTAACCGTTACCGATACCACCAATAAGAACGCTACCACCGATGAAAACGGCCATCTGACTTCTTATATGGCAGACGTTGATTCCGACGAAGCTTATGCTGCTGATACCGAAGTAGTAGAAGAAGGCGTATTTGAAGAATCCAAATACCGTTCCGCTCCTTACTTTGATCTGCAGATCGACGGCATTACCCTTTTGAACGCAAAGTTCTAAACTGAAAGAAAACGTGATAAAGGCGGAGCTCCGGCTCCGCCTTTCCTTAAATTATAGCCTTGTGGGAGGAAAAGAAGTGAATCAGTCCATTGCCCTGGAACTTAAAGGTGTATCCAAGTTTTTCGGCCCCGTTATCGCCAATAACAAGGTAGATCTTACTTTGAAAAAAGGAGAGATCCTTGCTGTGCTTGGTGAAAACGGCTGCGGAAAAACCACCTTGATGAATATGATCTCCGGTATCTATTATCCGGATGAGGGTCATATTTTCGTTGGAGGAAAGGAAGTCAATATCCGTTCTCCCAAAGACGCCTTTGACCATAAGATCGGTATGATCCACCAGCACTTTAAATTGGTGGAGGTATTTTCTGCTGCAGAAAATATTACTTTGGGCGTAAAGGACGGGAAGAAATACAGCCTGAAAGCGGTAAACGATAAGGTTTTCGCCCTTTCCAAGCGCTACGGATTTCACATTGATCCCAGAAAAAAGATTCACGAAATGAGCGTTTCCGAGAAGCAGACTGTCGAAATTTTGAAGGTTTTGTACCGGGGTGCGGATATTCTCATTCTGGATGAGCCTACGGCGGTGCTGACGCCCCAGGAAACGGAAAAGCTTTTCCAGGTGCTTCGCCGCATGAGAGACGACGGCAAGTCCATTCTCATTATTACCCACAAACTTCACGAGGTATTATCCATTTCCGACCGGGTTGCGGTTCTCCGGAAGGGAGAGCATATTGCCACGGTCAATACCCGGGAAACGGATGAAAGTGCCCTGACCGAAATGATGGTGGGCAAGAAAGTTTCTCTTAATATTGATAGACCTTTGCCCCAAAACACCGAAGACCGTCTGGTGGTGGAAAATCTTACCCTTTCCGATGAAGACGGCAGAAAGATTTTAGACCATATTACCTTTACCGCAAGATCGGGTGAGATTCTCGGTATTGCGGGGATTGCCGGCAGTGGTCAGAAGGAGCTTCTGGAATCCATTGCAGGTCTTATTAAAGTAGATACAGGAAGCGTGAAATACCACGATCCCAAAAGCGGAAAAGAAGAGGATCTTCGCAATAAGACCCCCCTTCAGATCCGGGATCTGGGCGTACGGCTTTCTTTTGTTCCCGAAGACAGACTGGGTATGGGTCTTGTGGGAAATATGGATATTGTAGATAATATGATGCTCCGCAGCTACAACAAGGGAAAGAGCGTATTTTTGGATCGCAAAAATCCCCAGAAGCTGGCCAAGGACATCATTGAAAGCCTGGAGGTTTCTACTCCCGGCGTGAACACCCCGGTAAGAAGACTTTCCGGCGGTAACGTACAGAAGGTACTGGTAGGCAGAGAAATTTCCTCTGCGCCTACGGTACTGATGGCGGCATATCCCGTAAGAGGACTGGATATCAACTCTTCTTACACCATTTATAACCTTTTGACAAAGCAGAAGGAAAAGGGCGTGGCAGTGGTCTTCGTAGGCGAGGACCTGCACGTGCTTTTGGCCCTTTGTGACCGGATCATGGTCATCTGCGGAGGAAAGATCACCGGTATTTGCGACGGCAGGACCGTAAGCAAAGAAGAGGTGGGAATCCTTATGACAAAAGTTGATACCAAAGAAGAAAAAGAGGAAGGGGGAGACAAGGCGTGACGAAAGAAAAGAAACTGAAAACACCGCTTTTTCACATTGCCAAAAGGGATAAGATTCCTTTCTGGAAAAGCGCGCTGATCCGTGTTGGGGCAGTGGCGCTGGCGCTGGTACTCTGCTCCCTTTTTGCTTATATATTTGCCGGGACTACCCCGGACACCTTATTTTCCGCACTGTTTGAGGGAAATTTTGGTTCTGACAGAAGAATCTGGACCATGGCAAAAGAGCTTTCCATTCTTTTGGGAATTGCTCTGGCGCTGACCCCTGCCTTTATGATGCGATTCTGGAATATCGGCGGGGAAGGACAGGTGCTCATCGGTGCTTTGGGTGCCACTGCCTGCGCGGTAAGTTTCGGCGGTAAGATCGGGGAAGTCCCCCTTCTTTTGATGATGCTGGGTGCGGCTCTTTTATTGGGCGCGCTTTGGGGCTTTATTCCCGCCTTTTTCAAGGCTATGTGGAATTCCAATGAGACTCTGTTTACCCTGATGATGAACTACATTGCCATTCAGGTTGTCCGTTATATGATCGCCATCTGGGCGCCGACGGATAATACCCTGGGCGAACTTTCCTTCGGGCACTTAAACTTTTTCCCCAGCGACTCCTGGAATTTCGGTGATGAACTGACGGTTATTCTCATCGCTCTTATTATTACTGTTTTCCTCTACGTGTACCTGCGCTTCGGTAAGCAGGGTTACGAGATCTCCGTTGTAGGCCAGTCGGAAAATACCGCCCGCTATATCGGTATTAACGTAAAATGGGTCACCATTCGTACCATGATCTTATCCGGTCTTTTGTGCGGACTTGTAGGATTTCTCATCGTATCCGTATTTGACCATTCCATTACCTCCGAGACCGTTGGCGGACAGGGCTTTACCGCCATTATGGTATCCTGGCTTGCTAAATTTAATCCTTTGGTGATGGTGGGTACTGCCTTTGTCATTACCTTCTTAAACCGCGGTGCGGATCAGCTGGTTTCCGATCTGAGTAACACGAGAGTAGAGAACTTTTTGACGAAGGCCGCCGGAGAAGGCGGACCTACCGGTATCAGCCCGGACTTTCCCAGTATTATCGTGAGCGTGATCCTACTGTTTATCGTAGGCTGTGAATTCTTTATTCACTATGAGATCCGTTTTCACAAAAATAAAAAGGAGGGACAGAAATGAATGCACTGATTGACTTTATTCTTTGTGCCATTCCCGTTGGTATGACCTTCCTTTACGGCGCTACCGGTGAGATCATCGTAGAAAAAGCCGGTCATTTAAATCTCGGTATTCCCGGTATTATGTGTATGGGCGGAGCCGGCGGATGCGTGGCCCTTCAGATGATGTGCGGCACCAATATTTACCCTGCCTTGATCGTGATGCTGGCCATTCTGGCAAGCTTTGTTACCGGCGTTTTGATGGGTGTGATCTACAGCTTTTTGACCGTAAGCCTTCGAGCCAATCAAAACGTGACCGGTCTTGTTATGACCACCTTCGGCGTTGCTTTAAATAACTACATTATGATGTATATCCCCTGGACGGATCTGCGGTACGCCCTGCCTTATTTCCGCTATCCCTTTACTTCTGAAGACGGAAGCTGGATCTACTGCGGACCGATGGTTTACCTTGCCATTATCATTGCTCTTTTGGCTTCTTTTGTTTTAAAGAATACCAGAGTGGGCTTAAATCTCCGTGCAGTAGGTGAAAACCCTGCTACGGCAGGCGCGGTGGGAATTGCGGTAACCGGGTATAAGTACGTAGCCACCTGTATCGGCTGCGGTATCGCGGCCCTGGGCGGACTTTTCTACATTATGGACTATTCCGGCTCCCAGGAAGCGTACAAGTCCATTGAGCCTATGGGCTG
>JAZNRO010000058.1:0-9459 GCA_045590715.1 Eubacteriales bacterium | reverse complement strand
TCTGTTACCACGCCTACCGTCTTGATCCCAAGAAGTTTACAAGCCAGGATTCCACCAATGGCAGAACCCAAACGAAGAACATTAAAGATTACATATTTTTCTGCCTTTTTTTCCGCTTTCTCAAAACGGAAAATGCCGGAAAAAGATGTGAGAAAGTTTTTTATTACCCGATAAAACAAATTTCTTTTTGTTTTATCAAAGACAATATTCCATTTCCCCCCATACGCTTCTTGGCACACAGAAGAAACGCGATCCGGAAGCAAAACGGTGGTATAAACGAATGCGCCGTTTTCACAAAGACCATCCAGCAAAGCGTTATAGAAAGTATTAGCCGCCGGAGATACAAATCCCTTTAAAAGATCATAATTTTCTTCCAATGTCTTTGACGGGATCACCTGCCCGCAAAAATAAAAAGCCTTCTTCAAACTCTTCACCTTTCAATTTTCAGTATCTTTTGATATATAGAGGCATATTTAGAAGAAATGCTCTCCCAATTAAACTTTTTCGAATTTTGAATACAGTTTTCTGACAAAATCTCATAATTTGACAGAATTTCTTCGATTTTTTCACTGATTTCTTCCGGGTTTCCGGGATCTACCGCAAAGCCCACTTCCCCTTCGGGAAACTGGCCGCCAAATCCTTCGCCGCGAGTATAAATGACCGGAAGACCCTGGCTCATGGCTTCTGCATAAACAAGGCCGAAACTTTCCTGAAACGAGGGCATCACAAAAAGGGTTTTATCCTTGTAAAGTTCCATAAGTCCCCGGGCATCGGTAGGTTTATGATAGGTGACAAAGTCATACGCTTTCAGTTTTTCCAAAACCTTTTCATCACCCACGCGACCCACCGCGTGAAATTCAATATTTTCACCTTTGTTTTTCAAAATCTGGCAGGCTTTTGCCGTGGTAAGGTAATTTTTGTTGTGATCCACTCTTCCCGCGCAAACAACGCGGATAGGATCTTCAGTCTTTTCTTTTTTTATAACGTTTTCTTCGTGCCAAAGAGAACCGATTCCATTGGGGATCACGTCAATTTTAGAAAGAAGTTCCCTATGATATTTTTTCGGAATATAATCTTCAAGCACTCTTTTTTTGTAAGATTCTGACAAAAAGAAAATCCGGGACGCGCCCCGCAAAATCCGAATCGCCCTGGTTCTCAAATAGGGACGGAGCCGAAAGAAGGCGTTCACATCCGTATTGCGAATAGCGACTACATAGGGGATCCCGGTTTCTTTGCTCAAACGATTCGCCGCGTTTCCATCGGTAAAAAGAGTGTATGCGTGGATCAGGTCAAACGTTTCCCCTTTGATACACTCTTTTAAAGCCGACAGAATTTTTTCTTGCTTATAATAAAAGGATATTTTATCCCATTTTCCGAAGCATTCCCGCACCATTACATTTTCATTTACTTCTACCACAGCCTTGGCGCCTTTCACTACCGGAGAAAAAACGAGGTTTTCCACCCCGTTTTTCTGAAGTTCTTCGGCAAGCTGCTGGTGAAGATGGGTATAAATGTAATTGTTATTGATGTGCAATACTTTCATAAAGAACCTTCCCTATCCTATCACAAGGACAGTACAAAATCTCTTTTTACAGTCTCCACCACTTCAGGCCGGAATCATTTAACGCTTCCACAGGATAAAGACCCTTTACGTCAACAAGGACTTTCTCGCAGTCAGGACCCGCTTTGAAAAGTTTTTTCAGCTGATCCAGGGTCAAAGCACGGAATTCATTGTGAGCCACGGCAACGATGATACAGTCTGCCTCTTTCACCTGGGAAAGCTCCGTTAAGGTAACGCCGTATTCGTGCATGGCATCTCTCTGGCTGGCCCAGGGATCAACCACAACGGGCGTAATTTCATATTCCGCAAGTCTGCGGATAATATCCTCTACCTTGGAATTACGGATATCGGGACAATTTTCTTTAAAGGTAAGACCGAGAATTACCACTTTAGACTTTTTGGGCGCCTGACCGGCAGCGATCATATTTTTTACCGCCGCATCAGCAACGTATTTGCCCATGCTGTCATTGACCATTCTGCCGTTTAAAATGATCTGGCTGTGATAACCAAGTTTCTCCGCCTGATAAGTGAAATAATAGGGATCAACGCCGATGCAGTGTCCGCCTACAAGTCCCGGACGGAAGCCAAGAGCATTCCACTTGGTATTCATGCCGTCTACCACTTCATTGGTATCAATATTCATTTTATCAAAGGCCATAGCAAGCTCGTTCATAAAGGCGATATTGATGTCGCGCTGGCTGTTTTCTACCACCTTTACCGCTTCTGCCGTACGAAGATTGCTGACGGGATACGTGCCAACTTCAATAACGATATCGTATACTGCTTTGATATTTTCAAGGGCTTCTTTGTCACAGCCGGATACGATCTTCGTAATATTTTCCAGTCTGTGCACTTTATCGCCGGGATTGATTCTTTCGGGAGAATAACCGACCTTAAAATCTTTACCGCATTTCAGTCCGGATTCTTCTTCCAGAATGGGAACGCAAACGTCCTCGGTACAACCGGGATATACGGTGGATTCAAATACCACGTAAGAGCCGGGGGTCAGATGTCTTCCCACAATGCGGGAAGCACCGATCACCGGGGTAAGATCCGGGGTATGGTCGGTGTTTACGGGAGTAGGAACCGCTACGATGTGAAATTTAGCCTTCTCCAGATCCTTTTCTTCCGCAGTGAAATAAACCGTGCTTTGAGAGATGGCTTCATCTCCTACTTCTTTCGTGGGGTCGATACCCTTCTGATAAAGGGCGATCTTTTCCCGGTTCAGATCGAAACCGATAACGCCGATCCCTTTCTTTGCAAACGCAACTGCAATGGGCATTCCCACGTAACCAAGTCCCACCAGTGAAATTTTTTCTTCTCCGGCAAGAATCTTTTCATACAGAGCCATTTTATCTCTCCTTATACGTTCTGAAAAAAATCTGAAATTGCACCGCTTACCCTCAAAATATCTTCTTCGGTAAGATAGGGGTGCATAGGTAAACTTAAAACCGTTTTGGTAGCCTTTACGGTATTGGGAAATTCTTCATCGGAAAGGCCGTGATCTTGATAGGCCGACTGGCTGTGAAGTCCTCTGGGATAGTACACCATAGAAGGGATTCCCTTTTCTTTCAGGTAATCTCTCAGGGCATTTCTCTCCTCTTCATCCTTTAACCGGATGGTATACTGAGCCCAGCTGGACAAAAATCCTTCTTTTACCGTGGGGGTGATGACAAGATCTTTCAGCGCCTTGGTATAACTTTCAGCGACACGATTGACATCCTCGATTTCATGGGAAGCAAAGGCGCGAAGTTTAGGCAAGAGAACGGCCGCCTGCAAGGTATCAAGACGGGAGTTCATACCGATGGCACGGTTGTCGTATTTATCTTCCGGACTTCTTCCCTGTACCCGAAGGGAACGGAGAAGCTGGTCCATTTCTTTGTCATTTGTAAAAATTGCGCCTCCGTCGCCGTAACAGCCAAGTGGCTTTGCGGGGAAAAAGGAGGTGGTAGCCGCATCGCCGAAGGAGCCTACCCGTTTTCCGCGGATATTACCGCCAAAGCCCTGGGCACCGTCACAAAGCACCTTCAGACCGTATTTTTCAGCAATGGGAATGATCTTATCATAATCGGCAGGCTGACCGAACAGGTCCACCGGCACGATCACTTTCGGAGTAAGTTTTCCTTCCGCAAGTACCTTCTGAATCTGGCTTTCCAGATGCTGAGGGGACATATTAAAGGTATCAAGATCAATATCTACAAAAATCGGAGTGGCGCCTACGATAGAAGAGGTACCGGCAGAGGCAAAATAGGTGAAATCCGACGTGAAAACTGCATCGCCCTCTCCAATTCCCCAAGCCATCAAAACCAGCTGAAGGGCATCGGTTCCGTTGCCGCAAGCCACGCAGTACTTCGTACCGGCAAAGGAAGCCAGTTCCTTTTCCAATTCCGCTACCGGTTTTCCCAAAATGAAAGCACTGCTTTCCAGAACTTCCATAATTCCTGCATCAATTTCTTCTTTCAAACTATGATATTGCGCCAATAAATCTCTAAATTGCATCTTGTTCCTCGTATATTTTTAATTAAATTTCTATAAGACCATGCTCTTTTTCTTCATATTTTCTGCTGCATACGGGACAGGAAAGATCTTTCTCTAATTTGTGTCCGCACTCGCAGGCCCAACCTACTCTTCTGGCAGGGACACCCACCATAATAGCGTGATCGGGAACGGAAGAAATCACCACGGCTCCGGAGCCGATCAGCGCCCAGCGGCCGATATGATTTCCGCAAACGATAGTAGCGTTGGCACCGATAGAGGCACCAAGACCCACCTTTGTTTTCAAATACGCCGCTCTGCCCTTAGGATATTTGGCGCGGGGGGTCAGATCGTTGGTAAAAACACAGGAAGGACCGCAAAAAACATAGTCCTCCAGTTCCACACCTTCATAAACGGACACGTTATTCTGAATTTTTACTCCGTTTCCGATTTTTACATTGTTGGAAATATTAACATTCTGCCCCAGAGAACAGTTTTCCCCGATAACGGCACCGGGCTGAATATGGCAAAAATGCCAAATTTTCGTGCCTTTTCCAATGCTTACGCCTTCATCTACAAAACTTGTGGGATGAACGGTATATTCTTTCATTTTTCCCTCTCAGTTGTCAAATCTTCCTACAAAGTCCATGGTGGAAACGTCGGTCAAAGGAAGCTTTACCGGCTTGCCTTCCGCCGCAGACTTATAAATGGCAAGAACCAATTCCAAAGCCAGTTTGCCGTCTTCTCCGGTAACGTAAGGATCCCGATCGTTTAGAATAGCGTCGATCATATCCGCATACAAAGGGGTATGACCGAATCCGTAAACGTTGGGGGGATTTTCATTAAACTGTTTTTTCACTTCTTCGGAATCATCCAGCGCGTCGGAGAAACGCCATTCTTCAATGACATTTACACTCTTTCCGCCGGCTTTTACCGTTCCCTTTTCACCGAAGATGTAAAGGGTCTCTTCCAAATTGGAAGGATAAATATCCGTGGTACCTTCGATAACGCCGTAAGATCCGTTTTCAAAACGAACCAGGGCGATACCAAGGTCCTCGGCCTGGATATAAGGATGGTTTAAGCGATCGGTATAAGCAAAAACTTCAACCGGCTTTTTGCCCATCATCCAGTTTAAAAGATCAATATTATGGATACACTGATTCATCAGCGCGCCGCCGTCCTGGGCCCAGGTTCCGCGCCAGTCTGCTCTGCCGTAATACTCCCAGTCACGGTTCCAGCGAATGTGAGCCGTGCCGTAAAAGAGTTTTCCGAAACGGTTCTTATCCACCGCATCGCGAATCTTCATAATGGCTTTATTAAAGCGGTTCTGGTGATTGGTACAAACCTTTACACCTTTTTTCTTTGCCGCTTCAATGATAGCATTGGCATCGGAGATGGAAAGAGCGATGGGCTTTTCAATAATAATGTTGCATCCCGCTTCAATACAGTCAAGGGCAATGGCCGCGTGCTTTCCGCTTTCGGTGGCAATGGCTACAAGATCCGGCTTTTCTTTTTTCAGCATTTCCTGATAATCGGTATAAAGTTTCGTAGAGTCATCCAGCTCAAACTTCTTTACCTTATCGATCATATTATCTTCACAGATATCGCAAATGGCTACCATATTTAATTTATTTGCCTTTGCCGCTGCAATATGATTGGGGGAGATTCTGCCACAGCCGATCAGGGCGTATTTTAATTTCTTGCTCATTTTAATTCCTTCCCAAAAACGTTTAGTCCAAAAGATCCAAGAACTCTTTGGCCAAAACACTGTAATTATATTTTTCTAAAACTGCTTGTTTTCCTCTTTGTCCCATTTCAAGAAGTTCTTCCGGACTTGCCGAAAGAAATTCTTCAATGGCCCAAATGATAGAGTCCGGATCACCGGATTTTACAGTCTTTCCGCAGCCGGCGTCGGCAACGTCGTTATTGGCCGCCTCAACGCCGTAAATAATGGGCTTTCCGGCCATCATATAATCATAAACTTTATTCATGGAAACGCCGTACTTATAAAGACTGCATTTTTCAGCCCCTACATAGAGAAAATCCGCTTCCTGCAAAACAGATGGAACGGCTCTTTTGGATACGGGAGGCAAGAAGAAAATATTCTCCGCGCCGACGGCTTTTGCCATCAGTCGTTCTTTTTCGGCACCTTTTCCCACAAGGACGAAGGCCACCTTATCGTTTTTCATTTTTAAAGCCGCATCAATAAGCACGTCCAGCTTATTGGATACCATGTGTCCCCCAAGATAGCAGACGATCTTTTTATCCTGTTCCTTTAAGGAGCGGAAAAGAGATGCGTGTTCCGCAGGCATAGGGGAAATATCCTCCCAGTCCTCCAAAACGATGCCGTTAGGGATACATTTGAATTTATCGATGCTTTTTAAGCCGTGTTTTAGCATATACTTGTAGGAATAAGCCAAAACACTGACGACCCAATCCGCCTTTTTATAAGCGGATTTTTCCGCAAGAGCCAAAAGAATGATAAAGGGATTTAATTTTGACATCCCCATCAGTTCCGTCAAAGTAAGAGGCCACAGATCGTGCCCTTCGTGAATGTACTTGGCGCCGGAAAGCTTTGCCATTCTCTGGGCACCGTAAGTATCCAGAGGATAGGTAGAAGAGGTAATGACAAGATCCGGCTTAAAATCCGAAATAATCTTTTTGGCGTAAAGAAAAAGTTTGGCGCTAAACTGCAGTATATTAAACATTCTCATAACGCCGTTAGAACCGTAATCTACGGTTTTGATAAAGCGATACTCAATACCGTCTTCCATATAAGAATCAAGTTCTTTTTCCACCTTGGGAGCAGAAGAACGGAGATGAGAGTGATCCGCCGCAATAATTCTAACCTTATGCCCCAGTTTCAGCCATTCTCTGGCCATATAATAGGGCCTGAATTCCATTCCCAGATCAAGAGAGCCGGCATAATGATCAATATATAAAATATTCAATTATTTTTCTCCTTCTCCTTGATCTTCACCGGAACACCCACTGCGGTAGCGCCGGCGGGAACGTCACGGTTCACCAGAGCCATGGCACCCACAACAGCGCCCTCTCCGATCACAACGCCTTGTTTTTCAGGATCTGCATTTTTACTGATCACGCTGGCTCGCATCCCGATATAGGCATTTTTCTTTACGGTAATGGGCCAATGTCCCTGCCCTTTTCCGTGGCAGGAGAAGAACACTCCGTAGGAGATGGTCACGTGATCTTCAATGACCAGCTGATCGTGACACATATCGTCCAGATAACAGCGCATCCCGATAAAAACCTTTTTTCCGATCTTAAAACCGCAAAGGCGATAAAGAAAGATCCGGATACAGTTAAAAGGACAATTAGCCGCTAGCGTATTGGTCACCCATTTTGCAAGGGGCTTTGTCAAAACCGTAAAAAGGGAATAATTATAATAGTAAGGTGCCGGTTTTCCGTGCTTTTTTTCATAAATGAGTTTTAAAAGTCTCATAAACCTATTCCATCAAAAGTTTTTTTGCTTCTTCCTGAAGGGCATCATATTCTTCCCGTGTCACTTTCCCAAGGCCAAGCAAATGATCGCCAAAGTCTTCTGCCGTTTCCATTCCCTCTTCGGAAATATCCTCCCGGCGAAGCACCTTCATCACAGTCTGGAAAATAATAGCCATATCCTTGCGGAAGGTGATCTTTTTGATGTATTTTAAATCAAATTTGAGTTTATTCTCCCAGGAAATGGCGTTTCTGCCGTTGATCTGGGCAAGGCCGGTAAGACCGGGACGAACCGTATGTCTTTTTCTCTGTTCAGACGTCATAAAGACCATATCCCGAACCAGCTGAGGTCTGGGGCCCACCACTGCCATATCACCGATCAGAATATTAAAAAGTTCGGGCAGTTCATCCAGAGATGTGCTGCGAAGCATTTTTCCGTAAGGGGTTAGACGCATATCGTCGGGAAGAAGTTCCCCCTTTTCATCCCGCTGGCAGGTCATGGTGCGGAATTTTATCAGAGAAAAGATCTTCTCATCCTTGCCCGGTCTTTTCTGAACGAAAAAGGGATTTCCCTTCATCACCAGAGCACCCACCAGTGTCAAAACCAAAAGAATGGGTGACAAAACGAGGATAGCGCACAGGGAAAGAAGAAAATCAAGGGGACGCTTGACGAATTTTGCGTACATGGAAAAGCTGCTCCTTAAAACATTTTTTTCACAATTTCAATTACGAAGTCCTGCTCCTCTTCGGTCATTTTAATATCGCTGGGAAGGCAAAGTCCCTGGCGGAAGATCTCTTCGTTTACGGGCTTATCCGTAGCGGAGATGAAATCATAACCTTCAAAAACAGGCTGCATGTGCATAGGCTTCCAGATGGGTCTGGACTCAATATTGTATTTTTTCAGTTCTTCCATGATATCCATGGGAGTAACAGGGGCATCATCGGAGAGCTGGATACAGGAAAGCCAGAAATTGGGACGGGAATCCGGGAGATAAGGATTCATCTTCAAAGGAAGGCCACGAAAAGCCTTTTCGTATCTGTGATAGATGGCTTCTTTCTTCGCCCGATGCTCTTCCAGATGCAAAAGCTGACCTCTGCCGATTCCGGCTACCACGTTGGACATACGGTAGTTATAACCGATCTCGCTGTGCTGATACCAGGGAGCGGGATCTCTGGCCTGGGTAGCCCAGAAGAATGCCTTATCTCTGGTTTCTTTATCACCGGTAAGAAGCATACCGCCGCCGGAGGTGGTGATGATCTTATTTCCGTTGAAGCTGACCACGTTATACGTACCCATGGTACCGCACTTTCTGCCTTTGTATTCGGAGGACAGTGCCTCAGCCGCATCCTCAATGAGAATGGCTCCGTGGCGGCGGCAGACCTCCAGGATCTCATCCATTTTGGAAGGAGTTCCGTAAAGATGGGCCAGCATTACCACCTTGGCCTGGGGATACTTCTGAAAAGCTTTTTCCAGTGCCACGGGGTCAATATTCCAGGTTTCATTTTCAGAGTCAATAAATACCTGGCGAGCACCCTCGTAAGAAATGGGATTTACCGTTGCCGCAAAAGTCATATCAGAACAGAGCACAATATCACCCGGTTTCACTCCGGCAAGCTTTACCGCCAGATGCAGGGCGGCCGTACCGGAAGATAACGCCAGGGCATAAAGATCCTCTTTTCTACCGTTTTTCAGATAGGAAGAGATCTCCGCTTCAAAGCCGTCACAGTTGAAGCCCAAGGGAGCAATCCAATTCTTGTCAAAAGCCTCTTTGACAAACTCCATTTCTTCCGTATGCATTGTAGGGGAGGATAACCAAATTCTTTTTCCAGTTTCCATTTTTTACCTTTCCTCAGAAAGAATTTTTCTTCAAAAGCTATAGGCACACGAACACTTATACCATTTTACTTTATCAATTCATACTATTGTAACATTTTTTATACTTTGTGTCAACAAAATCTTTAAT
>JAZNRO010000057.1:0-10440 GCA_045590715.1 Eubacteriales bacterium | reverse complement strand
TCTCTCTTTTTGTTCGTTATATGGGTTTGGACTACTGCGGGACTGCATTTGTATGCACAAATGCGATGCCGGTTCTTAACAGATGATTACAAATTCTCCGATAAGAGCATCACGCCTTTCGGCTGGTGTCTTTCTTTTTGTGTTTTTCTTTTCCCTCTTATTTTGCCGCGTTCTCTTTGATAGCCATATTGATCTTTTCGCGCATTTCAAGAAGCCACTTGGCAGAATGAGGATAGGATTTGAAGGTAATGGGCTCGATTCCCTCGTCGATCAGACTTACCACGTATTCCTTGCTGGTAAGACTCTCCAAAAGGGCCATTGCCTGCATATCCTGAAGACCGTCGTGGAAAACTGCCAGACGGATAGAAGCAAGGGCAGTTCCGTCACCGGCGGGGTAAACGGAGAAGGTATCACCTGCGGGAGCGAAATACTCGCCGTCTACGATGATATAAGGATTGATATTGGCAATGGAGTAGCGGTTGTTATAGAAGTTATAACCCCAGTGCAAGAAGCCCTTAATATCGTACTTGTACATCTGGACACCCATGACTCTGTTTCTGGCAGAGGGCTGAGCGATAAAGCGATTGGATACCTCCTGGGCCTGGCTGCAGCAGTAATAGGTCCAGAGATCCGGCACCTTATTTTCCAGGAAGGGTTCAATGTGATTGGAACCGGGGATAGGACAGGTCAGTGCGCCGGTTTCATAGAACTCATAGTCGGACATGGCGTCCATAATGGTATAGCCTTCCAAAAGGTCCTCTACCATAGCGCGGGCGGCGCGATACTGCTCCAGTTGTTCCCGCTTGGGCTCGTCGGAAATGTGGAAAACGCTATTCTTATCCACGCCCTTTTCCTTCAAAGCGGAAAGGAGCGCAGGGATAAAGGCTTCCAGGAACTTTCTGTATTCCGGACTTGTAGCATCGGTTTCCCAGCCAAAGATCTTCTTTTTCTCTCCGTCAACGGTAGCCATGATCTTGGGACAATGCTCTGCACCCCACTGGGTAAAGAAGTGAGCGATCTCAAAATATTTCATACCGTTTTTCAGGCAAATGTCAACAAAGCGGTAAAGCTTTGTAAAATCAAAGGAGTAAGCGCCGTTTTCCAGGGTAATATCTACCAGCTGGTTGGTGGTACGCTCCCCGCCTACCAAGGTATCCAGAGGGGGCGTAAATACCGGGGTCAGGATCATATTCATACCGTGATCTGCCGCGGTCTTTACAAAGTTTTCAATGATCTCGAAATGTCTGTCGTCAAATTCGCCGGTGCGATAATAGTCCATCAGACAGTCGCAATAGAACCACTGGGTATTAATCAGGGTCTGCTTGGGCAGAACGGCGTCGATCACTTCCAGGGTAAAGGTATTTTCTTCTACGAAATTGCCGTCAAAGTCGTAAAGCTTTAAGGTAATGGGATATACGCCCGCTTTCTCAAGACCTCTGGTATCCACCTCGAAGAGGACGGACTGCAGGGTCTGGGAAGGATAGATGATCTTCTTTTCACCGGGGATGGGAAGAAGCACGTCGGGATAAAGGCCGGGGGTGGTACGAAGATAATTTTCATCGGTCTTATAGTGATAATGAGCCATCTGAACGGGCACGTTTTCTACCTTGAAAACGCTGATTCTGTCACGAAGCTCCGATTCGATGGTGATTTTGATCTGAAGTCTTCTTTCCGCTTCCTTGGCAGAGTAGCAGAACTGGAAGCGGTACTTTTCTTCCTTCAGACAGGAGCCTTTCACATATTCTACTTTGTCTTCTACACATTCATCCAGAAAGCACTTTTCCAGAGAAGAGATAAGTTTTGATTGCATCTTTTTGATCCTTTCCTGCTGTTATAAAAAGCCCGGCTGTAAAAAGCCGGGCTTTTTTGCTCTTTATTTGATTTCGCCGAGATCTACGTTGATACAAACGCGTGCGCCGTAAGAAGAAGAGGTCATACCCAATCCTTCCAGGATCTCACCATTCTTATCAACACCGGCTGCCCACTGAGTTCCGTCTTCTACGTTACCGATATTTCTTACGTAGTAAGCGGCAATTTTTTCAGAACCGTAAGAAGTAACGCCGGACGCTCTTGCGGCCTTGGTGGGAGAAGCCTTCAGATACTGAGCCAGATCTCCAACCAGGTATTTCTCAAGTTCCTGGATAGAAGGAGCGTATGCGTGTGCTACTACGTCTTCACCGGAATCAATTCCGCCGGAGCTGTCTTCGGTAGAGATCTTCATGGCAACTACCTTTTCTCTCAAAGAGGTATCCTGCATTACAAAGGAGTTGTAAAAGTCAGATTCACACCAGGAGTGAAGGTTGCTCTGTGCATAAGAGGTATTGCTCTCGGAAGAAGCAAAACGGTTCCAACCGCCGGGAGTGCCGATTACGTCCTTGGTAAGAAGGAAAGCGTAAGCTCTGCCGTCAACCTCGGTAATGTCCAGAACGATCCATTCCAGACCGTCAGCGCCGTTGCCCATATTGTTATCGGTTTCATATTTACCGAAGGTTACCACTTTACCCTTGTTGCAAAGGGAGAAGGTTTCATCGGTAGCGTAGATCTTGGATTTTTCTTCTTCGGAAAATCCGGTCTTTTCCAAAATCTTGGTAGCGGTGAAGTACTTGCCTTCTTTGCAGAGAACTTCGGTGATGTATTCTCTTGCGATGATGTCTTTATCCTGACCTGCCAGGAAAAGAGCGAATTTAGAAGAAGTATAAGCGGCCTTATAGTCCTTCTTGCCGTAAGCGCCGGTAGCGCTGACGCCCATAATGATGGTGAAGACCAGGGCGGCTACCACAACGACAGCAGCAATAATCACGGGAAGAATAAATCCTTTTTTACCGGATTTCTTTTCCTTTTTCTCTTTCTTCGCTTCCTTTTCGGGAGCGGGAGTCTCTTCTGCTTTTTCTTCTGCGGGTTCTTCTACTACGGTTTCTTCGGTAGCAGTTTCTTCTACTGCGGTTTCTTCGGTAGCAGCTTCAGTCTGTTCTTCTTTTACTTCTTCTACTACTTCTTCAGCGGTAGTTTTTTCCTTTTCAGCCATAATATCCTCCTTCAAAATAGGCTTGCGCCTTGATTTCTACTATATATTATAAGAAAATCCCGTTCTTTTGGCAATTCTATTCTTTACCCAAATTTCCATTATTTTTTTGTACTCTTTGACGAAAATTCCCGGTCTTTTCTTATTTTTTCAGTTTTTCGCCTTAAACACCCTGGCCCGGCGTGGTAGGTGTGGGGTTTTGAAGCGGGGGCAAGGTGATATTCTCCGTCTGATCCAGAAGGAAGGAATAGCGCCCTACGATGCTCTCCCCTTCCGCACCGGTACCGTTTACCGTATAGGTAAGAGAAGTGAGAAGGCCCGTTTCCTTGGATACGGAAAGGGTACCGCCGGCTTCTCCTACGGCAAAGGCAGAGGCGTCCTTTCCGCTTTCCGGCAAAGCGGTGATGACCCGCTTTAATACGTTCTGGGAAGCCTTTTCGGAGAAGGTGAATACGATGCTGTATCCGCCAAGATCCTCGGACATGGTAAGGGTTGCAAAGTCGGAAAGACCCGGCAAGATCTCCTGAAGATAGCTCTGCCAGGAAATTTCAGTAGCGGAAGCGGTATTTTCCGAAAGAAGAGCGCCGGTGATCACGTTATACTGATTTTCCGTCTTTGCTCCGCCCTTTAAAAGACACTGGTAAAAAAGGCTTTCCTCGGGACTGGAAGGGATCTGTTTTAAGCTCTGACGGGAAAGGTAGAAATCTGCGCCGCTTTGTCCGGTCAGTTTATAAACATTTACATCTTGATTATAGGCGTACTTCTTTTCTCCTGCCGTTACGGTGTTGGAAGAAACCAGGGTAGCCTGCAAGTTTTCCGCACCGTAGAGATTTTCTACCGCCAGGGTGATCTTCTCCGGCAGACGGATATCGGAAAGGGCAAGATAGCCCTCCGGCGCTTCAGGGGCTGAAACCTTGATGCTTTCATCCCGCATAGCGGAAAGGGTGGTTTCCAGGGTAAGCGTTGCCTCTGTTCCGTCTCTGCCGATACCGGTAAGAGATATTACCTCGCCGGTAATCACCGCTTCCTCGGAAAAAGTAGCGGTGCCGGTCATAGAACGGGCAGTAAATTCATCTTTTGCCAAAACAGCGTTATAACGGGAAAATACGTCCTTTGCTGTAACGGTATAGGAAACCGTATTTTTCTCTCTTTTTGCTTCAAAGAATGTTTCCGGGTCCACGCCGTACAAGGCAAAGCCAAATTCCGTCAGGTACTGGTCAAAACTCCGGCCGGTAGCGGGGGCAGTATATTTTCCCCGATCGCCGGAGAGATACGCGTTTCCGCCTACGAAAAAGATCTGCTCTCTGCCGATTTGGGAATAATCGTATCCTTCATACCCGCCTCGCACTCTTTTCGTTTCAATGGTGAAGGCTTCTTCCCCGTTGAAAAGCACCCGGGTAGTATAGTGAGCACTCTTTAAATTCTTGTTTTTTTCTACGCCTCTTTGGTAAAGCTCGGTAGCGGAAAGAGAAGCCAGGTCCTTCTCCTTGTCTCCGCCGGAAGAGTCTTTCCCTTTGTTTTCCGAGCAGGAAAGCAGAGAAAAGAGCATCAAAACAGCAAGAAATACACTAAAGATCCGTTTCATTTTGCACACCTTTCTTTATACGTAGAGTTTAGCAAGACCGCCTTCGCTGGTCTCGCGATAACGGTGGGAAAGATCTCTGCCGGTTTCGTACATGGTCTTTACTACCGTATCAAAAGAAATTTTTCGGCTATGGGTCAGGAAATTGGCAAGGTTTACCGCGTTGATGGCACGCATGGCCGCCACGGCGTTTCGCTCGATACAGGGGATCTGCACCAGTCCCCGAATGGGATCGCAGGTAAGACCCAGGTGATGCTCCAAAGCAACCTCGGCTGCATATTCGATCTGGGGAATATCCATGGAATAGATCTCCCCAAGGCCCGCACTGGCCATGGCGCAGGCAGAACCTACCTCCGCCTGGCATCCGCACTCTGCGCCGCTAATGGAAGCGTTGGTCTTAATGAGATTTCCCATAAGACCTGCCGTAGCCAGAGCCTGAAGGATCTGCACCCGGTCAAACCCTCTCTTATCGCTGACGTATTTTAATACCGCCGGCAAAATGCCGCAGGAACCGCAGGTAGGGGCGGTCACAATGGTGCCGCAGGCGGCATTTTGCTCACTGACCGCAAAAGCATAGGAACAAACAAGGCGGTTTTCTCTGGTTTCCGCGTTTTCGTCCATATGTCTTTGATGGAACAGGTACTTGGCTTTTCTTTGTACGCCAAGTCCGCCGAACAGTTCCCCTTCCGCAGAAAGGCCTTCCTTTATGGAAGAAAGCATGGTTTCCCACATAAGATCCAAATAATCCCAGATCTCTTTTCCTTCAAATTCTTCTACGTACTGCCACAGACGGATTCCCTTTTCCTGGCAGTATTCACTGATTTCGGCAAAGCTGTTGTGGGGATAAATGCGCACGGGCTTATAAACCGGCTCGCCTTTGATGACGATACTACCGCCGCCTACGCTATATACCTCCCAAGAGCCCAGCTCCACACGATCTTCATAGGCGAAAAGGAGCATGGTATTGGGGTGATACAGATCTACGGTATCAATATCAAAAATGATCTCACAATCAAAGGGAGAAAAAGCCTCGTTGATACAGAAATCCGTACGGTGTCCTTTCCCCGTTTTGGCAAGAGAGCCCTGAAGCACGGCCTTGAAGCGATTTGCCCGGGGAAAACGCCGACGAAACAGAGTGGCCGCTTTTTCCGGGCCCATGGTATGAGAACTGGAAGGTCCTCTGCCGATCTTATAAAGCTCCCTCAGGGACTCCATACCCGGCTCCACGACCTTTTCGTTTGTATCTGTTCCCTCGTGCTTTAGAAAGAAGTCCAGGGTCACACCGAAAACGGTGGCAATGGTAAGAAGGGTATCGGTAGAGGGCATACTCTCCCCTTTTTCCCATTTGGAAACGGCTCGGTTGGACACGCCCACCTTTCCGCCGAATTCTGCCTGGGAAAGCCCGTTCTTTTTTCGTAAAAAGCGAATCTTTTCAGAAAATTCCATTTTTTCTCCCCCTTTTTCTCTTTAAAAAAATTCTACCATTATTAGAATGTTTTTGCAAGCACTTTTTTATTCCTCCTTTCTTTTGCATACTTTCTTTTAAAAAAGAAAGTAGCCAAAGAAAACCTTGGCTTGTTGTCATATCAGGTAGCCACAAAATTGTGCATTTTTAAAAGCAGGCAAAGAAAACTTATGCTTGCATAAAAAAAGAAGAAGCGTCTTGCTTCTTCTTTTTCTTTGTTTCTTATTTCAGGCCAAGTTCTTCCTTGGTGGCGATGGTAAGATTGTAATTCTTTACGATCTCGCGGAAAGGACCTTCCTCGGCAAGGCGGAATACGATGTAAGCGTAGCCGTCCTGGTGGGTAAAGAGAGAGTACATATACTCAATATCAATGCCTTTTTCAGCAAGTAGCAAAAGCACCTTGGAAAGAGAGGCAGGCTTATCGGGAAGGGTCAGCACTGCAACGGGGGTCATAGACAAAATACAACCGTTTTCCAGAAGCACGTCTCTTGCCTTTTCCGTATCGTCTGCGATCACACGCAAAACGCCGTAATCTGCGGTCTCCGCAATGGAAATGGCGCGCAGGTTAATGCCGCTGTCTGCCAGAAGCTGGGTAATTTCGGAAAGAGAACCTGCTCTGTTCTCAAGAAAAATAGAAATCTGATTGATGCCGTTCATAAATTTTCTCCTTTTTAGATCTTTCTCTTATCAATGATGCGTACCGCCTTGCCTTCGCTACGGGCGATGGACTTGGGCGCTACCAAAGTTACTTTCGCATAGATGCCAAGCATGGTGTGAAGGGCTTCTACCAGTTCCTTCTCCATCTTGCTGATCTTACTCATAGAGTCGGTAAATTTATCCGGGGTCATTTCTACTCTGACTTCCATGGTATCGGAATTCTTCACACGGTCTACGATGATCTGATAGTTGGGCTGATAGCCCTGTTCAATGAGAACCGTTTCCACCTGGCTGGGGAATACGTTGACGCCCTTGATGATCATCATATCATCGCTTCTGCCCATGGGTTTAGACATTTTTACGTGGGTTCTGCCGCAGGAACAAGGCTTACGGGTGAGAACGCAAATGTCACGGGTACGATAGCGAAGCAGGGGGAATGCTTCTTTGGTGATACAGGTAAATACCAGTTCCCCTTTTTCCCCTTCGGGAAGAACTTCCCCGGTTTCCGGATTGATGATCTCTGCAATAAAGTGGTCTTCGTTGATGTGCATACCGGTCTGCTCTTCACATTCAAAAGCAACACCGGGGCCGGAAATTTCCGTGAGACCGTAAATATCAAAGGCACGGATGCCCAGTTCCTTTTCCAGTTCTCTGCGCATTTCTTCGCTCCAGGCCTCGGCACCGAAAATACCGGCCTTCAGTTTGATCTGATCGCGGATGCCCTTTTCCTTAATGCTCTCCGCAAGGTAAGCACCGTAGGAAGGGGTACAGCAGATAACGGTAGCCTCAAGGTCCACCATAAACTGAAGCTGGCGCTCCGTATTGCCGGAAGACATAGGAAGGGTCAGACACCCTGCCTTATGAGATCCTCCGTGCATACCGGATCCGCCGGTAAACAGGCCGTATCCGTAGCAAACCTGACAAACGTCTTCTTTGGTTGCGCCGGCGGCAACAAGAGCTCTGGCACAGCAGTCTTCCCAAAGGTCAATATCCTTCTGGGTATAGAAAGCAACCACTCTCTTGCCGGTAGTACCGGAAGTAGAGTGAATTCTGACGCAGTCCTTTAACGGCGCGCCCATCAAGCCGTAGGGATAAGCCTGTCTCAAATCGTCTTTGGAAAGGAAAGGAAGCTTATAAAGGTCTTCGATTCCCCGAATATCATCAGGCGTAACCCCTTTTTCTTCCATTTTTTTGCGATAGTAGGGAACGGATTCCCATACGTGGCGCACCTGCTTTAGAAGACGCTCGGACTGAAGAGATCTGATCTCTTCCTGGGAAGCGGTCTCAATTTCTTTCTGATAATAATTTGCCATCTTTTCTTCTCCTTTTAAGCTTCTCTTCCCAAACGGAAAGCGGTTTTATTCAGTTCCAAAAATTTCGGGGGTACGCTTTCTTCCAGAGCGGAAAGCCACTCTGCTTCTTCAAAATCAAAGTAGCGGGAAAGTCTGCCCATCAAAGCGATATTCACCGCTTTGGCACTGCCTGCCTTCTCTGCCAGGGAAAGGGCGTCAAAAGCGTCCAGATCTATGCCTAAAGCCTTCATTTTTTCTTCCAGATTTTCCGGATAACTTGCGGCGCCGATGATAACGGGCATGGGATTGATCTTCTGGGTAGCTACCACCATCTTTCCGCCTTCCTTTAAATACTCGGTCCAGCGAGCGGCCTCCAGAAGTTCAAAGGAAACGATAAAATCTGCCTGGCCCTTATCAATGACCGGAGAGGATACGGTATCGCCGAAGCGCACGTAGGTTACGACACTACCGCCGCGCTGACTCATACCGTGGACCTCGCTGACCTTTACGTCCCAGCCTTTTTTCAGAAGGAGTTTTCCCAGGAGCTTGGATGCCAGAAGGCTACCCTGACCGCCTACTCCCACGATCATAATATTCTTTGTTTCCATCTTCTCCTCCTTACAGCGCACCGAATTTGCAAAGCTGGGCGCAAACACCGCAGCCGGTGCAAAGAGTGTTATCAATAACGGCCTTCTTGTCCTTCATACTGATAGCCGGACAGCCGATCTTCATACAAGCCTTACAGCCCCGGCAAGCATCGGTCTTAACCGTAATGGGTCCCTTATGTACCACGGTTTTCAGCAGCGCACAGGGTCTTCTGGAAATGATAACGGAAGGCTCGTCTGCTTTCAGCTCTTCCAGAATCACCTTTTCGGTTTCCGCTAGATCATAAGGATCTACTACCTTTACTCTCTCAATACCGCAGGCGTGACAAACGGCGGTCAGATCCACTTTCGCGGCCACGTCGCCTTTTAAGTTCTTGCCGGTGGTGGGGTTCTGCTGGTGACCGGTCATACCGGTAATGGAGTTATCCAGGATAATAACGGTGGAGTTTGATCCATTATATGCGATATTTACAAGGCCGGTCATACCGGAGTGCATAAAGGTGGAGTCACCGATCACCGCTACGGTATTATGATCCGCTTTGCCTTCACTGGCTTTTACAAAGCCGTGAATACCGGAAAGGGATGCGCCCATACAAAGGGTGCTGTCCAGAGCGGAAAGAGGGGCTACGGCGCCCAGGGTGTAACAGCCGATATCACCGAGCGTTGTGATCTTATGTTTAGAAAGAATGTAGAAAAGTCCTCTATGGGGACAGCCGGCACACATCACGGGAGGACGCATGGGAATCTCTTCCGAAAGCGCCTTGCCGCCGGGAACCTTCTCACCCAGCTTTTCTGCAACGAGATTCTGGCTGAATTCTCCGATACAGCCGAAGATCTCCTTGCCGGAAACGGGAATACCCAGAAAGCGTACGTGATCTTCAATAAAGCTGTCAAGCTCTTCTACTACGATAAGCTTCTCTACTTTTTTCGCAAAGTTTTTGATCTTTTCTTCCGGCATAGGCCAGATCATACCCAGTTTTAAAATGGGGAATCTGTCGCCGAACACTTCCCGTACGTACTGAAAGCTGGTAGAAGAAGTAATAAAGCCCACGGCCTTTTCCTTGCCGGAAAATTCTTTGTTTATATCGCTCTCTTCCGCAAGAGAGATAAGCTTTCTGGTTCTTTCTTCTACGAAAGGATGACGGCGCTTGGCGTTGCCGGGCATCATAATATATTTTGCCCCGTTCTTTTCGTAAGGGTAGCTTACCTCTACTCTCTCCCCTTCTTCCACCACGCTCTGGGAGTGGGAGATACGGGTACACATTTTCAGAAAAACGGGGGTATCGTATTCTTCGGAAATTTCGTAGGCCTTCTTCACAAACAAAATGGCCTCGGCAGAATCCGCCGGCTCCAGCATAGGGATCTTGGCCGCACGGGCGTAGTGACGGGAATCCTGCTCGTTCTGGGAAGAATGCATTCCCGCATCGTCTGCCACGCCGATAATAAGACCGCCGTTTACACCGGTATAGGAAAGGGTAAAGAGGGGGTCGGCGGCAACATTTAAGCCCACGTGCTTCATAGCGCAAAAGCTTCTTTTGCCCGCAAGAGATGCGCCGAAAGCCGCTTCCATGGCAACCTTTTCATTGGGCGCCCATTCTGCGTAAACTTCCTTGAATTTTGCAACCTCTTCGGTAATTTCGGTACTGGGAGTACCGGGATAGCTTGAAACAAAAGAGCAGCCTGCTTCATAAAGACCGCGAGCCACCGCCTCGTTACCGAGCATAAGTTTTTTCATAGGTTACACCTCAAATTAAATTAATATATAAGTTCAAATATATATTATATTAATTAACCATATATAAATAAAGAAAAATTAA
>JAZNRO010000056.1:0-12602 GCA_045590715.1 Eubacteriales bacterium | reverse complement strand
GATATTACGCCAACCCTTGGGAGCCCTTTGGCGGGCTACGGTATACCAAGACCGGCGAAAACGGTTTTGGATCCGCTGGAATTAAACGCGGTGGCTTTTTCCGACGGGGAAAACAAGGCGGTTTTGATTTCTTGCGATTTGAT
This sequence comes from Eubacteriales bacterium, assembly GCA_045590715.1. GTDB lineage: Bacteria > Bacillota > Clostridia > Oscillospirales > SIG627 > RGIG5579. Next base: position 12,459 of record JAZNRO010000056.1, on the reverse strand, counting down.
CTACGTGATGGAGGAGCCTGCTACCCGGATCCGACAGCTCATTTTTGAAACCTGCGGGATCTCGGCGGATCATATTTTCATTCACGGTCTTCATCAGCACACCTCGGTGCGGGTTGGAAGCAGACCTTGTCATCTGGATGAAGGAATCGTGGACGAGGCCTATCTTTCCGTTTTGTTCCGTAAGTTTTGCGACGTAACGGCTCTTGCTCTGTCTGATCTTGCTCCCGCCACCGCTGCGGCAGGGGAGAAGGAAGCGCCGGAGAAACTTTCTTTTATCCGAAGATACAGAATGAAAAACGGGACGGTGCGCACCAATCCCGGTATTGCAAATCCTGACGCCATCGGCCCTGTGGGAGAAGCGGACAACAACGTTCGCCTTGTAAAATTTACAAGGGAAGAAAAAGACGATATTGCCCTCGTTCATTTTTCCACTCATTCGGACGTGATCGCGGGAAACGGAATTAGTGCAGACTGGCCCGGCTTTATCCGTCGCACCACGGAAAAGGAAATGGAAGGGGTACGCTGTGTTGCTCTTTGCGGGCCCCAGGGTGATACCAACCACGTGGACGTAATGGGAAATTTCCGTACCGGCTACGGTCACTCCGCTTATATGGGCAAGATGATTTCAAAAACTGCCCTTTCTATGTGGGATGATCTGAAAGCGCTTGCCCCCGGAAAGCTTTGGGGCAAGGTGGAGATGAAATATATTCCCACCAACACGATGGGTCTTGAAAAGCTAAATGAGTATCAAAAAATGCAAGAAGACATTGATGAGGGAAAACTTGATATTTCCCGGGATATGGGTCTTCAGGCAAAACTTGAGCGGGTGCTCTCTCTTCCGGAAGAAACCCTTTATCAAAAAGTGCCGGTGAGCGTACTTTGTCTTGGTGATCTTTGTCTTGCCGGTTTTGGCGGCGAGGCTTTTACCCAGTACGGCAGAGATATGAAAAAGGCTTTTCCCGAGACCTTTGTTTTAAGCCTTTGTCTTACAAATGGCGGACAAGGATATCTTCCCACCAAAGAAGCCTTTGAAGAAGGTGGCTACGAAGCCTCCTCATCCCGTTTTTCTCCCGAGACCCAGGAGATCTTAACGGGCTCTGCTATAGAAATGATAAAAGAATATCTGGCAAAATAAAAAAGAAAATCCACCCGAAAAGGGTGGATTTTTTGTTTTTATGCTTCTTTTAAAAGATCAAGTAGTTCTTCTTCGCTTAAAACGGGAATACCAAGGTCTGTGGCTTTTTTTAGCTTGGAGCCGGCGGCTTCGCCTGCTACCACGAAGCTGGTTTTAGAAGAAACGGAGCCGGAAACTTTTCCGCCTGCATCTTCGATCAGCTTTGCCGCTTCGTCCCGCTTCAGGGTGGGAAGGGTGCCGGTGAGTACAAAGGTCTTTCCCTTGAAAAGAGTGCCTTGTACTTTGCCCAGAAAGGCCATATTCACGCCCGCGTCGGAAAGTCGGTCCAGCAGCGCCAGGGTCTTTTCATGAGAGAAGAAGGAAAGGAGATTTTCCGCAAGTACCGGGCCGATATCGGAAAGCTGGCGGAAGTCCTCGGCAGTGGCCTTTTTCAAATTGTCCATATGGCCAAAGTGCCGGGCCAGGACCTGGGCGGTCTTTTCTCCGATGCCCCGAATCCCCAGAGCGTAGATCAGACGGGAAAGGCAAAGGGCTTTGCTGTTTTCAATTGCGATCTTCAGTTTCTCTACGCTTTTTTCGCCAAGTCCTTCGATGCTGGCGGCTTTTTGCCCGTCGAAAGAGTAGAGATCGGAAATATCAGAAATGATGTTTTCTGCCAAAAAGGCTTTTACGACTGCCGGTCCCATGGTGTCAATATTCATTGCCCCTTTGGAAGCAAAGTGGATGATATTCCGCTCTAATTGTGCAGGGCAAGCGGCGTTGGTACAGCGAATGGCCGCCGCATCCTGATCCCGGAATACTTCTTCTCCGCAGGAGGGGCAGACGGCGGGGAACTTGTAGGGAACAGCGTCTGTTTTTCTGTCTTTTGTTTCTACCCGCACCACTTCCGGAATAATTTCACCCGCTTTTCTTACGATGACCGTGTCACCGATGCGGATATCCTTTTCCAGAATAAAGTCTTCGTTGTGAAGGGTGGCTCTGGAAACGGTGGTTCCGGCCAGGCGCACCGGGGCAAGTTCTGCGGTAGGGGTAAGAACACCGGTTCTGCCTACCTGAATGGTAATATCAAGCAGGGTAGTGGCCTTTTCTTCCGGGGGATATTTATAGGCCATGGCCCATTTGGGAGCGTGAGGCAGTTCGCCCAGCTCTTCCCGGTAAGAGAAGTCGTCGGTCTTTACCACCGCGCCGTCAATATCAAAGGAAAGCTCTTCCCGGTTTTCTCCTCTTGTCATAATTTCCGAAAAGATCTCTTCATTGTCTTTTAAGATCTTATAAGGAGAAACTTTAAAGCCAAGGCTCTTCAGCCAATCAAGGCTCTCCTTGTGAGAAGAAAAGCTTCTGTCTTTCACAGATTGAATATTAAAAATAAGAATATCAAGTCCACGGGCCGCACAGATACTGCTGTCCAGCTGACGAAGGGAGCCGGCGGCCGCATTGCGGGGGTTGGCAAAAAGGGTTTCGCCTAAAACTTCTCTCTCTTCGTTTAAACGGGCAAAGTTCTTTTTGGGAAGAAAGACCTCGCCACGGACGATCAGATCCACCTTTTCCTTTAAAACAAGGGGAATGGAAGGAATGGTCTTTAAGTTCTCCGTTACGTCTTCTCCCACCTTACCGTCACCACGGGTAGCGCCTTTATAAAAACGGCCGTCCCGATATTCCAGGGCAACGGAAAGTCCGTCGATCTTATATTCTACGGCAAAAAGAGGATCCTTTACGGTTTTTCTTACCGAATCCAGAAAAGCGAAAAGTTCTTCTTTTGAAAAAACGTTGCTTAAGCTCTTTAAAGGTACCGGGTGCTCGTATTTTTTAAACTCCTCCAGTACCCCGCCGCCTACTCGGCAGGTAGGGGAGAGGGGATCGTAAAATTCCGGATGCTCTTTTTCCAGCTTTTCCAGTTTCTTATAGAGCATATCGTACTCGTAGTCGCTTTTTGTGGGAGCGTCCAGTACGTAGTATTCATAGGAAAGACGAAAGAGGGTCTCTCTCAAGGCTTCGATCTCTTTTTGCAAGACTTCTTTTTCCATTTTCTCTCCTTTGTTTTTCTTTCTTTTTATTATTACACCTATTATACGATTTTTTCCATCTAAAGTCAAACAAGAAAAAGATAAGAAAAAATGGAAATTTGCCCCTTGACAATTAAAATTGCTTGTGATATTATTATAAACTGCACTATAATGGCGGTATTATGGAAAACTGTCGGAAAGTTTGTGAAAGACCCGTAACAAATTGGAAAACTTTTGTAAACTTTTTCTGCAGTGAAATGTAAAATTTCATTTCTTGCTTCCTTATATAAGAAATATGAAAAATATTTTTTGGGAAGTAAAGTACCCCGAGAAGTAAAGAAAATCAAAGAAGGAGAGGTTACTTTATGTTGATGACCCATCCCCAGAAATGCGGAACCGGTACTCGCTACAGCTTCGCGAAAAACGAAGAACTGTTGGAACTTCCGAATCTGATTGAGATTCAGAAGAATTCCTTTGACTGGTTTCTGAACGAAGGCCTTGTAGAGGTGCTCCGGGATATTTCTCCCATCGTGGACTATTCCGGTAACTTTCTCATTGACTTTGTGGATTACACCGTGGAGAAGACTCCCAAGTATTCCATCGAAGAGTGCAAGGAGAGAGATGTAAACTACGCTGCTCCTCTGCGCGTTACCGTTCGTCTGACCAATAAGCTGACCGGTGAAATCAAGGAACAGGAAATCTTTATGGGCGATTTCCCCCTGATGACCGAAAACGGCACCTTCCTGATCAATGGCGCAGAGCGCGTTATTGTATCTCAGATCGTTCGTTCCCCCGGTATCTATTATCAGAAACTGCAGGAGAAGAGCGAAAAGGTAACTTACGCTACCACCGTAATTCCTTATCGCGGCGCTTGGCTGGAGTATGAAACCGATCAGAACGATATTTTCTACGTTCGTATCGATAAGAACCGCAAGATGCCCGTGACCATTCTGATCCGTGCACTGGGCGTTTCCACCGATGCAGAACTGAAGGCAATGTTCGGCGACGACGCTATGCTTCTTCTCACCATGGATAAGGATATGATCTCCGCTACCGCAGAGAACAATAACACCACCGCTTATGAAGAAGCCTTGAAAGAACTTTACAGAAGACTGCGTCCCGGCGATCCGCCTTTGGTTGAAAGCGCAGAAATTCTGGTAAACAACCTCTTCTTTGACCCCAAGCGTTACGATATCTCCGCTGTGGGCAGATATAAATATAATAAGAAGCTTTCCCTGGCAAAACGTGTGACCGGTCTTACTCTGGCCGCTCCCGCTGTTTCCGCCTTGACCGGAGAAGTGATCTTTGAGAAGGGCGAAGTTCTCACTGCAGAAAAAGCCGATTCTCTGAATAAGAACGGCGTTACCGCTCTTACCGTTATTGCAGAAGACGGCAAAGAAGTAAAGGTATTCTCCAACGGTATGGTTCCCCTTACCGACTTCATTTCCGAAGAGGCCGCCAAAGAATGCGGTATCAAGGAAATGGTATGCCTTTCCGTACTGGGCGAGATCCTTGGCGAAACCCAGGACGAGGCAGAAAGAATCGAGCTCATCCGCGCCCGTCGCGATGAACTGATCCCCAAGCACATTACCCGCGAGGATATTTATTCCTCCGTTAACTACCTCCTTGCCCTGTCCCATAACATCGGCACCGAGGACGACATTGACCATCTGGGCAACAGAAGACTGCGCTGCGTTGGTGAACTGCTTCAGAACCAGCTCCGCATCGGCTTCTCCCGCATGGACAAGATCGTAAAAGAAAGAATGACCATTCAGGACACCGAGTCTATCACGCCTCAGGCCCTCATTAACGTTCGCCCTGTTATTTCCGCCATCAAGGAGTTCTTCGGTTCTTCGCCCCTTTCCCAGTTTATGGACCAAAACAACCCCTTGTCCGAACTGACCCATAAGCGCCGTTTGTCCGCGCTTGGTCCCGGCGGTCTTTCCCGTGACAGAGCATCCTTCGAGGTTCGTGACGTACACTATACCCAGTACGGTAGAATGTGTCCCGTTGAAACCCCTGAAGGTCCTAACATCGGTCTGATCTCCTACCTTTCTACTTATGCCAAGATCAGCGAATACGGCTTCATTATGGCGCCCTATCGCAAGGTAGATAAAGAAACCGGCGTTGTTACCAGCGAAGTTCGCTATATGACCGCCGACGAGGAAGACGATTTTACCGTAGCCCAGGCAAATGAGCCTCTGGACGAAGAGAATCGCTTTATCAACAAGAAGGTTACGGCCCGCAGAAGAGAAGAGATCCTGGAAGTACCCAGAGAAGAAATCGACTATATGGACGTTTCTCCCAAGATGGTAGTTTCCGTTTCCGCTTCCCACATTCCCTTCCTTGAAAACGACGATAACACCCGTGCTCTCATGGGCTCTAACATGCAGAAGCAGGCAGTTCCGCTGATGGTAAGCGAAGCGCCTGTGATCGCTACCGGTATTGAGTACAAGTCCGGTACCGACTCCGGTGTGTGCGTACTGGCAAAAGAAGCCGGCTACGTAGAATACGTATCTGCAGATGAGATCCGTGTAAAGAATGACGACGGACATATCGACGCTTATCACCTGGTGAAGTTTAAGCGTACCAACCAGGGCACCTGTATCAACCAGAGACCTTACGTTGTAAAGGATCAGAGAGTTGAAAAGGGTCAGGTACTGGCAGACGGTACCGCTACCCAGGGCGGTGAAATGGCCCTCGGTAAGAATATGCTCATCGGCTTTATGACCTGGGAAGGTTATAACTACGAGGACGCTGTTCTTCTCAATGAAAGACTGGTTCGTGAGGACGTTTACACCTCTATTCACATTGAGGAATATTCTCACGAAGCAAGAGATACCAAACTCGGACCGGAAGAGATCACCCGCGACATTCCTTCCGTTGGCGAAGACGCTCTGAAGGATCTGAACGCTGACGGTGTGATCCGCAAGGGTGCCGAGGTACACGCAGGCGACATTCTGGTAGGTAAGGTTACTCCTAAGGGGGAAACCGAACTGACCGCAGAAGAAAGACTGCTCCGTGCCATTTTTGGTGAAAAGGCAAGAGAAGTAAGAGATACCTCTCTGCGTCTGCCCCACGGTGAAAGCGGTATCGTTGTAGACGTTCGCACCTTCACCCGTGAAAACGGCGACGAACTGCCCGCCGGTGTAAACAAAGTTGTAAGAGTTTACGTTGCTCAGAAGAGAAAGATCTCCGTGGGCGATAAAATGGCAGGCCGTCACGGTAACAAGGGTGTTATTTCCCGTATTCTTCCCCCTGAAGATATGCCCTTCCTTCCCGACGGTACTCCCCTTGATATCGTACTGAACCCCCTGGGCGTACCTTCCCGAATGAACATCGGTCAGGTACTTGAGGTGCACCTGGGTCTTGCCGCAAAGAAACTGGGCGTAAGCTTTATGACCCCTGTATTTGACGGCGCAAGCGAAAACGATATTCAGGACCTTCTGGAAGAAGCAGGCTGTTCCCGCGACGGTAAGACCGTTCTTTACGACGGCCGTACCGGTGAACCCTTTGATAACCGCGTAACCGTAGGTTATATGTACTACTTAAAACTCCATCACCTGGTTGACGATAAGATCCACGCCCGTTCTACCGGTCCTTACTCTCTGGTTACCCAGCAGCCTCTCGGCGGTAAGGCACAGTTCGGCGGACAGAGATTCGGTGAAATGGAAGTTTGGGCGCTGGAAGCATACGGCGCTGCATATACCCTGCAGGAAATCCTCACCGTGAAGTCTGACGACGTGATCGGTCGTGTGAAGACCTTTGAAGCCATTGTAAAGGGTCACAACATTCCCACTCCCGGCGTTCCCGAATCCTTCAAGGTATTGGTTCGTGAGCTCCAGGCCCTGGGTCTGAACGTTGAAGTACTGGATAAGAACGATAACGTGGTTACTTTGAAGGAAATCAGCGAAGAAGAAAACGTTGGTATCCAGACCATCGACCAGTCTGAACTGGGCGAGCAGATCTACGATGCCGAAGATCCCATGTACGACGACGAAGAAGGTTCTACCGAATACGTAGAACAGCCCGAAGAAGATCTTTCCGATTATATGGGCTCCGCTTCCGTATATGAAACCGAAGAGAATTAAGCAGAAAGGAGAAGAATAATGGAACACATTGATTTTGATAAAATTAGAATTGGTCTGGCTTCTCCCGATGCCATCCGTAAGTGGTCCTACGGCGAAGTAAAAAAGCCTGAGACCATCAACTACAGAACCTTAAAACCCGAACGCGACGGTATGTTCTGTGAGCGTATTTTCGGTCCGACCAAGGACTGGGAATGCCACTGCGGTAAGTATAAGAAGGTAAGATACGTTGGCAAAGTGTGCGAAAAGTGCGGTGTTGAAATCACCACCAGCAAGGTTCGCCGCGAAAGAATGGGTCACATTGAATTGGCCGCGCCTGTATCCCACATCTGGTATTTCCGCGCAATTCCCTCTAAAATGGGAATCCTTCTTGACATTTCCCCCAGACTTCTGGAAAAGGTACTGTACTTTGCACAGTACATCGTTACCGATCCCGGCTCTACCCCCCTTGCCAAGCAGCAGCTTCTGACCGAACAGGAGTACCGCGCCGCAAGAGAAAAGTATGAAAACGACTTTGAAGCCGGTATGGGTGCAGAAGCCGTAAAGAAACTTCTTTCCGAACTGGATCTGGACGTTCTCTCCGCAGAACTTCGCGAAGAAATGGACAATTCCGCCGGTCAGAAGAAACTGAAACTGGCAAAGAGACTTGAGATCGTAGAAGATTTCCGTCTTTCCGGCAACAAACCCGAATGGATGGTCATGGAAGTACTTCCCGTACTGCCCCCCGAGATCAGACCTTTGGTACAGCTGGACGGCGGCAGATTTGCTACCTCCGATATCAACGATCTTTACCGCAGAGTTATCAACCGTAACAACCGTCTGAAGAGACTGATGGAACTGCACGCTCCCGAGATCATTATCCGCAATGAAAAGAGAATGCTCCAGGAAGCAGTAGACGCCCTCATTGACAACGGTCGCCGCGGCAGACCCGTTACCGGTCCCAGCAACCGTCCTCTCAAGTCCCTTTCCGAAATGCTTCGCGGTAAGCAGGGAAGATTCCGTCAGAACCTTTTGGGTAAGCGTGTTGACTACTCCGGCCGTTCCGTAATCGTAGTAGGCCCCGAACTGAAGCTGTATCAGTGCGGTCTGCCCAAGGAAATGGCAATCGAACTCTTCAAGCCCTTCGTTATGAAGAGACTTGTGGAGACCGGTAAGTCTACCAATATCAAAGACGCCAAGAAGAAAGTTGAGCGTATGAGCCACGAGGTTTGGGACGCTCTGGAATACGTAATCAAAGAACATCCCGTTCTCTTGAACCGTGCTCCTACCCTCCACCGTCTGTCCATCCAGGCATTCGAGCCTGTACTGGTAGAAGGCAGAGCCATTAAGCTCCATCCTCTGGTATGTACTGCATTTAACGCCGACTTTGACGGTGACCAGATGCCTGTACACGTACCCCTTTCTCCCGAGGCTCAGGCAGAAGCAAGATTTTTGATGCTCTCTGCTAACAACCTGTTAAAGCCCGTTTCCGGTAAAGCCGTTACCGTTCCTACCCAGGATATGGTACTTGGTTCCTACTGGCTGACTTACGTTCGTGAATTCGAAGATGAAGAACCTACCTTCCGTCCTGATGAAGTGGGCGCAGGCAAGATCTTCCGCGACTTCAACGAAGCCGTTATGGCTTATGAAAACAAGGATCTGGGTATCCACGCTCCCATTAAGGTTCGTGAGACCCGCATCGTTGACGGCAAAGAGGTTTCCCAGCTTGTGGATACCACTTACGGCCGTATGGTATTCAACAGCGTGATCCCCCAGAAGCTTCACTTTGTTGACCGCAGCGATCCTGCAAACCTCTTCAAACCCGAAATCGATTTCGTGGTAACCGTAAAAGAACTCGGCAAGATCATTGATCGCGCTATCAAGTACTGCGGTTCTACCGAAACCGTTGAGATGCTGGATAAGATCAAGTCACTTGGTTATAAGTACTCCACCAAAGCGGCTCTTACCGTATCCGTATCGGATATGACCGTTCCTCCGGAAAAAGGTGATATCATCGCAGCTGCCGATAAGAAGGTAGACGAAGTTACCAAGCATTTCCGCCGCGGTTTGTTGACCGATGAAGAAAGATACCGCAGAGTCATCTCCATTTGGGAAGAGTGTACCAAGGACGTTACCACCGCGCTCCAGAAGAACCTGCGCAAAGACAACCCCATCAATATGATGGCGGTTTCCGGTGCGCGAGGCTCTATGAAGCAGATGAGACAGCTTGCCGGTATGCGTGGTCTGATGGCTACCGCCACCGGTCGTACCGTGGAACTGCCTATTAAGGCAAACTTCCGCGAAGGTCTGAACGTTCTGGAATACTTCATCGCTGCCCGTGGTTCCCGTAAGGGTCTTGCGGATATGGCGCTCCGTACTGCGGACTCCGGTTACCTGACCCGCCGTCTGGTAGACGTTGCACAGGAAGTTATCATTCGTGAAGAAGACTGTGGCACGACCGAAGGCGTTTGGGTAGAGGATATCATGGAAGGCAAGGAAATGATCGAAAAACTTGCTGACCGTATCCTTGGCCGTTTCGCAGCAGCAGACGTGATCCATCCCGAAACCGGTGAAATTCTCGTTGAAAACGGTCAGATGATCAATGAATCTATGACCGAGGCCATCGTAGAAGCCGGTATTAAGAGAGTATACGTGAGAAGCGTTCTCGGCTGTAAGTGCCGTCACGGCGTATGTGCTCACTGCTACGGTGCTGACCTTGCCAGCGGCAAGAAAGTCAACATCGGCGAAGCAGTTGGTATCATCGCGGCTCAGTCCATCGGTGAACCCGGTACCCAGCTGACCATGAGAACCTTCCATACCGGTGGTATCGCCGGCGGCGATATTACCCAGGGTCTGCCCCGTGTAGAAGAACTCTTCGAAGCACGCAGCCCCAAGAAGTCTTCCATCCTGGCAGATTTCGACGGTACCGTTAAACTGGACGATACCAAGAAGAACCGTCACGTTATCATTACTTCCGCAGACGGTGAAACCGAAAAGAGCTACCTCATTCCTTACGGTCTGAAGATCATCGTAGAAGACGGCCAGGCCGTTCTCCGCGGACAGGCTTTGACCGACGGTATGAGAAAGCCCACCGATATCATCCGCATTGACGGAACGGAAGCCGCTTACGAGTACATCGTAAGAGAAATCCAGAAAGTATACCGTCTCCAGGCGGTAGAAATCAATGACAAGCACGTAGAAGTCATTGCCCGTCAGATGACCAGAAAAGTAAGAGTGGAAACCACCGGTTCCACCAAGCTTCTTCCCGGTTCTATGGTGGACGTATACGAGTTTGAAGATGCCAATGCAGAGGTTCGCCAGAGAATTGCTCAGGGCGAGGCGCTGCTGGAAGCAACCGCAACTCCCTTGCTCCTTGGTATCACCAAGGCGGCCCTTTCCACCGAATCCTTCCTTTCCGCTGCTTCCTTCCAGGAAACCACCAAGGTCCTTACGGAAGCCGCCATCAAGGGTAAGGTTGACCCGCTGCTGGGTCTGAAGGAAAATGTAATCATCGGTAAACTGATCCCCGCCGGTACCGGTATGCAGAAATACCGTAACGTGGAGATCTTCGACAGCTCTGCTGAACCCGAAGAAAGCATTTTCGACTAAAAAATCAAGCAGTTTCACTCATTTTAAACAAAAGTTTTGCCTGGGATTTGTGCAAAGTGCAGAATTGCATTTTGCACTTCCCGGTAAGTGTTGCATTTTTCCAAAAAATGTGATACGATAAAACGAATATTGAAGAAGGAGGTGCAATATGCCGACATTCAACCAATTGGTAAGATTTGGTCGTGACAAGGTAACTTACAAGTCCAAGTCCCCCGCTCTGCAGGTAACCATGAACTCTCTGAAAAAAGAGACCGTTGCTATTTCCTGCCCCCAGAAGCGTGGCGTTTGTACGAAAGTATCTACCAAGACTCCCAAGAAGCCGAACTCCGCGCTTCGTAAAATTGCGAGAGTCAGATTGACCAACGGTAACGAAGTAACCGCTTATATCCCCGGTATCGGTCACAACCTGCAGGAACACTCTGTAGTTATGATCCGCGGCGGAAGAGTTAAAGACCTTCCCGGTGTACGTTACCATATCATCCGCGGCACTCTGGATACCCAGGGCGTTAACGGAAGAAACCAGAGTCGTTCCAAGTACGGAGCGAAGAGAGCCAAAGCTGCAAAGTAATTGGCTTATCTGTTGTGCTTAGCATGTTGCATCATTTTTATAGAATCTTGCCATTGCCAAGCACTCACCGGCACCAAAAGATGCCGGAGTACCAAAGATATCATACTATATTATGAAGGAGGGAAGTTCTAGTGCCACGCAGAGGTCAGATTTCCAAAAGAGATGTTCTGCCGGATCCTATCTACGGTTCCAAGCTTGTTACCAAACTGGTAAACAACATTATGCAGGACGGTAAAAAGGGTGTTGCACAGAAAATCGTTTACGATGCATTTGAAATCGTAAAAGAAAAGACTGGCAATGATCCCCTTGAAACATTCCAGAAGGCCCTTGAGAACATTATGCCCCAGCTTGAAATCAAAGCAAGAAGAGTGGGCGGTGCTACCTATCAGGTACCGATCGATGTTCGGCCCGACAGAAAACAGACCTTAGGTCTTCGCTGGCTCATCAATTATTCCAGAGCACGCAGCGAAAAGAATATGTGTGAGAGACTTGCAAACGAAATTATCGATGCTACCAACGGAATTGGCGGCGCCGTTAAGAAGAGAGAAGATACTCACAAGATGGCAGAAGCAAACAAGGCTTTTGCTCACTACAGATATTAAGAAAAAGACTCCGGGCAGGCTGATTAAAAGCCTTCTCCCGGGGAAAACTTAAAGTTAAAGAAACGGAGCTTACAATGCCGAGAGAGTATCCACTTGAAAGAACCAGAAACATCGGTATCATGGCTCACATCGACGCCGGAAAGACCACCACCACTGAGCGTATCCTGTTCTACACTGGTAAAACGCACAAGCTTGGTGAGACTCACGACGGCGCAGCGACCATGGACTGGATGGAGCAGGAGCAGGAAAGAGGTATTACCATTACTTCCGCTGCTACTACTTGCTTCTGGAGAAACAACAGAATCAACATCATTGACACCCCCGGTCACGTTGACTTCACCGTTGAGGTGGAGCGCTCCCTGATGGTGCTTGACGGTGCAGTAGCCGTCTTCTGTGCCAAGGGTGGTGTCGAGCCCCAGTCTGAAACCGTATGGCGTCAGGCTACCAAGTATAACGTACCCCGTCTTGCTTACGT
>JAZNRO010000055.1:0-14190 GCA_045590715.1 Eubacteriales bacterium | reverse complement strand
CCACAAGCACGGCGTTCCGCTGATCGTGGATAATACATTTCCCACTCCCGTAAATTGCAGACCCATTGAATGGGGTGCTGACATCGTGACCCATTCTACTACCAAATATATGGACGGTCACGGTAGCTGTGTGGGTGGTGCTATTATTGATTCCGGTAAGTTTGACTGGACCAAATATCCCGAGCGTTTTGCCGGTCTTTGCACCCCCGATGAAAGCTATCACGGTATCACCTATACCGAGCGTTTCGGCCTTGAAGGCGCCTTTATTACCAAGGCAACTGCCCAGCTGATGCGCGACCTTGGCGTAACGCCTGCTCCTATGAGCGCATATATTTTGAATCTGGGGCTTGAAAGTCTGCACGTGAGAATGAAGCGTCACAGCGAGAGCGCTCTTGCTATTGCTAAATTCTTGGAGCAGCACGAAAAGATTTCTTGGGTGACTTACCCCGGACTTGAATCCGGCAAGGACTATAAGCTTTGTCAGAAATATCTTCCCGACGGCACTTGCGGTGTTATCAGCTTCGGCGTAAAGGGCGGCAGAGAAGCCGCTGCGGCTTTTATGGAAAAGCTTCAGATGATCGCAATTGAAACCCACGTAGCAGACGCCAGATCCTGCTGTCTGCACCCGGCTACTACCACGCACCGTCAGCTTAGCGATGCAGAACTTGTAGCTTGTGGCGTAGGACCTGACCTTGTTCGTCTTTCTGTTGGTCTGGAAGATGCAAATGATCTGATCACTGATATTTCAAATGCCCTGGATCAGATTTCTTAAGGAGAATATGTATGCCGATTAAGATTCCTAACGATCTGCCTGCCGTTCAGATTTTAGCAGATGAAAATATCTTTGCTATGACGGAAAAACGGGCGATTACCCAGGATATCCGACCCCTTCGCATTTTGCTTTTGAATTTGATGCCGAAGAAAATTGAAACGGAAACCCAAATTTCCCGTATTTTGGGTAATACCCCTCTTCAGATCGAGCTTACCCTCATTCGGACCGCATCTTACCAATCTCAAAACACAGCCCAGGAGCATCTTCTCGCTTTTTATAAAACCTTTGAAGATATCAAAGAAGAGAATTACGACGGTATGATCATTACCGGTGCTCCCGTGGAACTTTTGGAGTTTGAGGAAGTGGATTATTGGGATGAGCTCTGTCAGATCATGGAGTGGAGCAAGACCCACGTTCACAGTGTGATGCATATCTGCTGGGGTGCGCAAGCCGGTCTTTATTATCATTACGGTATTAAGAAACACAAGATGGATCGGAAGCTTTTTGGCGTATTCCCCCACAAAGCAGATTATCCCCACTCAATGCTTCTGCGCGGCTTTGACAGTGAGTTTTACGTGCCTCATTCCCGTTATACCAAGGTGAAAAAAGAAGAGATCGAGAAGATTTCTGATCTTAAGATCTTGGCCTCTTCCGAAGAGGCGGGGGTTCATATCGTTGCCAAAAACGGCGGCCGTCAGTTTTTTGTAATGGGTCATTCCGAATATGATCCGCTTACTTTGGATGCAGAATACCGCAGAGATATTGCGGCAGGACTTGATACTGCAATGCCGGAGAATTATTATATAGATAATGATCCGGAAAAAGGACCACTTGTCAACTGGAGAGCTCACGGCAGTTTGCTTTTCATCAATTGGCTGAATTATTTTGTATATCAGTCTACCCCTTACGATTTGAAAGCTTTGAAATAATTAGAAAAAACAGGAACGAAAGTTCCTGTTTTTTTATCTTGCGTTGCATTTGTTTTTTTGATAAAATAGAAGAAAAGGAGGGAAGTTTATGAAAAAGAAAAATAGCACCTTATCCATTGTTTTGTTTTTATTATTCTTTACTCTTTTTTGCTTTTCGGCCTACAAGATCATAATTTATTTCAAAGATGCAAAACAGGCCAGCGACCTTCGCAATGAAATTGCAGAAAACGCCATTACGCCTCTACCTGAAAAGAATCAAAATGACGAGTCTGAAAACAAGGAAAATAACGGTCTTTTGCAATCTGATATTCCGGTTTTAAAAAAACCGGATATTCAGGTAAACCTTGCCAAGATCAAAAAGACATACCCCGGCGCTATCGGATGGCTTTACTGTCCCGATACTCCCATTCATTATCCGGTGATGCAGTACAGTGACAATGATTATTATGTACACCGCTTACCAAATGGAACGGAAAATCCAGCCGGAAGTCTTTTTATGGATTGCAGGCATAAATCCGATTTTACAGGCTTTGGCCAGGTAATTTACGGGCATAATATGAAAAACCGCTCTATGTTTGGCTCCATCCTTGACTATCGAAAAGACGGATATTTCAAAGAGCATCCCTATTTATTTTATTTTACCGAGACTTCTGTTTACCGTCTGGAACTGTTTGCCGGCGTTCATACCATCGCTGATTCCGAATATTATTATCCGCCGGAGAAAATGGAAAATCGCGCAGAGTATTTAAGTAAATTGAAAAAAAGATCTGTTTTTCAGGCGGACGTTTCGGTCACCGGCGATGATAAGATTATGATCTTATCTACCTGTTCCGGTGCTACCGGCCAGGATAAACGGTTTATTCTTGTTGGCAAACTTGTGCCTTTGCAATTGGGATGATTTGCGAAAAAATTAATGAAATGCAGCTTGGTTTTATTGAAATCAGGTTGCATTTTTTTGCCTTAAATTTGTGTTTGCGTATTGTTGACTTATTTTACAGATTATGATAAAATTAGACGATAATTTTATAGATGAATGAGAGCGTAAAAATGACGAAAAAGAATCAGAAAAAATGGGGTGACCGCAAGGATGCCACCTGGATCAGAGAGTCTGATCCCATGCATACTTTGATGCCCTATCTTTTGCTTGGCCGTACCGATAATGAAGCCCTCTTAAACGACGATGTTGATCTGACCGCAGTGAATGAATTTTTGGATAAGAAAAATGCGTCGGATCCCGAATTTAAATATACCATTTTCCACGTTGTCCTTGCTGCTATTGCCAAGACGATCTGGCAAAGACCGGCTATGAACCGCTTTATGCAGGGCAACAGACTTTATCAGCGAAATGATATTTCATTTTCTTTCGTTGTGAAAAGAAAGTTTTCCGATAAGGCAGAAGAGGCGCTTGTTATTATGAAGGTGGATCCGGATTCTGAAGTTCCTGTTTTAGAACAGATCTATTCCAGAATCAAGAGGGAAGTTTATAAGATCCGTAAGGAAAACGTGCAAGACGATACCACTGATTTTATGGCACTTCTCACAAAGCTGCCCAGACCCCTTTTGAAATTTGTTTCCAGGCTCTTATTCTGGCTGGAAAATCGTGGATGGCTTCCGTCTGAAATTGAGAAAATCGATCCATATCACAGCACTTGTTTTGTTTCTAATCTCGGTAGTATTAAAATGAGTGCTTCCTATCATCATCTGGTGGATTGGGGAACCAATTCCTTCTTCGTTATTATTGGCGAGAAGAAATGGAAGCCCGTTTTCAAAAAAGACGGTACCTATGAGATGAAGGAAATGCTTCCTATGGGCTTTACCATTGATGAGAGAATTGCTGACGGATTTTATTTTGCAAATTCCGTAAAGATTTTGCGATATATTATGAAACACCCGGAGATTTTAGAGCAGCCTCTGGCGGCACCAGTTGAGTTTGAAGGAGAATTCTAATGGAACAGTTAAACGCACCTTGGCTGAAAAGTTATGGCGAGGTTGATTTTCATATAAATTACCCTAAATCTTCGATGAGTAAGGTAGTTCTTGATACTGCCACCACTTATCCTGAAAACACTGCTCTTTCCTTTATGGGAAAAAAGACCACCTTTGCTGAACTTGCAAAAATGATTGACATTTGCGCAAGAGCCTTTAAGTCTATTGGCATTCAGGAAGGACAAAAGGTTTGCCTTTGTATGCCCAACGTTCCCCAGACAGTTTACTGCCTTTACGCGCTGAACCGCATTGGCGCTATTGCTACGATGATCCACCCGCTTTCCGCAGAAGGCGAGATCATATATTATCTGAATGAAACAAAGAGCACTGTGCTTGTAACCTTAGATCAGTTTTACCAGAAGATCGTAAACGTTCAGAAGAGCGTTCTCATTGATCGTGTGCTCGTTGCTTCTGTATCTGATGCACTCAGTACCGTCAAGAGTGTTGGCTATAAACTGACCCAGGGCAGAAAGATCCCCTCGGTTCCGCAGGATGATAACGTTGTTCTTTGGAACGATTTTCTGAAGCTTGGAAAAAGCTACACCGGCGAATATCTTGTTGAAAAAATGGGTGATGATCCTGCCGTTATTTTGTTCTCCGGCGGTACGACCGGTGTTACAAAGGGTATTCTTTTAACGAACCTTAACTTTAATGCCCTGGCACTTCAGACTATTCGTATGTGTCACCGTCCCGTAGTTGGCACCAGAATGCTGGCTGCTATGCCTATGTTCCACGGTTTTGGTCTGGGTGTTTGTGTGCATACTATGATGGTAGCAGGCGGAACTTCTATTTTGATTCCTCGCTTCACTCCCAAGGAATATGCACAGCTGATTGTAAAAGAAAAGCCTAATTATATTGCCGGCGTTCCTACTCTTTATGAGACCCTTACAAGAAATGCATATCTTGACGGCAAGAAGCTGGATTCCCTTATGGGTGTATTCTCCGGCGGTGACTCTCTTTCTATTGAACTGAAAAAGAAATTTGATAAATTTCTGGCAGACCACGGTGCTGACGTTCGTATTCGTGAAGGCTACGGCACGACCGAATGTGTTACGGCAAGCTGCTTGACTCCTTTCCACAAAGAAGTAGAGGGAAGTATCGGTCTTCCTTACCCGGATACCTATTATAAGATTTGCAAAGTGGGTACGGAAGAAGAGGTGCCTTACGGGGAAGACGGAGAAATCTGCTTGACCGGTCCTACCGTGATGAAGGGCTACCTCAATCATCCGGAAGAAAATGCAAAAGCGCTTCGCAAGCACGCAGATGGACACACCTGGCTCCATACTGGAGACCTTGGATATATGAATGAGGACGGTTACATCTTCTTTAAGCAGAGAATCAAAAGAATGATCATCACCTCCGGCTATAATGTATATCCTTCCCAGCTTGAAAATATCATCGACGGTCACGAGGCCGTGCAGATCAGCTGTGTTATCGGAGTGAAAGATCCGGTTAAAATGCAGAAGATTAAGGCTTTTGTGGTACTGCGTGAGGGATATTCTCCCACTGCAGAAACCCTGGCATCTTTAAAGGAACATTGCAGAAAGAACATTGCAAAATATGCAATGCCTTATGACATTGAAATCCGCAAATCTCTTCCCAAAACGCTGGTGGGCAAAGTTGCTTACACGGTTCTGGAAAAGGAAGAGAACGAAAAAATTGAAAACGAAAATTAAGGAAAAGTATGTTAGAACTTCAGAACATTTCCTTTTCTGTTGAAACCCAGGAAGGAAAAAAGGATATTTTAAAAGATATCAATCTTACCATTGGTGACGGCTTTACCGCTTTTACCGGTCCCAACGGCGGCGGTAAAAGTACTTTAGCCAAGATCATTGCGGGTATTTATCAGCCCTCTTCCGGCAAGATCATTTATAACGGACAGGATATTACCGATCTTTCCATTACCGAGCGTGCAAGAGCAGGGGTAAGCTTTGCTTTTCAGCAGCCCGTACGTTTTAAGGGCCTTTGCGTAATGGATCTGATTAAACTGGCTTCCGGCAAGGAGATCGGTGTTACCGAGGCTTGCGATTATCTGTCTCGCGTTGGCCTTTGCGCCAGAGAGTACATCAATCGCGAAGTCAACGCCTCTCTTTCCGGCGGTGAACTAAAACGTATTGAAATTGCACAGATCATCGCAAGAAAAACCGGTCTTTCCATTTTTGACGAGCCGGAGGCCGGTATTGACCTTTGGAGCTTTCAAAATCTGATTCAGGTTTTTGAGAATTTAAGAGATTCGGTAAACGGTTCGATCCTGATTATTTCTCACCAGGAAAGAATTCTCAATATTGCAGATCAGATCGCAGTTGTATCTGACGGAACCATTTCAAAATTCGGGTCCAGAGAAGAGATCTTGCCCGGACTTTTAGGTAAAAACACGGTATGTTCTGCTTTGTCGGGACATATGTAAGGAGGTAGCAATGGATTTAATTGAGAAGAACTTATTAAAAGAAATTGCCGACCTTCACGAGATCCCTACCGGTGCATATAACATTCGCCGTAACGGAGAAAGCTTTGGCAGAAACTCTACCGAGCATATCCAGATCACCCCGAAGAAGGATGTTTCCGGTATTGATATTACCATTCTCCCCGGCACGAAAAATGAGTCGGTCCATATTCCTGTGGTACTTACTCAATCCGGTCTGAATGATCTTGTTTACAATGATTTTTATATCGGTGAAGATTGTGACGTTACCATCATCGCCGGTTGCGGTATTCATAACAGTGGATGCGAAACCGCAAAGCACGAAGGTATTCATGCATTCCACGTTGGGAAAAATGCCACTGTTCGCTACGTAGAAAAGCACTACGGACAAGGTGAAGGAGAAGGCAAAAACGTAATGGACCCCACCACCGTGATTCATTTGGATGAGGGTGCTACCATGGAGATGGAGACAACCCAGATCGGTGGTGTAGATTCTACTGAACGTAAGACCATTGCAGACGTAGGGGATAAAGCTACGCTCATTATTCGAGAAAAGCTTTTGACGGAAGGGGTACAGAGAGCCCTGACTGATTTCACGGTGAATTTAAACGGTGAAAATTCCTCTGCTAACGTAGTTTCTCGTTCCGTTGCGAAAAACAAATCCTATCAGGAATTTGTTTCCCGTGTGAACGGAAATAATCTTTGTAGCGGTCATACCGAGTGTGACGCCATTATTATGGATGAAGCAACCGTTGTTGCCATTCCCGAGGTGCGCGCAAATCACATCAATGCTTCTCTTATTCATGAAGCTGCCATCGGTAAGATCGCCGGTGAACAGCTCATTAAGCTGATGACCTTGGGTCTTGACGAACAAGAAGCGGAAGAACAGATTATTGCCGGTTTTTTGAAGTAAAAGAAAAGACTCTCTGAATACTGGAGAGTCTTTTTTCTCTATCTTGATTTTGGAGGTTTGGAATGGAAGAAAAGTATCCATGTCCGAAAATGACACCCAAAAAGTGGCTTGAAAATTTTTGGTATTATTATAAGTGGTTTATTATTTTAGGCGTCGTTGTCATTACCTTTATTACCATTGCTACGGTGCAGTATTTTACCAAAACAGAGCCTGATATCTCAATTTTTTACGTAGGTCCCTCTACCGTTAGTGATAAGCAGTGTGAAGAGATGATCAAGACTGCAAAGGAAAGAGTATCCGACATAAACGGTGACGGTAAGATCGGCGTTGACCTTGAGACCCTGGTATTGCTATCCGATTTTGATCTGCTTTCCAAAGGGGAAGAGATCCAGGCTATGGAAAAATACCAGACTTATTCCAATGAAATTTTATCCGGTGATGGAGCGATCCTTTTCCTCTCGGAGTATTTTTATAATGAGCTTGCGGAAAGCGGCGCGCTTGTGAACCTTTTTGAAGTAAGTTCAGAAATGCCTGGCTCTGCCATTGATTTTTACGGTTTAAAACTTAGCAAAACAAAACTTTATCGGGAAGAAGGCTTTTCTTCTCTTCCGGCAGATACTATTGTTTGCCTAAAGTTTTCTCCCGCGGTTTCCGGTATGACACCGGAGGAAAAAGCACTGCGCGATCAGAATAATCGGGAACTTTTCCGCCAGCTTTTTGTAGAAGAGTTTAAATAAAAAATTCTTTCAAACGAAGAACGAATTCCTCCCGGGTGATGTCTTTTTCTTCCGTCATGATCAGGCTGGCTTGTAGAGATATATTTCTATATTTTTCGCTTAATTTATGAAGAGATTTTTCCTTTTCTGCATTATTTAGTATGTCATTCGGTGAAAATACCGGAAGTCCGTTTTCGTTTATTTTGTAATCCAGTATTTTCTCTTCACAAAGCCGGATGGCAAGATGGTGAATCGGGTTTTCTTTAAGATCACAGAAATATAGGTTTTTGTCTGCTTTTTTCACTCGGATCAGAACTGCCTTTGTTTCAGTGAAATTTCCCAGATCATCACAAATTTTATAATAAAAACAGTCCGTTCCGTAGAAATTTGTTTCCGGGGCATAGGTGAAAACGCCGTTATTTGGATCAAGGGACAAAATCCCCTCACGACAGTTTTTTTCGATGACGATGTTTTCAGTTTTCGCCATTGGAATTTGCCCTTGGATCTCGGCATTGCGATAGGTAGAAAATTCCATATGCCTGGCCGAGGTAATTGTATTTTTATTTTCCGTAAATTTTAATGTGTATTGAAAAACAGCGTTAGTTTCCGGTGTGGTAAAGGAAAAAGAAGTTGTCTTTTCGTTTGTTCCTGCAGGAAAGAGGGATAATAGATTGATATCTTTCTTTTCGATCCTATCGTTTAAATGAACCTGGGATTTATCCTTCAGGAGCGTTCCTACGCTTTTATCCGGCAAGCTTTTTATCATAATGGCGCTATATTGATCCTTGCCGAGATACCGGTCGAAATCATCTGTTGTAAAGCGGATGGAACTACCGGGGATACTAGTTTTAATGATTTTTTGTTTGCTTTGTAAAACGGCGATTCCCGGTGAAAGTGAACTGGATACTTCTCTGAATTTTATGGCACCTACATTTTGAGCAAGAATAATGGCAAACAGAAGGGCACTGATCCGTTTTAAAAGCATTGGTCCGGTTCTATCCTTACCAGTATCGTGTCATCCCCGATCCGTTCAATATTGCACCAAGGAACGCGAATGTATTTTTTATCGCACTTTCGGAAGAGATCTCCAAAATCACCTTTCCGCGGTAAAGGGATCGCCAGTATATTTCCCAGGCAAAGATCAAACTCAAGGTCTACTACGCACCCAAGCCTTTTTCCGTCGCAGAGATTGATCACTTCCAGTTTTCGCAAATCATTTAACGTACAAATGTTTTGAATATGTGACATAAAAACCCTCCTATTCATATTCATTTTACTCGCAAAGGAGAAAAATATGCCCTTTGATTCTTTTATGACAGCCGCTATTACAAGCGAACTTGCGCTTACGCTTTGCGGTAAAAAAATCGATAAGATCTGTCAGCCCGAACGGGATGAAATCGATCTTGTTTTTCACGGCCTTACCCGAAACCGTCTTGTGATCAATTGCTCGGCTTCTACTCCTTATGTGGCTCTTTCCGATTTGGCGAAAGAAAACCCTGCTGTTGCGCCCATGATGTGTATGCTCTTGAGAAAGCATCTGTCCCGGGCCAAAATTAAGAGCGTAGAACAGCTTGGATTCGACCGAATCATCAAGATCACCCTGGAGAGCGGTGACGATATGGGCTTTGTTCGTACAAAGTATCTTTATTGTGAGATGATGGGTCGCGGGTCAAACCTTGTTTTTGTTGATGAGAATAATAAAATTCTCGCTTCCTTCTATCAAAATGATCTGACCACGAAATTTGATCGGGTCGTTATGGTGGGAATGGATTATCAGCCCATGCCGACCGGAGGAAGAATAAATCCGCTTCAATGTACGAAAGAAGCGTTTTATGATTTGCTGAATGAAAATGCCAAGGCGCGCTGTGACCAGTTTTTTCAGAAGAAGTTTTTGGGCTTTGGTAAGCTGACGGCCAGAGAAATCGTATTTCTTGCCGCCGGCGAGTCGGAAGCGGTGATTTCCTCTGTTTCTTATGAAAATTTGTGGCTAGCGTTTTCGAAAGTATTAGACCGTGTTAGAAAACATGCGTTTTCTCCTACTCTTGTTTATGCGTCAAAAGAAGCTTACGATAAGGGAGAGGCCCCTGTTGATTTTTCCTTTATGCCCATCTCTTCATTTGGCGAAGGTGTCTATTGCTTGACTTGCGACAGCATATCGGAGACCATTGAAAAGTATTATTTAAAGCGGAATCTGGAAGAGCGCAGACGCCAGCATTATAACGATATTTTTCAGATTCTGAAAACTTGCAAACAACGACTTGAAAAGAAAATTGCTGTATTAGAGCAGCAAAAGACCGATTCTCTCGACGCAGACGAGGATAAACTCTTTGGTGATCTGATTATGCAGGAACTTTATCGCATCAGAAAAGGCGATACGGTTTTGTCTGCCTATGATTATTCTTACGATCCTCCGGCGCTGCGTACCATTTCTCTTGATCCTCTTCGTTCTCCCACTCAAAATGCGCAGAGGTATTACAGAGAGTACAACAAGAAGAAAACATCGGTATTAAAAGCGGAAGAACAGATCGAGATTGCAAAAAAAGAACTTCTTTATGCAGAAAGCGTTCTTGCCACTCTGGATAATGCGATGACGTCTACGGATCTTGCTCAGATCCGTCAGGAGCTTTCATTCTGGAATTACGGCAGAAGACTTATGTCATCACTAAAAAAGCCCAGCAAAAAGAAGGAGAAGGTGAAGCCGAGATCCGTTGTTTTGCCTTCCGGATTTACCCTTTATATTGGACTGAACAATTTGCAGAACGATGAAGTTTCCACCTCTCTTGCAGAGAAAGAGGATCTTTGGTTCCACGTAAAGAATTATCACGGCAGCCACGTTCTTTTAAAAGCAAAAAGGGATATGGAATTTTTGGATTCGGATATTGAGTATGCCGCTTCACTTGCGGCATATTATTCCGAAGTTAGGGAGAGCAGAAGGGTAGAGGTGGATTACACCAAGGCAAGGCATATCAAGAAGCCCGGCGGGTCTAATCCCGGCTTTATCACTTACCGCAATCACTACTCTATGGTAGTAGATCCGAAACCCTTAAATTAACCCTTGAAATTCCCGGCAAAATATATTAAAATAGAGCAAAAATGAAGGAGGGAAATATGCGCGAATTTTATTCTGCATCAGAAGAAGAAACTGAAGCGCTCGGCGCTATGATCGCCAAGGAATGCGCGCCCTCTGATTTTGTAGCTCTTTACGGAGAAATGGGCAGTGGAAAAACCGTTTTTGTGCGCGGTTTTGTAAAGACTCTTGTTCCGGAAGCCCGGGTATCCAGCCCTACCTACGCTGTCTTAAACGTGTATGAAGGAAAAGAACACGTCATCAATCATTTTGATATGTTTCGTATTTCTTCTGAAGAGGATTTATATTCTACCGGTTATGAAGAGGTTTTAGATCAGGGCATTACCCTTTGTGAATGGCCTGAAAACATTCCGGAATCCCTTCCTTCCTCTTATTTGAAAATTGTATTTGAAAAAGACGGGGAAAAGGGCCGCCGCCTTTTCGTAGAAAGGATCTTAAATGCTGATTCTTGGTATTGATACGTCTGCCAAAGTATGCAGTGTGGCTGTAATGGAAGATGGCAAAGTTTTATTTTCCAGGACACTTTGCGATGGCCTGACACACAGCGAAACGCTTTTGCCATTGATTAAAACTGCTCTTGAAAGCGCTGAAAAGAAAATATCGGATCTTTCTGCCATTGCCATTACCTGCGGACCCGGCTCATTTACCGGTCTTCGCATCGGTATTTCTACGGTAAAGGGCCTTGCTATTGCAAATAATATCCCATGTGCTTCAATTTCAACCCTGGAGGCGCTTGCCTATAACGGGATGAATTATGAAGGCAGTTTGATCTGCGCTTGTATGGACGCCAGAAGAGGGGAATATTATAACGCGCTGTTTCGCGTAGAAGACTCTTCTTTGATCCGCGTAACGGAAGACAGAGCCTTGCCCGGTGATGAAATTTATTCCGAAATATGTAACGAAGGAAAAATTTTGGTTGTTGGTGACGGCGCCGAAAAATTTGTTTCGGAGCATCCTGCTCTAACGGAGTTTCTTGCTCCAACGGAAATTAGAGTACAATCCGGTGTTTCCGTTGCTAAGCTTGGGGAAGAGGCGGCAAAAGAAGGAAAGACACTTTCTTGTGCAGAGCTCTCGCTCATTTATTTAAGACTTCCACAAGCCGAAAGAGAATGGCTTTTGAAAAATAAACAAAGTGAGGTAAAAAAATGATCGTTTTAGGTTCTGATCACGCCGGTGATGAATTAAAGCAGCATATCATCAAGTATTTTGAAGAAAAGGGAATTGAGTACGTTGATCTTGGTTTCAAGGAACTGAAGAGAGATGACGATTATCCCGTTATTGCAAAGCAGGTAGCGGCTTACGTACAGAGCGGAAAAGCGGAAAAAGGCCTATTATTCTGCGGTACCGGTATCGGTATGAGCATTTGCGCCAACAAGTTTTCCGGCGTTCGTGCCGTCGTTGCTTCCGACGTATTTTCCGTTCGTCACTGCCGTTTGCACAATGATGCGAACATCCTTTGCCTTGGTGCCAGAGTAATGGCGAGAGGTCTGGCGACCGATCTTGTCCAGCTCTTTTTGGACACGGAATTTGAAGGTGGCAGACACGCAGTTCGTGTGAATATGTTTGAGGAAAAATAAGTACTTTTATTGCTATTTTTTCGATTTTGTGATATCATAATAGTATAATCTGACAGGATACAAAATAAGGTCGCGCTATCCGGGGACTTAGCGGCGCCTTGTACCCTCAATCCGCTACAGAGGGGGAGAATTCCCATTTCAGGGGAATGAATCGGTTACAGCCTTTTGTCTGATGCGTTGAGAATCGGGTCTTATGCAATCAAATACCGTGAACTATGTCAGGTGGGGAACCAAGCAGCATTAAGCGGCTTTTTTTGATGTGCCATAAGGTTACCTAGTTTGAGCTGATTTCAGAAGAAGCGGGCCGGTTTGCTTTTTCGAGAATGGGTGCGCGATCTTATTTTGTATCCTGTATAAGGAGTTTTTATGTATCAGGCGCTTTACCGCAAATACCGCCCAACTACTTTTGAAGATGTGTGCGGTCAGGAGCATATCACTTCCGTTTTGAAGACTCAGCTTCAGACCGGAAAGATTTCTCACGCCTATATTTTTTGCGGATCCCGCGGTACGGGTAAAACCACTTGCGCCAAAATTTTAGCAAAGGCCGTAAACTGTGAAAATCCTAAGGATAACGGCCCTTGTAATGAATGCTCCTCCTGCCGGGCAATCAATGAAGAGCGAGTGCTTGACGTTGTGGAAATGGACGCGGCCAGTAACAATGGCGTCGATCATATTCGCAGACTTTGTGACGAAGTGCAGTTTATGCCTTCGGAATTAAAGAAACGCGTTTACATCATTGACGAGGTACATATGCTTTCCACCAGTGCCTTTAACGCACTGCTGAAGACCATTGAAGAGCCTCCTTCCCACGTGCTTTTCATTCTGGCTACCACGGAAATGCACGCTATTCCTCCCACTATTATGTCCCGGTGTCAGCGCTTTGACTTTAAGCGCATTACGCCGCCTATTATTGCAAACAGACTTTTGTCTATCGCGGAAAAAGAGGGGATCAATTTGGAGCCTGATGCTGCCCGCATTATTGCACGTCTTTCTGACGGTGCTATGCGTGACGCGTTGAGTCTTTTAGAGGCTTGCCAGGGACACAGTGGCGCCATTACGTCTGAGTCTATCCACCGGATTTTAGGCTTAAGCAGTCGGGAAACCATCATTTCTCTCTGTAAATCCATTGTAGGTCAGGATACGGCGGCTTGTCTTTCTCACGTGAACGCTCTTTACGAGAAAATGAGTGATTTTAAAGAGATCATAGGTGAATTGATCGCTCTGTATCGCGATTTGCTTGTGATAAAATCTGTTCCGGATTATATGTCTTACGTGGAAGGATACGAGAACGAGATTCCTTCACTGGTTGAGATTGCAGGCTCTGTTTCTTTGGAAACGATATTGTATCAGTCCAAAGTTCTGGAAGATTTTTATGCGGGTTTTGACCGTATTACCAACAGCAAAAAAGCTTCTTCCGAGATTTTGATGATCCGGCTTTGCAACGAGTCTTTGTCCGGAGATATGAATGCGGTTTTAAGCAGAATTTCAAAGCTTGAAAGCGGCGTTGTTACTTCTCCCGCAAAGAAACCTGCTTCAAAACCCGCAGAAGAGATAAAAACTGCCCTTAAAATGTAATTTTTTGTTTTGGAATTGAAACCGGAAGGAAAGACAGGCGAATATGAGGGTAGCATCAAACTGAAAAATGCGCTGCAAAATATTCCATATATTAAGCCTTGGCTTGATCAGATGCATTTTTCTGTAAACGGAGATAAATTAGAAGTAGCCGTATCACCTTTTATTAAAGGAATTTTAGCGTCTTCCGATGCAAAAGAACAAATTTTGGATGC
>JAZNRO010000054.1:0-21559 GCA_045590715.1 Eubacteriales bacterium | reverse complement strand
GCAAAACCATTCGCAGACTGAAGGCCAATGAAAATATAGAAACAAAGACGATTGATAAAATTTGCTCTGCTCTTGGGTGCAAAATTGAAGATGTTTTAGAGTTTGTTGAAAACAAATAAAAAAAGAACAGCCGAAAGGCTGTTCTTTTTTTGTGCATATATTATTTTTACCGAAGATTGAAGAATTCTTCGCTGCAGGCGTGGCGCATATCGCAAATATCAAGCTTTAATTCTTCCGTGGGGGTATTTTTAATATAATTTGCTACGTCGCCAAAGTACTGCATGGGGGCAGAGGCACATCTTGCCTGAACGGGAATGAGATAATGCTCCTTGGTTTTTTCAAGCAGCGCCAGATGGGCTTTTCTTCTTTCATACTGGGCTTCGGCCAGGGCTCGGATCTCTTCGGCAATGGCAGGATCACGGTTTTCCTGGAATTTTTGAGCCAGGGCGTCCATTTCCATTAAGGTCAGACCGTCGCGGCTGAGCATTTCATAGGTGCCGGTGTCGTAGGCGTAGCGGAGGGCCATTTTGCGGTCAGAATCCTTCTCGCATTTTTCCGCTACCTTGTGCCAAAGAGCCTTGGCTTCTTCGGACTGGGCGATCATTTCCCGCATTTCCTCGATCAGGTGAGGTTTTTCCCGGAGGCCGGGTACCATTTCGCCGGGATAGTTTCTGGGATATTCTTCACCGTACTTATAGTAGGGATAGGTGTAGAAGGAGAGGGGAGAGATCAAGAAAAGCTGACGGTTTACCTTGGACTTGGGATCGTCTATATCGGTAAAGCGGGTGATCTCTTCCATCAGGTCAAAGGCCTTGCCGGCTTCTTCCTCGGCGTTACCGAAATAGCGGCGGACGTAGCGGTCTTTTCCTTCCTGAATGGAGCCGGTTCCTTCAAAGTTCCAAGACCAGTCGGCCTGCATCTGATTGTTCCGGTGATAGGAATTATCCCAGGTGGAGTAGGAGCGAACGCCTTCGGCTTCGTCCCGTTTTGCCATTTTACACATATGGTAGGTGTTGGGAACAGTGTGAATGAGATAATGCCAGTGGTGATAACCGTTCCAGGGCTTTGCGGTACGGCGGATGCCGGAGATGGAATGGAAGCTGTAAAGGTGCCACAGATGAGGCATAGGACCGTATTCCCACCAGTCCAGACAAACGGTATCTAAAAGATCGTTTTCATTTAAAATCTTGCGGAACTGATAGGTGCAATCTGCGGGAGCATGGTTGTTTCGGCCCATTCTGTGCTCACAGATCATATCGTTGTACATATAAACGGTTTCCACGCCGCGGCTCTTTAAATATTTGGCCAGTTTCATGGCGTGGGAAAAGAGCTGCTGACGGGGGGTCATTTTGGAACACTCTTCACAGTGACAGATGGGAGAGCGGTAGGGGCCCAAATCATCGGGGAAATAGCCTCTGCAGCCGGAAACCTCGTCCAGACCGATATCAAAGGATTTGATGGGATCGTCTTTGCCGTAGCGGGTAAGGATCTGATCGTAGATATCGAAAAGGAATTCATAGGTTTTGGGGTTGGACACGCAGTAGCCCAGTTTGCTCGGACTTCCGTCCTCCGCAACGGCGGAGATCTCCGGATAGATTCTGGGGATCAGGGTGTTGTGTCCTAAGGAGTTGAACATAGGAATGACTTCGATGCCGTTTTCTCTGCCGTAGGCACGAAGTTCTCCGAAGAAATCCTTTTCTGCCATAGGCGTCCAAACTTCTTCGTTGATCCATTTGTTCTCTTTGGGAGAAAAGTATTTTTTGAATACGGAAGTTTTCAGTTTTTCGTGGCCGTCAAACCAGGCGTAAATGTATTCGCTGACACGATGATCGAACTGGGTCTGCCAGCAGCCGTAAAGGCCCACCGTCAAATGGTTCTGTTTTTGTTCCACCAGATTATCTACTACCTGTTTCCAATCTTCCAGTTCCATCAGGTCGGTACCGTAACGGGTCTCGATAAAGTGGCCTCTTTTCTCAATATCCGGGTAGTCTAAAATTTGGAAAGAAGGGAGTTTTACGGGGAATGCTTCATCTTTTAAAATCTGCAAAAGGGTGGTAACGCCGTAAAACAGGCCTCTTTCTCCAAAGCCGCAAATTTCGGTGCCTTTTTTATCTACCTTGAGGGTGTAGCCCTGATCGGGATTGGAAATATTTTCGGGGGCGTCGCCCAAAGTCAGGCGGAAAGGATAACCGTTTTTACTTTCTTTGCCGAACAGTTCGGTAAGTCTTGCCTGAAGACGCTTTTTGGCGTTGTTATAAAGGATGGAATCAGGCAGATCAGAAAGGAGGGTGTAGCCCTTTTTTCCGAAAACAAACTGTTTCTCGCTGGTCATTTCAAATTTCTGGGGGACGGGAATGATGCGATCGGTGATTTTCATTTTTCTTTCCTTCCGTTACAGAAAAAATAGGGAAGGGCAAAAGAGACTTTTGCCCTTTTTTATTATAGCACCCCGCATTTTCGGGGTAAAGAACAAATTCTGCTAAAGTGCGTAACAAATATGCTTTTTTTCAGTCTACGATCAAAAAGCGGAATCTGGGGTACATGACGCCGGGATTTACCTTGAAGATATCAACAAGGGGCAGGTCTTCCTCAATGATCTGGCCGATAATGCCGATATCCGGATCGTCGGGCAGGTCCTTGCGGGCGATCTGAATCTCGCCTTCGTACCGGCAAAGAGATTTTTTGGCCAGCATAACGGTACCTCTCTGACGGGGGCCGGCAAGACCGATCTCACAGTTGCCGGGATACATAGAATCCTGGTATTCAAAGTGAGAGCGTACGATCTCGGGGAGATTTCCCTGCAACTGTTTTAACTGTCTGCCGTGGAGCCACTCTTTTAAGTTTTCATCGTCTACCAAAAGACGCATCCGGAAGGTCATAGGCTTTTCGGCGTTTACCAGGGCCTTCATTTCTTCCAGAGAAGCCAGATCGTCGCCGAAGAACAGATCGTCAAAGCCGAATTGCAGCATTGCCTGCAGTGCGTAGGAAAGGTCTGCATTTCTCATACACTCAAGGGTGGGAAGACCGATGGAGCAGCCAAGGCGCAGATGGTGTTTTCCGGCTAAAAAGCCGCCTACCCGGAATCCGTATCTATGCAGGAGATCGTTGATGCTGATGACCTGATCTGCGGGAAGACCGGTGTATCTCATCGGATAAAAGTTGTGGCAGAAGAGAACGTTTTCTTTGTTGATGCCGAACTCGCAAATTTTTTGCAGTTTGTATTCTGCAATGGAGGCGTTCAGCATCATCATAACGCCGTCTTTGTTGTGAGTAAGCTTTGCAATTTCTTCTTCCGTGAAATCGCCGTCAAGCCGCATCACATCAACGCCCAGGGCTTTTACCTCTTTGGGGTTGTGTCGGTCGATGCCAAATCTTTCTCCCGTTCGTTTCGCAATATCGGCCACGACCATCATTTTGTATTTGTGTGCTTCTTCGCACATTAAGGGAAAATCGTGCATTAAAATTTCGGGATCTGATTCGGGGAGCTGGAGGGAAGTGAAAACTGCATTGATCCCGGCCTCGTGGGCCTCGGCCAGATGCTTTTTCATTTCATCTAAGGTAACGTCAATACCGGGGTAGAGAGAAGTTCCTCTGAAATTTTTCATTTTTCTTACCTCGCAAGATCAAAGATCACAGATATAAACGCAGGCCAGACGGTCGTCGGCGCCTACTACCAGCTTCTTGCCGTCAGGGGAAATGTGGCAGGAGGAAAGGTTGAAGTTTGCACAAACGCCTACGTCGTCGGTGGCGACGTCGCAGCACATATATCCACAGTATTTCATACCTTCTTCCTCGGTAAAGGAGAAGACGTTGCCGATATCTTCCTTGTCACCGCCAACGCCATAGGCGACTTTTGCTTCCAGACTGCTGGTCAGATCTCTTACGGGACCTTGACAGATGGCAGGGCCGTAGGAGAATACTCTTCCGTCGGGGAATACCTTTGCCAGGAATCCGTCTTCTGTACCAATAAGCTTTGTGCCGCAAAGCCAGTCGCACTGGGCGGTAACCTTGCGCTTCCACTGTCTGCCGGGGTAGTGGGGCATATTGTCCAAAGAAGCGGGGGCAGGTCCGGCAAGTTCTTCTACTTCAAGGGAACTTGCGGGTTTGATCTGGGTAATTTTTCCGCCGGTAATGGTAAATTTGTAATTGCTGTCTTCGTTTCCGCAGATGCCTACAACGGTATCGTTATCCAAAAACTTTACGGATTTTACTGCGGCCTTTGTAATATCGGTATCGCTGAATTTATCCCAAAGTCTTACGGGGGTAATGGACTGGGCCTTGAAATTGGCGGCGAATTCAGCAATTTTTGTTTTGACGTCCTGCCAGTGCTCGGCGAAGGGATGGAATTCCGGATAACCGGGGGCGTATACCAGCATATCCTTACATACCGGACCCTTTTCATACATATTCTCTCGGTATTTTTTCAGATCTATCGCGATAATATCCGGTGAGCCGTAGGAGTGGTTGGTGGATGCGGAATATAAAATATCTCTTTCTTTATCAATATAAAGGCTGCAGGTATAGGTCTGAACGCGGTCAGGCGTGCCGAAAAGGCCTAAGAATTCGGGTTCTTTTCCGTTTAAGAAATCCCAGCGGAAAAATCCGGCAGGGGCTTTATAGTGCTCGTCTTCCATTACGCGGAAGGACATGGTGGAGTACCACAAAACGCCGTCTTTATCAAAGTCCATTCCGGCGATAAAGGTGTGCTGATCGTCAATATCAATAAAGTCTTCGGCGGGGATCAGCTTACCGATCTTTTCGATCTTGCCGGTCTTCACGTCAAGGGCAGACAAGATATCCGTATAGTTACCGGTCATATACAGTCTGCCGTCGGGACCGATGGGACAGGGGCCCAGATAAGTAAAGGGCTGAACTTTCCCCAAGTCAGTCTTGTCACAAGGGATACGGGCTTTCAGATCTTCGATCTTTTTCGTATCAATGTTGTAGCGCATCATAAAGCCGCTCTTGGTGGACCAGTAAATATTTTCGTCGGGGCCCACTACGATGCGGTAAGAGCGGTACTCGGACGCCTGACCCAGGTCCTCGCACTTTCTGGTCTTGCAGTCAAAGCGGTAAAGGTGACCGCGTATCCAGCCCAGCATATAGTAAGCGTCGTCTTTTTTGGAGTATGTGGCGCCGTAAATGGATTCTCTGGGCGCGGGGATGCCAAAGAGCTCTACTTTGCCGGTTTTGGGGTCGTATTCCATCAGTTCGCCGCCGGGGAAGCCTTCCCAGGGGTGGGAAACAAAGGAATAAGGAAGCCATACGGGGTGGCAAGGTGATTTATCGGTACTGTGGGTGACCATGATCAGTTTGCCATCGGGCTTTTCGCTAATGGAAGTATGGAATTTACTGTCTCTGAGATAACGGTTTGATTTCAGCAAGAAATCTTTGACGTAGAAACACTGGGTGGCAAGGCCGGTATCAAAGTCGAATTTATAAAGCTTTGCATATTCGTGGCAGGTGTGCTCCGAGCAAACACTGAAATACAGCGTGCCGTCGCTGGCAATTTTTGCGTCCCAACAAGCATTGTGATCCGGTTCGTTTACAATGGCTTGTTTTACGCCGGTTTGGTTTATCATTCTGAAGTCTTCAGAATTTCCTTGTTTGATCATATATTTTTTCATATTGATCCCTCCCTTTGATTTTATTGTAACAAAATCAGAAAAAAGAGAAATGCAAAAAATGACTATTATTTGTAAAAAACACGCATTTCTATTGTAATGAAGGCAAGGAAGGGGTATAATGGGAGAAAAGAGGTGAAAAGACAGTGGCAAGGCTTGTGAAACCCGAAAATCTGGAAAATGTTGACGCGCGACTGATCGCCGCGTTTTCCTATGAGCCAAAGATTTTAAAAAACTATATCAACAATCGCAGATTCAGTGCTCTTGTGTACGTTTTAAAGGGAAAATATATTTATCGCTCTGCGGGGCAGGAGACCGTTTTAACTACTGATAGCTGTATTTATCTTCCGCCCGGTGGGGAAGATTATTCCTATGAAATCGTAAGTGACGATACCGAAACCTTGCAGGTAGACTTTGAATTGTCTTTCCGAGAGGGCACAGAGCAAGGGGCACTGTCAAGGGTGCCTATAAAAATAAACTCGGACGTGGAAAGGCTGAAATCCTTGATGCAGCGCCTTGTGCATTTGGGAAGTGCGGACACGGTGGCGGGAAGGCTGGAGCTGAAAGCCAGAATGACCATGCTTTTGTCCCTGCTGTCCGATCAGGAAGAGAATAAAAAGCACCAAAAAGCAGAGCAAAAAATTGCGCCTGCTTTGCAGTGTCTGCAAAAGAGTTACCGAGAGCCTTTTGACAGCGAAGAGCTGGCCTTGCTTTGCGGGATCAGCCAGTCACAGCTTCGCCGTTTGTTTAAAACAGTCACGGGAATGACGCCTCTGGAATATCGGAACCGTCTTCGGATCAGTGCCGCGGCGCGAATGCTCATCGGTGGGGACTTAAACGTATCAGAGGTTGCCTTTGCGGTGGGCTTTGAAGATATTTATGCCTTCAGCCACGCTTTTAAAAAGCAGATGGGCATCTCCCCCAGCTTATATCAGGAAGAAACCGTATAAAAACCGGGGGAAAAGCAAACAGAATATTTTTTTAGTGCATCCTGAAGTCCAGCGCTTCGGGAAGGGGATAGGCCCGATCGGCCTCTGCCAAAAAGGCAGGGTTTTCCGGATCGTAATCTATCCCTTTTTCTTTTGCATAAAGGCGGCGGTAAAGTTCAAACCAGAAGTGGGAAACGGAAAGTTCCCCTTCTTTTACGTCAGCCATTACAAAGTCTTTATTGATAATGCCTGTGCCCTCTTCCAGGCGGCCCAGGTGAATGAGAGCAACGCCCTTTAACAGACGCAGCCTGCCGTTTTCCTTTAAATTCTGGGGCAGAGAATCAAAGATCTTGAGCCAAAGGGCGTCGTCACCCTCTTTGGTCAAAAGCATAGCCACTTCTTTTGCAAGCGGGAGAAAATCGGGCTTTTGCTTCAGGGCCGAAAGCAGATATTCTTTCGCCTTTTTGGGGTCTTGATATTCGGTTTCGTAAAGTCTGGCAAGATTTCGCTTGGCCCAGGGATTGGGGCAAACGGCATCGGATCGTTCAAAGGCTTCTTTTACTTTTGCAAGGCTTTCTCTGCCGTAGGCGTATTCTGCATACAGAAGCGTGCCCAGCTGCAAGAGAGAAAACCAGTTTTGCTCTTTTAAGTTTTCCAGCTTTTCGATCCAAACTTTACCGAAGGCAAAGCTTTCCGGCGGAGTCAAAGGATCCGGCTCCGGGAAACGGTTTTCTTCCAAAAGCTGCCAAAAGGCTCGGGTCTCCTTGGTTTTTTGACGGGGGAAGAAAAGATGGTCAGAAATAGGATAGCCTCGGGATGCTTCTTCCAGGGCGCCCCAATCGGAGGCGGAGAAAAGGTGAGTTGATTTTGTAACGGACTTGTCTTCGGGGAAATAGAGGGTATTGGGATCTCCAACCCGAGAAAGCATATAATTTTTTACGGTTTTAACCGCTTTCTTGTAATCACCGTGCAGGATTTCGGGGTCTTCTTTTAAAAGGGTATAAGCCTCGATCCATTCCCAGGTTTTGTTTCCTTCCATGGGGATGTGCTCCAGCTGGGTATTGGCAAGGCCTGCCTGGATCTCGATATAAGCCTGGCCTTTTTCGGAAAGCCATTCGTTCCAGTGTCTGCCTCCCTTACCCATTCCCCAAACGAAGAGTTTTCGGCTGATAAGCTCCTTGGTGGAGCATTGCAAAAGGCCGTAGCCTTCTTCATTGGCAGAAGCGATCCACTTGTACTCTTCTTTTGGAATTTTATAGAAAAAGTCCCGGGAGGCGGGAATTTTGGTAGGGTAGCTTACGTCCATTCCTTCGTGAATGGGGATGCTGGCTTTATCCAAAAGATAGTGGTCCGCATTGTACATGGAAAGGAAAGAGTCACTGGCGGGCACCAGTACGCGGGTGCCTTTGGTTTCCGGTACGGCAATATTGGACCACCAGTACATATGCTTGGTTTCATCATCCTTGTTTTCAATGCGACAGCGCAGGAAAAGAACGGGAGAATCTTCTTTTACCCAAGCGCTGACGGAATATACCACGCCGCGGATCCGCTCGTATTCGTAAAGGCGCAGGATCTGACCGTCCGGGGTTTCGTCTATGGCGGCGTGCAGAGGAGAGCAAGTGAGGGGGTTGTGCCCTTTGATTCCCACGTTAAATTCTACCCCGCCGCTGAACCAGGCGTTCCGAAGGCCCAGGTTACCCGGCTGATAAACACTGTTTACGTAGAGGGTTTCTTTTTCATTTTCTTTATCGTAAAGGGACCAGAGTCTTCCCCCCAGTTCCGGCAAGAATACGGCGCGAATAAGATCGTTTTCCACAACGGCCGCAAGAAACTTGCGGTCTTCTCTTTTGCGGTCGTAATCGTCCTGAAGCTGATAAGGGAGCATGGTGGGAATCATTCCCTTACCCAGATAAGTGGTTTCTTCCGGCAGGATCTTATCGGTCATTTGATAGCCGGCGTGAATATAACTGACGTTTTTTATATCAGGCAAAGGATTGCTGTTTCCCATAGAGGCGGCGGGAATCGTGATGGTTTCAAATTTTACCATAGTAATCTTCCTTCCGTTTTATTTTACTGGGAGAAGAAAGCGCTTTTCAGTGCTTCTTCCAAAGGGAGTCTGCCGGAAAAACCGTACCTATTTACAAGTTTTGTCAGTCGGTAGCGGACAGCCCGGTCTGAAAAATACAGTTTTGCTGCAATGCTCTCGGTGTTTTCCCCGCGGGCAATGCCGTAAAGGATCGCCCGGTCAATATCGTCGCTGTTTTGAAGCATGGCTTCTACGCGAAGGATGTTTTGTGTTTTCGGGTGATGGAAACGGTCATCCGGGGAAGGGGAGATCTTTGGCGGCAGGTGGCGCGGGAGAGAGATCCCGGCAGAATCGCGGTTTTCCAAATAACAAGGGAGGGATAGGATCATGTGGCAGGGGGATTTCTTTTGGGAAAGGGTGTGGTAGAGAGAAACGGCGGCTTTTCCCATTTCGAAATAATTAAAGCAGATGCTGGTAAGGCCAAGAAAAGCGCCAACGTAGGAATTTCCAATGCCGATAATATCTATATGAGAAGTCTTTTTTGCTTTCAGAAGCTGGATGGCAACGGTATCGTTGGCACAAATGACCGCATCGTATTTTTCTTCCGGCAGAGAGGAAAGAAAAGATTCTACCAAGGCATCAAAATTGCTTTCTGCCCAAATGATATCGCCCTTTTCAAAGGAAGCGGCGGTGCGGGTAAAGGCATCTACCTTTGCCCGATCGGAGGCGGAATCCCGCCCTACGCCTAGAAGAGCAATGCGCTTTTTTCCTTTTTCCTTGAGACCGCTTAGACAAGACTCCAATATTTCTTCCAGTTCAAAGACTACGCCGCTGCAACGCAAAGAGCGAAAGGGGAGCATACAGGCGTTGACGATGATAGGATGAGCTTCTTTTTCCAAAAGGAGAGAAACGGTATTTTGAAGCCAGTCAATCTGGCTTCCTGCTACCAGTACATTTCGGTCTCTCAAGTCGGGCAAAACGCGGTTTTGATCCAAAACGAAAAGCTTTCCGCCGGTTTCTTTTACACCCTGCCGGATCCCTTCCAGGATCCGATCTGTCCAAAAAGAATATTCTTCCTTTGGCTGAAGGAACAGATATACGTATTCTGACTTCATTTTTTCACCTCTCTACTCATAGTTATAACAAAGAAAAAGGGGGAATGCAAGGAAAAACAGCGGAATTTTTCCGAGGAAAAATTTCCGCTGTTTTCATCAGTAGATCAGATGCTTTTCTCTGGCTTTTCCAAAGGCGGCTAAGGGCTCTTTTTGGGTGGCTAAATATTTTAAGGGGTCGAAATCTTCTTTCAAAATTTCTTCCGTTCCCACTACGTGGGTAATTCTTTCTTTGAAGGTGAAATCCTTCGGGTACATTTCCCGAAGCAGAGAATGAAGGATCAGACCTGCGGCAAAAGGCTTCGGGGCAAAGCGGTCTTTTACGTGAAGCTGAACACCGCCGCAAAGTTCGCCCTGATACTTATGGAAGGTAGGTTTAAAGTAAAGGGGGCGGAAGACCAGGCCGTCAAAGACCTCTTTTTCCCGAGGGGGAAGGCTATTTAGGGCGGCAACGAATTTTTCCGGCTCCAGCCAGGGTGCGCCGAATACTTCAAAGGGCCTGGTGGTACCGCGGCCTTCGGAAACGGTTGTTTGCTCGAACATACAAACGGCGATATAGGTCAGATTGCAATCCAGGCAAGGCATATTGGGCGTGGGGGGAACGTAGAGAAGGTCCGTATCGTCAAACCACATATGTCTTTCCCATCCGTCGCAAGAAATGACGGATACTTTCGCACCCAGGGAAAGGTGATCGTTAAACCAAAGAGCCAGTTCTCCCATGGTCATACCGCAATAGGCGCTTTGCCCTGCTACCTCGCCGATGATGGAGGTGCAGGCCTTTTCCATGATCTGGCCGCCGAATCTTTCACCGCCGATGGGACAAATGCGGTCTAAAATAATCAGTTCTACCTTGTGCTTGGCGCAGATCTTCATGGCGTCCAGCATAGCGAACTGGAAGGTGTAATAGCGAACGCCGATATCTTGAATATCCACCACCATCGCATCCAAATCCCGGATGGCTTCCTCTGCCGCTTTGGTGGAGGAAAGGCTGCAAAGGTTATATACGGGAATGCCCGTTACCGGGTCGATTTCGCAGGAGGGATCTGCAAAGTTATCCTGGGCGGCGCCGCGGATTCCGTGCTCCGCGCTGAACAGGGCTACCAGATGATATTTTTCTTTTAATACTTCCGCGGTCAGGCGAAGCTCTCTGGTAACACCGGATACACCGGTTAAAAGGCCCAGCTTTCTTCCGCTTAAAAGCGCTTTTGCTTCGGTGGTATCCAAACGGTCGCAACCGTTATAAACAGTAGCTTTTTTCATGGTTAGATCCTTTCCCCTTTTTTGCAAGAATAACACGGACATATCTTTCTGTCAAGGAAAGAAATAAGGCCCGGTTCTGTTTTCTTTTTCCGCAGGGAAGAAAAGTAAAAAAGAACTACTCGGTGGAGTAGTTCTTTTTTATATCAATTTGATTTTGACCGGTTTACCAAGTTCCTCGGCGTATTGGATCATAGAGGCGGTGCCACGACTTTTCCCGTCCTAAAAACAAATGACAAGATCACACTCTTCTGCCATTGCTTTGTTTCTTATTGGTCCTGCGCATTTTCCAAAACGAGCCCAGTCTGCCGGGTATCGTTCGACTCTGTAACCTTTTTCCTTGGCATACGCTTCTCCTAGGGCATCTGCCCCTTTTGCCCCGCCGGAAAGGATAATAATACCGATTCCTTTTTCGATTTCTGATAAAAAGGAATCAAGAAAGGGTTTTGCTTCTTTGTAATTATTATAATTTCTGCTCCCGCAAACAACGATTTTTTTATTCATTCAATCACCTCTCGTTCTATTTTACTACTAAACAATAGTAAAATCAATACTATTGTTTGGTAGTACATATACTGAATATTGAGGTGAGGAATGTGTACTACGAAAGATTAAAGGATCTTCGGGAAGATCGGGATCTGGTACAAAAAGAAGTAGCGGCAGTGCTTGGAATCGATCAAAGAGTTTATAGCAACTATGAAACTGGCAAAAGAGAAATTCCTACTCGTTTTGTGATCGCTTTAGCAAAATACTATCATACTTCTACGGATTATATTTTGGGACTGACGAACGATCCTAAATTTTATTAAAAAAAAGAACTACTCGGTGGAGTAGTTCTTTTTTGTATTATATTCGCTTATTTATTGAGAGCCATAGAGATTTCTACAGCTACTGCAACAGTTGCGCCTACCATGGGGTTGTTACCCATACCGATAAGACCCATCATTTCTACGTGAGCGGGTACGGAGGAGGAGCCTGCGAACTGTGCATCACCGTGCATACGGCCCATGGTATCGGTCATACCGTAGGAAGCGGGGCCTGCTGCCATATTATCGGGATGGAGGGTTCTGCCGGTACCGCCGCCGGAAGCAACGGAGAAGTATTTCTTACCGTTTTCGATCGCCCACTTTTTGTAGGTACCTGCAACGGGGTGCTGGAAACGGGTGGGGTTGGTGGAGTTACCGGTGATGGATACGTCAACAGATTCGTGACGCATGATGGCAACGCCTTCCAGAACGTCGTTTGCACCGTAGCAACGAACCTTTGCTCTTTCACCGTCGGAGTAAGCCTTGGTCTTTACGATCTTCAGCTCGCTGTCGGTGAAGTTGTATTCGGTCTGCACGTAGGTGAAGCCGTTGATTCTGGAGATGATGTGAGCGGCGTCTTTGCCAAGACCGTTCAGAATGATCTGGAGAGGCTCTTTACGAACCTTGTTTGCAGTCTTTGCGATACCGATAGCGCCTTCAGCAGCTGCGAAGGACTCGTGGCCTGCCAGGAAGCAGAAGCACTTGGTCTCTTCTCTCAGAAGCATAGCAGCCAGATTACCGTGGCCCAGACCTACGTCACGGGTTTCGGCAACGGAACCGTGAATGCAGAATGCCTGCAGACCGATACCGATGGCTTCAGCAGCCTCTGCTGCGGTTTTAACGCCCTTCTTTACTGCGATAGCAGCGCCCAGGGTGTATGCTCAGGAAGCGTTTTCAAAAGCGATGGGCTGAACGCCTTTTACCAGAGCGTCTACGTCAACGCCCAGATCCAGGCAGATCTTCTGTGCTTCTTCCAGAGAAGCGATGCCGTATTCTTTCAGGCACTCATTGATTTTACCAATTCTTCTTTCGTAACCTTCAAATTTAACCATTTTCGTGCCTCCTTACTCTTCGCGGGGGTCAATGTATTTTACTGCGGCGTCGTATCTGCCGTAGCTCTTTACATTGCTCTCGTAAGCTTCTTTGGGATCTTTGCCGTGACGGATCGCTTCCATCATCTTGCCAAGGTGAACGAACTTGTAGCCGATGATTTCGTTGTCTTCGTCAAGACCCAGGGACAGAATGTAGCCTTCTGCCATTTCCAGGTAACGAACGCCCTTTTCATTGGTGGCGAAAATGGTACCTACCTGGCTTCTGACACCCTTGCCAAGGTCATCCAGAGTGGAACCGATGGGAAGGCCGTCTTCGGAGAAAGCGGTCTGGGTTCTACCGTAAACCAGCTGGAGGAAGATCTCTCTCATTGCAACGTTGATAGCGTCGCAAACCAGGTCAGTGTTCAGAGCTTCCAGAATGGTCTTGCCCTGAAGGATCTCTGCTGCCATAGCAGCGGAGTGGGTCATACCGGAGCAACCGCTGGTTTCTACCAGGGCTTCTTCGATGATACCTTTCTTAACGTTGAGGGTCAGTTTGCACATACCCTGCTGGGGTGCGCACCAACCGATGCCGTGAGACAGGCCGGAGATGTCAGTAACGTCATAAGCTTTTACCCATCTGCCTTCTTCGGGAATGGGAGCAGGACCGTGCTTGGGACCTTTTGCCACAACGCACATGTTTTCTACATCTTCAGTAAACATGTTCATAATCATATTCCTTTCTTTTTGTTAATCTACCAGAACGCCCATGGTACCGGGTGCGGCCAGGGCGGCATTGGATTCGTCGGTATCGATGTGCATAGCAGCGGCAAATTTGTCACTTACTCTTACTACCACTTCGTCGAAAACAAGAGCTCTTTCGCCTTCTACGCGAACCTTTACGATCTCTTTATCCTTTACGCCGAAAGCTTCTGCATCTGCAGGGGTAATGTGGATGTGGCGTTTTGCAACGATAACGCCTTCCTGAAGTTCCACGCTCTTGTCACCAACACTGATGGTGCAAGCGCCGGAGCCTGCTACGTCGCCGGATTCACGGATGGGAGCCTTGATACCCAGGGTTCTCGCGTCGGTAGCGGAAACCTCTACCTGAGAAGAGGGACGGGCCGGTCCGAGAATGATCACGTTTTTTAAAGTGCCTTTGGGGCCGGAGATGTCAACTCTTTCTTCACAAGCGTACTGGCCGGGCTGGGACAGATCCTTCTTGTGGGTAAGAGCATAACCTTCGCCGAAGAGCGCTTCGATGTGCGCCTGAGACAGATGCACGTGACGAGCGGAAGTTTCAACAAGTACTTTCTTTTCCATAATTTGTTTCTCCTTCTATTTTTTAAAGTTAAAAACCACTTTATTATACAATAATTTGCCAGTTTTTGTAAAGGGGGGACGGGGATTTTCTTTGTATTTTAAGAGTTTTTAAAGACAGAGGAAATTTTGATGGCGGCAAAAACGGTAATGGCCAGATCTACCAGCAAAGCGGTGGAGTCGGAAAGAGTCATGGTCGTTTTATCGCCAAGCAGTGCGATCAGGTGGGGAAGTCTTGCGCTAAGACCCAGGAAAAGCACCAAAAGGGCGTTGAATGCATAGGAATTGGGTCTTAAAAGATTCTTATCGCCCAAAAGGAACTGGGCCTGGTATACGAAGAAAATAAGCGCTGAAATGACAAAGAGGAACTGGCCTACGTAAAGGCTTTTGTTCATAAAGCGGGTCAGATCCCGGTATTCGCAAAGAAGGCGCAGAGCGCACCACAGGACGGGAGAAAGGCCCAGGAAAGCCATTGCGGGACTTTTTTCGGCGGTGTTTTTGAAAGCAAGGAAGAGGAAGAAAAGACCGCTCAGGAAGGAAAAACCGGTCAGTGCCAGCTGATAATAATTGCTGTAATTTTCTTTTTCCAGCAGAATGGCAACGCCGAAGCAAATAAAAGCAAGGGCCAAAAAGAGAGGTGCAAAAGCGGAAAGGGTGCCGCTCCAGGTGCCTACCGCTTTGTCAAAGCCGGAAAGAGTCAGTTTTTCTTCATCGTCTGAAAGTCTTCTTGTCTGTATCAGGAGTTCGTCTTCTTTTAAGAGAACCTCTTTCGCTTTGGATCTTCTTTTATTCAGGCTTTTTCCTTTTTTGCTGAAGGAAAAGCACAGACAAAGGAAAAATACCAGAAAAGCAAAGATATTAAAGAGCAGACAGCCGGTGCTGGCGCCCAGGAAGAAGCCGGTGGAAACGTTCAGCTCATTCCAATAGGTAAAAAGTCTTAAGGCAATGCAAATGGGGGTAAGAATTGCCAGAAGGATCAGAAGTTTTTCCAGAAGACGACGGTTAAATTTCATAAAAGTTCCTTTCAGCTTAACGCTTTTTTTCTTCTTTTATCAAAAATAGGATGGCAAGGACGCTTGCCAGTACAGAGAGGATTGCTACGAGGGCCTTGGTAATACCGTTTTGCATAAAGGCCATTGCGGGGTTTACAAGATCAATGATGAAAAAGGTCAAAATCATAAGGGATAAAATGAAAACCAGGTGAGGCAAAAGGCCTTTTATCAAAGACAAAAAAACTTTCATTTTTTCTCCTTTTGAGTGTTTTGATAGGACGGGGGCGAAAGAAAAATGATATCGCTGATATCCCGGCCGCCTTTTTTCGAGGGGGAAGAGTAGATCTCTTCCTTGTAGGTCATAACAGCGGAGTGACCGCCGTCTAAATTATAGGCTTTTTTGCAGCCTAAATTTTCAAAAAGAAGGGCAAATTCGGGAAGCGTCATACCGCGGGAGTGACTTTGTCTGCCGTCTACGCATACAAGTACGTAGTGCCCGGGCTCGTAATAGCCCATGCCGATACGGGGATTTTCTCCTGCGATGCCGGGGTGAAATTCAAAAATGGCCTGCCCGTTTTTATCAAGGAGCTCCGGGCCGAAATCCCAGGCCTGCCAGGCCCCTCCGGAAATGGCTTTTTCCACGTCAAAATCCGCATAAGCGTAGGTTTCCATGGTGCCGTCGTAGTAGAGGACACAAACGTCGTGTGCCACGCTTTTGCGATAAACTTTTCCGTTTCGGATCACAACGCCTCTCTGACGGATGCCGAAATAATCGCCGGATACGGCAAGGAGTGCGTTACTGTCAGTTGCCATCTGAAGGACGGAATCGGCAACGCCGGTGGCAAAGCTTCCTCCTGCCATGGCCGTCTTTATCTGGGTCACGTCTTTTACGTACAGATCGGCGGTGTAAAAGGTCACGCCGTCTTGCACGTGGGTCTTCAGGGTAAGGCAAATGCTGTCGTCACGGTAAAAGCCGTCTGTTTCTTCTACCTGGCCTTGGGGCAAAAACTTTTCGGGGAAGGACTGTGAAAAATCTGCCTTTTTCTCCGCGGAGGAAGAGCCGTAGAAAAGGCCCTTTTGCCGGGGTAAAACGTGGTGAAACAGGGCAAACACACAAAGGGCGATGCCCAGGATCAAAAGATCCAGAAAAAGGGAGAAAAGAAG
Source organism: Eubacteriales bacterium (assembly GCA_045590715.1). Classification (GTDB taxonomy): domain Bacteria; phylum Bacillota; class Clostridia; order Oscillospirales; family SIG627; genus RGIG5579. The sequence goes on along the minus strand of JAZNRO010000054.1, from coordinate 5,298 downwards.
CCGTTTGCAGGCCACCCTTTTCATTTTTTATCCCTTTCCCGGGGGAAAACAATGAATTTCTGGGCAAGGTAGCTTACGGGGAAGCAAATACACTGTGCCAGGGCGTGGGAAATAAAGGCACTAAATTTCAAAGTCAAAAGAAACAGTGCATTGAGCTTTTCATTGGCAAAGAAAATAAAGATCACAAGAAGGAAATAAAGAGAGATGCTTCTTGCGGGTTTTTCCAGATTGTGAAATACCATTTTTCCGTTTACAAAGAAATTTGCCACGGAAGAAATGATTCTGGCAAAAAGAAGAGAAAAGAATACAAGGCTTCTGGAATTTCCTTCTGCAAAGAGGGGGGATAACAGCCAAAGGAAGAGGAAATAGGCGCAAATATCCACAACGTATGCAAAGCAGGAAGAGAAAATAAAGGACAAAATTTCAAAAACGGGGCCCAGGGCACAGCGCAAAAGCAGGGAGTAGACCCGCAGGGCGTCCTTTAAGGGGTTGAAATGGCTGGACTTATTTTCTTCCAGATACACGGTCTGAATGGTGATCTCCCCAATAGGGATCTTCTTCCGTACCGCGTCGCACAGCATTTTCATTTCGTATTCATAGCGGTTATAGGGGATCTGAAGCATAAGGGGCAAAAGATCCGAGGTAAAGGCACGAAGACCGGTCTGGGTATCGTACACTCTTTTTCCCATCAAAATATGGAAGGTGATACGGCTGGCACTGTTACCGAACCGGCTTCTTAAGGGAACGTCTCCGCTGAAACTGCGGGAGCCCAGAACCAGGGTGCCGGGTGATTCCTCTGCCGCCTTGAGGCAAGCGAGAATGTCTTCGGGCAGGTGCTGGCCGTCTGCATCGGCGGTACAGATAGCGCCTTTTTCTTTGCCCTCATCCAGAAGAAAAGAAAAGGCGGTCTTCAGGGCGGCGCCCTTGCCTTTGTTTACTTCGTGGGTCAAAAGAAGGTCGCAAAGGGGCATGGCTTTTTCAAAAATCGGGTCGAATTCCGCTCCGGAGCCGTCGTTTACCAAAATGAGGCGGGCAGAGCATTTTTCGCGCAAGCTTTCCAGAAGAGAAATCAGCTTCTCGTCCGGCTTGTATGCAGGGATAATGATGGTCATTGATCTACGCCCCCTCATCCTTTTTCAAAATCGAATTTATCCGTTGATACGGACAGAATCATTTTATCAAATAAATTCTGTTTTTGCAAGAGTTTTCATAATATTATCCCCGCCCGGAAGAAAGAGAAATCCCCGCCCATTACCCCCTTTTCCAAAAGACGAAAAAAGACGGAAAAAAGTGTATCGTAAGAGGTGCTGTCGAAACGAAAACTCATTCATAAGCCAAAAAAGAAAAAGCGAACGAAAATTCGTATTTTATCTTGACAATTACGAAATTTCGTGATATAATCCAGGCAATCGATGGGAATAACAACGAAAAGGAGTAAAAATGGATCGAGAATGGATGACAGTCAAAGAGGAGGCAATCCTTTTTGCAAAAAATAAAATCGAAGATGCGGCCTCTGCCCTGACGGAGGTATTACCGGATGCTTCGGAGGAACTGGGCTGGCTGAAGGATGAACTTTCCCAGGAATTACAGAGAGTGAGAGGGGAAAGACTTTTGACCTGCGACAACGCCTATTTTGAAGAGGAGGGCGCATGACACTGGATGAATACGTAGACCGATTTCGCCTATTACAGCACAGTGCGGAAAAGGATGAAAGGAGCTTAAAGCTGATGAGTTCCGGGGCGTACCGGGCCTTTTTGCACCGCTTTGAAAACGTGCAGGATCCGATCTTTTCCTCGGTGCTTATTTCCGAAAAGGCCCTGCGAAAAAGCCTGGAGAAGAAACAGCGTCTTTGCGAACGCTATGCGCTTCGGCTGACCCGGGCGATCTCTCTTCTTCCGCCGGGGGAACTGAAGGAATATGCCTTAAATCACTTTCTCTACGGCTTGACCCACGAGGAGATCGCAGAGCAGAGTTTTTATTCCGTGAGAACCGTTTACCGCTACGCGAAAAAGGCAAAGGAGGAATTGCGCCTTGCCATGCTTTCCATTCAGCCTAAATTGGTTCGCACCGAGCCTAGGCGCTACCGGGTAAAGGGCAAACTTCCTCGGAAAGAGGATAAGATGGACAGCCAGGCCCGTCTTGCCGCTTTTGCGGCGGCCCTTCGCAGAAGACCGGTTTTCAGGGAAAGAGAGATCTTTGCCTGAAAAAGAAATACCCGAATCCGTAAGATTCGGGTATTTTTTTAATATTTTGAAATAAATCTTGCCTTTTGCATGGCAAATACGATGGGGGGAATGAGGATCAGCTGAATGGCGATGCCGTAAAGGGAAGAGGAGATCGTGTGGGTAACGATCATCTCCAGATAAAATTCATTACCCTGATCCAGAAGGCTTAAAGAATACTGGGCAAGGCCCCAGGCAAGTCTGCCGAAAAACTGGGCCGATAAAAGGGAAAAGTAGATGCCGTAGGGCTTTTTGGGAAGGTGGCGGTAGAAAAAGCCGGCGGCGGCGCCGTAAGCGAGTAATTCAAAAGCCATTCTTAAGGCGTTGGGATAAAGAAAGGGGGTGCCGAAAATAAAATTGCGCAGAAAAGGCGCGATAAAGCCTACTACTCCGCCCCAGAAGGGACCGGCAATAAAGCCGCAAAGGAACACGGGAAAGTGCATGGGGGCAAACTGTTTTCCAATATTGGGAATGCTTCCGGTAAAGAGGGGAAGTACCATACAAAGGGCCAGACAGCAGGCGGCGTACACGATGCTGCGGACCTCTACCGTTTTTCTTCTTGCCATAAAAAACCTCAAATAAAATTTTGTTTATCATATCAAAAAAGACGTCTTTTGTCAACGAATGATGGAACAGAGCCGGGACTTTTTGCATAAAATAGGAAAAACGCTTGATTTTTGAAAGGAGAATGTTATGCCACAAGGAAGCCTACGTTTTAACATTCGTACAGCTGACAGTGCTTTTCCCGTGGTGGAGGCCAGGGTGCGGGTCACTTTGCCGGACGGAACTTTGGTAGGGGAGGATCTGGTAACGGCGGGAAACGGCTCGGTGTCCCGTGAATTTCTCATTGACGCCCCCGAGAGGGAACTTTCCTTAAGACCCAGTGAACCACAGCCTTATTCTACGGTGGATGCTACCATTGAAGCGGGTGGCTTTTATACGTTTTTGATTCGGGGAATTCAGATCTTTGCCGGGGAGAAAAGCGTACTTCCGGCGGAAATGATCCCCAGCGGCGCCAGTGAAACGGAGGTTTTGGAATACGAAATCGGCCCTCACGCTTTGCGCACCACACCGGAAAATCGGATCGAAGGCCCTTCGGAAAGCGACAGAGTGCTTCGCCAGGTATTTATTCCCGAACGGGTAACGGTGCATCTGGGTGCCCCTTCTGCCTCTGCCTCTAACGTTACCGTACCTTTTGTGGACTACATAAAAAACGTAGCATCCAGTGAAGTTTATCCCACCTGGCCGGAGGAAAGTCTGCGGGCCAATATCCTATGTCAGATCTCTTTTGTTTTAAACCGTATTTTTACCGAGTGGTATCCTTCCAGAGGGTATAATTTTAACATTACCAATTCTACCGCTTACGACCAATATTTCGTATACGGAAGAAATATTTTTGATAATATCTCCCGCATCGTAGACGATATTTTTAACAATTACATCCGCCGTCCCGGCAGGATCGATCCTTTTTTTGCAGAGTACTGCAACGGAACCACCGTTACCTGCGCCGGTCTTTCCCAGTGGGGTACGGTAACCCTTGCCAACAACGGAAGACGGGCGCTGGAGATCCTGCAATTTTATTACGGGGACGTGGAGATCGCTACCACCAATAATATCAGAGCCATTGAAAGTTCTTACCCCGGCTCCCCCCTGCGCACCGGCTCTTCCGGTCAGGACGTGCGCACCATCCAGCAGCAACTGAACCGCATTCGGGTCAATTACCCTTCCATTCCCGCCATTACTACCGTAGACGGGGTATTCGGTCCGGAAACGGCCGCGGCGGTTCGCACCTTCCAGCGTATTTTCGACCTGACTCCGGACGGGGTGGTAGGAAAGAGCACCTGGTATCGCATTTCCTATATTTACGTAGCGGTAAAACGCCTTGCGGAATTAAATAGCGAAGGGGAAAGGCCCCAGTACGACGATAATTCCTACCCGGGCATTCTTCGTTTCGGTGACACGGGAACGGCAGTACAGAATCTGCAATTTTACTTAAAAACACTGGCCGCCTATAATCCCTTTTTGGCAGACCTTGATATCGACGGCTTTTTCGGTCGGGGAACGGAAAACGCCGTGCGGGCCTTTCAGCGTACTTACGGACTAAATGAAGACGGTATCGTAGGGGAAAGCACCTGGAATCGCATCGTTTCCGTATACCAGGACGTAACGGAAGGGGGAAAACTGGTGCTTCGGCCCTATCCGGGAAATCTGCTTCGCTTTGGTTCTTCCGGGGATGACGTGCTTTACGCCCAGATTCTTTTAAATCGGATTCGCTCCATCTTCGTTACCATCGGTGCTTTGGAGGAAGACGGGGTTTTCGGTAGCCGTATGAGAAATGCCGTGCGGGAATTTCAGCGTCTTTTTGGCCTTGATGACGACGGGGTCATCGGCAGAGAGACCTGGAATGCTTTAAACCGGGTTTACGGCTCTACGGCGTCCGGCTGTTTTGATAACGGTCCTACCGTCAGCGGCCGTACCCTTCGCCTGGGCTCGGAGGGAAGTGACGTGGCTTCTCTTCAGCAAAATTTAAACCGGATCGGAAGAGCCCTATCTCCTATTCCCACCGTTCAGGTAGACGGGGCTTTCGGCAGACGGACAAGAGAAGCGGTCATCGTATTCCAGCGGATCTTCGGTCTTACCCCGGACGGAATCGTAGGAGCGGCTACCCGAACCAGAATTGCCGCGATCACTCGGGCCGTAGGGGCCGGTTGTTTCCCCGCCGGCTCTGCCAGGGCACTGATACCGGATCTTCCCCAGGAGATGCCCCAGACTCCGCCCGGCTCGGAGAATTTTGCTTTTGAAGAAGAGGAATTGGTAGACTGGAAAAGAGAGTTTTTATTCGGCAGAGATCCTTTCCTTGGCAGAAAAGAAGAATATTCCCCTTGGGAAATGAGCGAAGAAGACTGGCACAGCGCATGGGATAGGCTTTCTTACCTTGGCTATTTGCCATATCCTTCGGGCAGAAGAACGGAGGGAGAAATGGCAAAGGCCCTTGAAGATTTTCAGGCGGATCACGGCCTTTTCGTAACCGGTATCTTGGATAAAGAAACTTATTTGCGCTTAATGGAATAAAAAA